>CAYZXP010000027.1:0-24991 GCA_964482415.1 uncultured Bifidobacterium sp. | reverse complement strand
CGACAATTCCGCATTTCAAACTCATGGAAGTCCTTGATTTATAAGGCACATCGAACCCAACGTGGGCATCGTCGAAGTGCCGGACCCGCGGCTTGGTGTCGCGGGGTGGTGAGATCGCTAACGAGAGTCGGCAGCGCGAAAACGCAAGCCTTTGTCCTCGTTTGGTCCTGAAAACCCGTGATTATAACGCTCACCGAATCCCTGCTTGAACGACTCACCGCCGCCGACGGGCGCATCTTTCGGGACCGACTTCTGTGCGGTTTTGCGGTGCGCGCCAACAAGCGGCATCGCACGTTCCTGATTGCGACCAGCGTCAAGGGGCGGCAGGTCCGCCTCCTCTCTTCATGCTGCATGACCTGCGCAAACTGGTGGCAACCGTCGGTCAGCCAATTGGGGTGAGCGATGCGGTGATGCGTCGGATCCTGAGCCATCCCGCGCCGAAGACCGATGTGCTGCATCGGTATTACGTAGCGCTGGGTGTGGCGCACGTGGCTGAGTCGCTGGAACTGATTCAAGCAACGCTGCGAAGTGACCGGCACTAAGCAATAAAAAACCCGCTACAAGAGCGGGTCATTCAGTCACACTCAGAACCCATGCTATCTGCATGGTGTCCCTCACGCTTCCCACAACCTTGGCTATCTGCCAAGTGGCATGGTTCGCGCTGCTAGCCGCACGGCGACCGTGCGATGCTGAATTCTTAGATTGCCTGAACGGCAGTCGCTTTTTCGCCTTTGGGGCCGTTGCCCTTGACGAAGCTCACGCGCTGGTTCTCGGCAAGGCTCTTGAAGCCATTGCTCACGATGTCTTGAAAGTGAACGAACAGGTCAGCGCCGCCTGCGTCAGGCGTGATGAAGCCGAAGCCCTTGGAGTCGTTGAACCATTTGACGGTACCGGTTTGGTTGCTCATAGCATTTTTCCTTAGTTGTAGAAGGATGTTGGATGGCGACGCATGACGAAGTCGAGCGTTTGCCGCAAGCACATCAGACAAGGAAAAACGGGGGAGTCAGACGGGAATCGCTCCGGAGCGGAGCCAAACAGGAAAGAGACCTACGGTGATCAACTTGATGAAGTGCAGGCGGACAGTACACCACTTTTCCCGAATCGCCTAATCCTTTCTTCAGAGCGGGGTTGGCGTCCGCAAACTGCCGTTCGTCGGGTATCAGTACATGGGAAGGGCATACGGCCGAAAGCCGATGTGCTGCATCGGCATTACGTAGCGCTGGGGAGCCGATATCGCGAGCGAGCTGCATGCGCTGCAGCTTGAGATTGCTAAGTGTCTGTTTGAAAATTCGGTCTTTGTTTGGTCGGCAATGTCCAACGGTGATTTGGACCGGAGGGCATCATGTGGAACGAGCCAACGCGTGCCCGTCAGGCGGCGCGCAGTGTGCCCCGCAAGCGTTACCCGAGCGACTTGACGGATGCGGAGCGGGGATTCATCGCACCACGCTTGCCCAAGCCCGCCCTGCGCGGACGCCATCGCGTCACCGATCTGCGCGCAGTACTCAACGCCATTCGCTATCTGGTGCGGTCGGGCCGCGAATGACGGATGCTGCCCATCCACTTTCCGCCTTGGCAGACGGTCTATTGGTGGTTCCGTCGACTGGTGCGCAGCTTCCTGTTCCAGGTCATTCATGATGTGCCGCTGATGCTCGATCAACAGGTGCAAGGGCGTGAAGATCAACCGACGGCCGCCGTGATCGACAGCCAGACCGTTAAAGCGCCTTGCGCGGCGCGGCGATCGTGCGCCAGCGCACGTCGCCGTCAGATCATCGCGCCGTTAATGGAAATGACCTGGCCGGAAATGTAGGTAGCTTGGTCTGAGGCGAGGAACGCCACCAGATCGGCGACCTCTTCGGCTCGACCGGCGCGCTGCATGGGCACGATCCGCTTGATGGCCTCTGCATCAAACGCGCCTTCGATCATGTCCGTGGCAATGATGCCGGGTGCCACCACGTTGACGGTCACCCCGCGGCTGGCCAGCTCGAGCGCGAGGGACTTGCTGGCTGCATGCAGTGCCCCCTTGGCCGCCGAGTAATTGACCTGCCCCCGGTTGCCTGCAATCGCCGCAGCTGAGGAAATGTTGACGATCCGCCCCCACCGGGTGCGCATCATCGGCATGGTCAGTGGCTGCGTGACATTGAAAAATCCGTTCAGGGAGACAGCCAAGACGCTATCCCACTGCTCGCCGGTCATGCCAGGAAAAACGACGTCGTCGTGAATGCCGGCATTGTTCACCAGCACCTGCACTGGTCCGTCTTCGAGCACACGGTCAAGCGCCCGTGCCGTCGCCTCGCGATCGGTCACGTCGAATGTCACGGCGGCCGCGCTGCCGCCAGCGGCCACAATACTGTCGACGACTTGCTGTGCTTTGGACTGATGACGATTCGCGTGCACCAGCACATGCAATCCGTCTGCTGCCAGCCGGGTGCAAATGGCGGCGCCGATGCCGCCGCTGCCCCCCGTGACCAGCGCCTTTTTCATGAATGGCTCCCTGAGATTCCCGATATGTCGATCACCACGGATGCGCGGCCTTGCAGCACGCAATGCTCCCGGTGGATCACTTCAAAACTGTAAAGAATGAGTTTGTCGTCCCCTGACAGGCGCTGTGCCCGCACCTGAAGGGGCTCGGGCAAGTCATCCAGCCTCACCACATTGGCGCGCATGCCTCTCACACTGCCCAGATAGCCGGGCTGGGGGGCGCCGGTCGAGCCTGCCGAGCCGGCCAGCAAGGCGCCGTGCACGGCCATGGCTTGCGCTGCATATTCAATGCCGGCTGCGATCCCGAGACGCCCATGGGAACGCAAGGGATTGCTGATGTCCGTATGGCTGGTTGCAACACAGCGAATGACATGCTCATCCCAATACTGCACCTGATCCAACAGGCACATGTTGCCCTGGTGCGGAATGCGGGCCGCGATCGATTCACGGTTCAGCATGGCAGAACATCGATTCGCAACTGCATGGGCGGCAGGTAATCAAGGCAAACTGTGCGCGCCTGACGCTGCGCCAGCAGTTGCAGCAGCGGCAGGCTGCGCAATGCCGGTATGTGCTGTCGCAGGAACTCAAGGCCTGAGTCCGCCATGGAGGTGGCTGACTCCGAGCCGAATGAAATTCTCAATGCTGCCAGTGAATGTTCGCTACGTTCAGCTCGCAGCACCATGGCCACACCGGCTGCATCAGGGGTGTCGCGCTTGGCGTGCAGCGGTTCGGGATATTCACTGTCGTAGGCAATCAGCAATACCGGTTCGCCATCGTACTGTGCCTGTGCTGCGGCATCCAGCAAGCCAGCCCCGAAGCTGGCGTCGTACGCGCACAGTACCTGGCACGGCGCCATGGAACGGGTGGCAATTCCCCAGTAGCCAGCTGCTGCGTTATGCACTGAATTGTGAAAGCGAGTCGGAGAGATCTGCCGATCGTCAGTAGCCAGCTGTTCACAGAGTGCGTGGCAATTGTGGCCGTCCGCACCCGACGCAGCAAAGACGGTAGTGAGCGTTGCGGTATCGCATTGTGCATGTGCCGCGGCATCGATGCCCAATGCCAATGCCAGTTTGACGACGCGGCTGGCACGACGGCGCTCTGCGGCCGGCAGTAACTGAGGCACGGGCAACACGCTGGGCGCGGCCGCCAATGCGTGCTCGCCGCACAAAACAGCGCCGGCAGTTGGCCAATCAGGCAAGCCGGGGGCGATGACACCCACGCCGTCGACCCAAACGTGCAGCGTCGTTTGTGACATCGCGGTGTTCATGCGCTGGCTCCGAAGATCAGGCTGCAGTTGCTGCCGCCAAAGCCAAACGAATTGCTCAGGGCGTAGCGTACGGGCGCAACGCGTGGCGCCATCTGGTAATTGACAGTGATGCCGGGATCGATGACCTGCGTCCCCGGACTGCCCGGCAACTGGCTTTCACTGATCGCCAGTGCGCAAATCACTGCTTCGACAGCACCGGCGGCACCTAGTGAATGACCGGTTGCGCCCTTCGTGGAATTACACGGGACCTGATCCCCGAACACGGCAGCCATCGCTTTGCCTTCTGCGGCATCGTTGGCCGGCGTGGAAGTGCCATGCAAATTGACGTAGTCAATCTCATGCGCCTGCAAACGGGCAGACCTTAATGCCGCTTCCATCGCGCGCTGCGCGCCCAGTCCTTCGGGGTGGGGGGCTGACATGTGATACGCATCGCTGGATTCGCCTGCGCCGCGCAGATACACCCCATCCGGCGGATTTTCTGTCGGCCGTTCCAGTAGCGCGAACGCGGCGGCCTCACTGATCGAAATGCCGTCGCGATGCGCGTCATAAGGGCGACATGGTTGTGCCGAAGTCAATTGCAACGAGGCGAAGCCGTACAGGGTGGTAAGGCACAGTGTATCCACGCCTCCCACGATCGCTGCATCGATTGTGCCGAGTGCAAGTTGCCGCGCTGCGGCCGCGAACACCTTGGCGCTCGACGAACATGCGGTGGAAATCGTCATGGATACTCCCGCGATGCCAAAATAGGCACGGGTGAACTCCACCAGCGAAAACGAATTGTGCGTAGTCCGATAGTTGAAATCGTCAGGTAACGCCCCCGTCACTGCATCGCGACGCCGGTACGCAAGTTCGGTCTGCAAAATCCCTGCAGTGCTGGTGCCCAGAAACACGCCTACCCGATGCGAGCCGTAGCGCGCGACCGCTTCACGTATCCGGTCCGCGAAACCATCGGTCTCCAGGCCCATCATCGTCAGGCGATTGTTGCGGCAGTCATAGGCTCGCAATGCCGCCGGCAGGGCTTGTTCGTCAACGCCTGCCACTTCACCGACCCAGGTATTGATCCGGACGGTTTCGAACGCACAAGGCGCCAACCCGGTGCGCCCGGTTTTCATCGCGGTACGCAAGGGCTCCAGGCCACGGCCAAGGCAAGTGGTAGCGGTATAGGCAGAAAGCAGCAGCGGCATCACGATAATGGCAATAAGAGTACAGAATCTAGACAGGTACGCGGCACACCTGCACGGTGTTGGCAAACGGCTTTCCGCCGCTCATCAGATGGGGTTCTACCTCAAATCCCAAACTCTGTAAAAGAGTCACCCATTCTCCCAATGGCCGGCAATGCCGGCGTGACAAGCGGTGGCCGCGCAGGAAGCTCGCCACGCGGTCGGCCACATGGCAGGAGCGACAGGGAAAACCGGCTTCCCTGCCCGCATTCCGGATCGAGATGGCGCTCCCTGTGCCGGAAACAGACTGCGCTGCCGAACGGTTCGGAACGGATTCGGCGACCGCTTGTCCCGGGCGTAGCAGCAAGCAAATCGGGCGGACTGCCTGCACGACTGGCTGGCCACGTCGATCAGTGCTTTTGGAAATGCATTCGTCATTCGATGCAAGATTCGGCCAGTGTCACCGGCGTGAGATGGTGCTGCGCGCAAGTGCGCAACAGCCGTGGCAACACCTCGAGGATGACTGCTTGCCCGGCTGCCGTTCGCGCTGCGTTACCGTCATGGATCAGCAGTACATCGCCTGCGGCCAGTCGATGGCTCAGGCGTTGCAGCACGATGTCAGCGCGGGATTGTCGGGTATCGAATCCGCGCCGTGTCCAGGCGGCCAGGTGCAGGTCGAACTGTGCCAGTACAGGCTCGAGAAACGGATTGCGCAAGCCGGCGGTGGCGCGAAAGAAGTGCGGAGCCTGGCCGGTGATGTCGCTCAGGATCGCTTGTGCTGTCGCGATGTCGGTCTTCATGCGTGCAGGACCAAACAAGGAAAACGCGTTGGAGTGCGAATGTCCGTGATTTTCCACGCGGTGGCCGCGGTTCACGATGTCACGGCATACAGTCGGATGCTGCCGGGCGCGCCGTCCGGTACAGAAGAACGTCGCTTTGGCATTCGTACTGTCGAGCAAGTCCAATACTTTGGGGGTGACCTCCGGATCCGGTCCGTCGTCAATCGTCAGGGCGATCTGGCCGGCCGCCGCCGCGGCGGCCGGCAAACGGGTGAGCGTCGGACCCAGCCAGCCACATCTGGGAAGCAAGCCGGCGACGGTTAGCACGGCATGGTTGACCACCAGCCCGCCCACCGCCCATGGCCAGCAGGCGGGATAGGCCAGCGAACCGACCAGCGCAGCGCCATGCGCGGCCACGGTGGCCTGCAGCAGAGGCGAGGGAGTCCAGGCTCTTGGCATCGGTCAGTCCTTGAGCAAGCCGCCGTGGAGGAACCTTGTCCACAGAGCGCGCCAGGCATCCCAGTCATGGCCGCCCGGCACTTGTGCCGTTTGAGCGCCGTGCAGGCACCGGGCGACGCGCTGTATTCCGGACGCAAAGCGGTCTTGCTCTCCATGCCCGATGAAAACGGGCAGTTCCGGGATGGTCGTGTTGAGCCAATGCCAGATGCGAAACTCCGGATCCTCAAGCTGCGCGGCGGTGGGCCTCCAGGCGTCGAGGCCGCCGGCATTGTCGATCGCATTCAGCGTCAGCCGGCTTCCCGGATAGGGCGCGAGCAAGCACAGGCCATCGACCCTGCCCAGCCGGCTTGCCATGTACGCAAGCGACAACAAGCCGCCCATGGAAATGCCGCCGAGCCATACGGCTTGATAACGTTCGCGAGCCGGAGACAGCACGTCCGTTTCAAGGGACCGGAGCGCGGATTCGTCGAAGACACCTTGCTGGCGCAGGCTCAGCGGGATCACCGTCAGTGCGGGACGGTGCTCGCGTGCCAGCGTCAGCAAGCCTTCCTGCACCATGTGCTCAGCTGTCATCTGTGCCCCGGGAAGCATGAACAGCACTTGCCCGGAACCTTGCGTGGCCGGCGCCTCGTTCATGAACGCACCGGCGGTGACGTCCGGTAGATAAAGGCGGCCGACAGGAACAGCGCCAAAAATGCGCCGGGACCGACGGTCACGCCAATGGCGTGCAACACGGGCACGGACGACAAGGCCAGCGTTCCGAAGCCCACCACGGTGGTGAGGCAGGCGACGGCCATGGACATGAGGGTATCGAGTTCCAGCGCCTCGCCGGTCGCGACCCGGTCAAACACCAGGCTATAGTTCGAGCCCACCGCAAAAATCAGCAGCACGCCCACCAGGTGCAGCAGGTTCAGGGCTTCACCGGCGGCGTGCAACCCCGCCAGGACGATCAGCACGGTCAATGCCAGCGGCAACAAGACTCGACACAGCCGCTGCCATGAGCGCAAGGAGGCTGCGAGCAGGCACACGATGGCCAGCAGGCCCGCAAGCGACAGCAGGAGCGCTTCATCCAGATAGCCGCCGTAAAGGCGATCAAATTCGCCCTTCATGTCGATCATCAATGCGGTGCTGCCTTCGAGTGCCTTTGTCACCTGTTGAACAGGCACTTCCCCGTCGGCGTTGGGACGCAGCGGCAGCAATACCGTCCAGCTGTGCGCCCCGGGCATCAGCAAGGAATCCACCAGCAAGGCGAGGCCCGTGCCGTCCAGCGACGCGCGCGTCACCAAGGGGCTTGTGCGGGCGACGCCTGCTTCCGCAACAAAATTCTGCAGGACCGTGGCGGGAAGCGGTGAATCCACCAGTGCCAGCTTCAGGCGCCGGGTCAATTCATCTGCGGCCGGCAGGCTGCCCTGCCGATGCGCTTGCGATTGCGCACTTGGCAGGAAACGGGCCGGGCTGTCGTAGCCGCCGATCGCGCCTTCCGCCACCAATGCATCCAGTCTGGCGCCGGCTTGTTCGGCGATCCGGAGCGCATGCTCCTGGTCCCTGGCCGTGACAACCACCATATAGCGCGCATCGGGCGCGGCCAGATCCGCGCGCAGCCGGGTGTCGAGCTTGACCTCCGCTTCGCTGGCGGTTGAAAGAACGGACAAATTACTGCTCCATAATTCATCACGTTGCGCGATCAGGTAGGTCGCTGCCGCCAACGCGATGCCAGCCCACAGCCAGCGCCACCGGGGCATGCGCGCGAAACCGTCGTTCAGCATGTGAGCAATGCGCCCGTGATCCGGCACATGGATGCGCGATCCGGCCAGGCCCGGCAGGACAAAGCGCGTGACCAATGCGGCAGCCAACACGCCTGACAATGAGTACAGGCCCAGTTGCGCCAGGCCGGGGAAGCCGGAAAACATCAGCGTCCCGAAACCGACGACGGTCGTGAACACGCCCAGTCGTATGGTCGGCCAGCATTCCTTTTTCCATTGGTGCAGCCCCACTTTGCTGGACTGCACGAAATAATAGATGGCGTAATCGACTGCCTCACCGATCAACGCGGAGCCAAATCCCATGGTGATCCCAAATACTGCGCCATGGACCAGGCTGACCGATACCACTCCCGCCAGCGCCGCACTCAACACCGGTAGCATGCCCAGCGCCAGTAGTCGCAGGGAGCGATAGATCCAGAGCAGGATGGCCATGCTGGCCAGGGAGCTGATGAGCGCCAGCCTGGAGACCTCTTCCTTGATCGTTGCGCGCGCACGGACCGCAAACAGGCCGGGACCGGATAATTCAAGAGACAGTCCCGCCAATCCCGGTTGACGGACGACATCGGCAAACGTTTGTCGTACCAGGCCAATGGCCTGCTCCTGGCCGTCGGTATCGGAACCGAGGGCTTTCATCTGAACCAGCAGCATGGCGCGCTCGCCATCGCGAGAGGCCCACACCCCTTGCGCCGTGTTCGGCTGCGTTCCCGGATTCAAGCCCTGCAGCAGCTCCAGAAACTCCCCGGTCGGGTCGCGGGTGAGGTAAGGCTTGAACAGCATGCCCAACGGAGACGACAGCGTATCAATCGTATTGGCGACTCCTGTGCGCAAGCCGTCTTCCGTAAATCGATCCGGCGTCACCGACGGGCTCAACAGGTAGCGGTGCCTGAACAGGAAGTCTTTTTCCGCATCCAGGCTGGCGCTGGCGCCGTTTTGCGCCGACAAAAATTCGTCGCGCCCGGCCAGGCGCTCGCGCAGTGCCTGCGATGCCTGCGCGCGCTGCCTGGCATCGCCGCCTCCGATGGACAGCATCAGCAGGCGCGAGACCGCGCCCTCCTTCATTTGTCCGATCAGCACCTTTTGTTCTGCGCTCGGCTGGGAGGGCAGGAAAAACGACATGTCCGCCACGAACCGGCTGTTCAACGCGATCAGGCCGCCGGCCAGCATCGCCAGCAGCCACAGAATGAAATTCCGCCAGGCCATGGTCATGGGGCATCCATCGGCTCGATCAGCAATTCAGAGCGGTCACCATCGGCGAGCAGGTAGTCGATGGTGCGCACCTGGTTGCCACTGCCGCTGACGGTGATCCGCTGCAGCAAAGCCACGATCGCCGGCTCAGTCGGGGTCAGCGTCAGCACCCAATGCTGTACTTGTCCTTTGAGTTGCAGTGCGTAATGGCGCTCCAGTGACTGGCGGTTGCCCGACAGGGTGCTGCGCACGCTGTCGACGAACGCCAGCGCTTCAGGTCGGCTGGCGAGGTTGATAGTGAACTTGCGACGATCGCGCTCCAGAATCAGTCGGTCTTTGTCCAGCACCATGGTTTCCCGCTTCGGCGACAGGGTGACCTTTTCAAGGCGGTCTGGCGGGCTGTAGGTCATTTCACCTGACGCGACTACGGGCTTGTCCAGCACGGCGATGTAGCGCTTTTCGATGAATTTGGCGCGCCCGCCTTTATGCTGGGCCAGCTCAGCCATCAATTGGTCAATGTCAAAGGTTGCGTGTGCAGCACTTGCGACGACAAGCAAGGCCAAGCCTAGGAGTCCGCGTACGTTCATGGGTGGTACCAGAAATCAAAAAAATTGAACCAGTTATAGGGAGCATGCCGACAATGCTGGTCGAGCAGGCCGGCATAGCTGCGCACCGCTGTCTGAATTGCCGCATCGCGTTCGCCGCGCGTCGTAGCGGAAAAATCGACCAACGGCACAAAGTGCAGACAATAACGGTTGCCTCCTTCGTACAGGCCGGCCATGAAAAAAACCGGCCGCCGCAACATGGCCGCCATGCGCCAGGGCCCCAGCGGGAAGCGGGCCGGTTGTCCCAGCAGGGGCAAATCCATCGTGGCATCGTCCGCGAGTGTCCGATCGGCCAGCATGCCAACCAGATAACCGGCTTCCAGCTTCTCGCGCACCTCCAGCATGGACTCGATGCGGCCGAGGGAAATGATGTCTTGCGCTGCCTTCGGATTAATCGCCTCGAGCGTGGCGTTTATCTTTCTGGCGTTCAGTTCGTACATCATCATCGCCACGCGCAGGCCGGCCAGCTCACGCCCCATCGCGCGAAGCACCTCGAAGCTGCCCAGGTGGGCGCCGACAAGAAGTGCACCCTGGCCGTCCGACATTGCTTGCAGCAATGCATCCGTCCCGCGGACTTCGATGTTGAACAGATCAAACTGATCGTTGAGCAAATAGATCCGGTCATGGATGGTGCTGGCGAAGCTGAACACATGTCGGTACAACTCCGTCCAGCGAGCGGGGCGACCGAGGGCGCGCGTCAGGTATGCGCGGCTGGAAGCCCTGGCGCGAGGTGCGAACAGGCAGAAATAAAGTGCGATGCCGTGCAGCACAACGCGCCCTGCGCGCCGGCCGAAGGTGAGCGAAATCAGGACCATCAATTTCAGGACGGCCACGTTGCTGCGCTCGCGACGGCGCAGCCAATCCGGACGGGCAGACGCGCGGTTCATGTGGCCAGAGCCGTCAGCGTGCCGGAGGCCACATCCACGCCTGTAGCCGTGGCGACACGAAATGCCAGGCCGCCACGCGTCGCCGGCTGCACGCTGAAATGCAGCACGTCACCGGGCCCGACTGTGCTCAGGAATTTCGCCTGTCCTAACTCCCAGCCCTCTGCGATGTACGGCACAGCCTGCTGCGCCAATTGAAACACCTGGTCCAGCAAGACGACACCGGGCAAGATGGGCTGGCCGGGAAAATGTCCTTCGAAGGCGGGATGCTCGCAGGGCACGGTCCAGACGAATTCAAGCGCGTCCATTCGTCACCCGTTGAAGGTACAAAGCGTGTAATGCGCTACGCGGCAATTTGCCGGTGCTGTTGCGGGGCAGTGCGTCGACCCAAATGAGCGGACGAGCCAAAAATACCGGATCGATACGCTGTCGCATTGCATGCAGCAACTGCTTTCTGTCCAGGGTCGGCGCCACAACGAACGCCGCCAGTCGGGTGACGCCGCGACCCGCTGCATCATCCGGTACGAAATAGGCGCCATCTTCGACGCCGTCGATACTGGTCAGTTGATGGTTCAGATACGAGAGCGACGTACGCTTTCCCGCGATGTTGATTGAATCAGCCAGCCGCCCATGCAGCAGAAACTGGCCCGAAGGCAGCAGTTCGATGGCGTCCGCCAGCGGCACGCGGCCGGCCACATGGCCGTTCAATGCGTAAGTGGCATCATCTTCCTGCTCCATCGCGACCCCGGGCAGCAACTGCCAGGCGTCACCATCGGTCGTGCGGCGGCTGGCCAGCGCGGACGATTCGGTGGAACCGTAAATTTCCTGTACGAGCGTTTGGGTTCGCTCTTCTACTTGTCGTGCCAGCTCCCGGCTTAACGGAGCCGTCGCGGACAGCACCTTGTCGAGGGGCGGGAGTTCAAGGCCTGACGCCATCATCGTCGACAGATGAAACGGCGTGGTGACCAGCATGCGCGGGCGTGGCACGGCCTGCAGTGACTGCACCACGTCCTGAGGGTACAACGGCTTGCCTGCCCAGAAGGTACAGCCCCCGTGCAGCGCCAGCAGGAAGGTGGATTCGAACCCGTAGCTGTGCTGAGCCGGAACCGTTCCCACGATCGCATAGGAGCGATTGTTCAGTTCAAGGCCACGGGCTTCGGCCTGACCATTCTGGACCAGCTTGCCCCAGGTTTTTCCGTGCGCCTGTGGCAGACCCGTGGAGCCCGAGGTAAATAAAATCGCCGCTACATGGTCGGCTTCAATGGTCGGCACCGTTACGCCGTCTTCTTGCCCGCTGAGTTCCGGGCAGCCAAATGCCGGCAACCCGCCGACGTCGGCGGCGCTGTCGACGAGGCACCATGCACCGGGATAGTCCATCGCAAGTTGCCTCAAGGTTGCGGCTGAGTGCGAGGATGGCTGCAAACTGGTCTTGCCACACAGCTGGCAGGCAGCAAACGATACTGCAAAGTTGTAACGATCTTCACACAGGTTGATGGCCCATGGCCCGGCCGGCAGCCGTTCCGACAAAGCCAGCGCCTGTGCGACAAATGCGCGCACTGACACGGCGCCGCTTGGTCGCCACGCCAGGATCTCATCCAGCGCGCGACCACTGACCAATGGCAAACGTTTCATGACCGGGGCGCCGTTTTGCCGAGACCGAGGTGCCGTCGCTGTTGGTAGGCCAGCACAATCGCTTTGAAGGAGGGGCGCTCGTGCGGCGGCAACAAACGCCGGCGGACCAGGTGCTCGATCAGGAATATCGATCCGATCAATGGACCCGTCAGCAGGTTGGCGTATACAGACCACCATTGCACCGGCGCCCACGCGAACAGCACGGTCGATGCCAACGCGTTTACAAGGAAAAACAGCGTCCACACACCAGTCAGTTTTCGCGTATAGCGAATATTGCGTTCAGAAAGATGCTCACCCAGGATGAAGCGGGACATGCGTGTAATCAGCGCATCGCCCGGTCCCATTAATGTGCGACCGAACATCACTGCAAGGGCCAGATGAGTGCCGAGATGCTGAAGGTAATACACCAGCGGCACATTGATGCGCAGCACCGGCCACAGCGTCCACAAGCCGCCCGCCAGCAGCACAGCGAGCGCCCACGCCCACCAGCGGCCCGCGTGGGTAACGAAAATCATTGCGCCCGCCACGATCAGCGGACTGACTGCCAAGGCCAGTCTGAGATTCGGATTGCCCAGGGTGTCGCTGCCCCAATGTGCGGCCACCATCCAGCAAAAAACAAGGCCGGCGACGGCTGCAGCACGCAAGGCGCCGGGCAAGGATAAATTCATTTTGTGCGGCAACGGACAATGTGTGCCGTCAAACCGCGCAGGGAGCCAAACACCTCGTCCTTGTTTTCAACGTCGGATTTCAATTCGAATCCGTATTGCTTGGAAATGACGAGGGAAATTTCAAGCATGTCGATCGAATCCAGGCCCAGGCCATCGCCATACAAAGGCGCGTCCGGTTCGACTTCCTGTGACGATATTTCAAGGTTCAGGGCTTCGATGATCAGGTTGGCCACTTCGGGCATCAACGCGTCAACAGAGGTGTTGGCAATTGCGTCAGGCATGGGATCAATGAAGGTTATTTGGGGCGCGGAACGCCAGTACGGCGTTGCTGCCCCCGAAGGCAAACGAATTTGAAAGGGCGGCCTGCATCTCAACGCCACGCAGGCCTTGCGTCACATGCTGTACGCCTTCGCAAAGCGGATCAATCCGGCCCGGTAAATGTGCCGTCGGCGGGATGCATTGTTCGCGCAGCGCAAGTACGGTGACCAGCGCTTCGATGGCACCTGCGGCACCCATCAGGTGTCCGTGCATGGACTTGGTGGCGCTGACCGGCAATCCGGGGGCGGCATCGCCAAACACGGTCTTCAGCGCATGCACTTCCACCGGGTCACCTTCATGCGTGGCGGTGCCATGTGCGTTTACATATCCGATGTGTTCGGCATTCAGGTTGGCGTCGGCAAGCGCGCTTCGCATGGCACGGACCTGACCTTGCGCGTCCGGTTTGACCAGATGGTTGCGGTCGCAGCTGGCGCCATACCCGACCACTTCGCCGTGGATGCGGGCGCCACGCCGCACGGCATGCTCCCAATCTTCCAGCACCAGCGCCGCACCGCCTTCGCCCAGCACGAATCCACGCCGATCCGACGAAAAAGGCCGGCAAGCAGCAAACGCTGTGGCTTCGTCGCCGGGCGCCAGCACCCGCATCGCTTCCCACGCGCGCATCACGCCATAGGCGAGTGGCATGTCGGAACCGCCGGTGAGCACAACAGTACATTCGCCCGAGCGGACCCGACGGAATGCCTCGCCGATTGCGATGGCCGACGACGCACAGGCCACGGTGTGGCTCATGCTGATGCCGCCCAAGCCCAGCTGAATGGAGATGTGCGCATTGCAGGCATTGTTCATTCCCAGAACGACGGACATCGGTGATACCCGGTCGCGGCCGTTCGCCCACAAATCCCTGGAGCCGCGTTCGAACGCCGATATGCCTCCCAGCGCGGTGCCCCAGATACATCCCCAGTCATTGCGCTCTTCGGCGTTGCCCGGCTTCCGGGGGAATCCTGCATCGGCCCAGGCCTGGAACGCCGCTGCCAGCCCTAGCTGGGAAAAGCGCTCCATCATTAATGCCAGCGGTTTGGTCAATGCCGCTTCGGCATCGAAACCCGCGCAACATACGGCGGGCGTGTTGACTGGCTTCGGGAAATCCTGGCCGGAAAACAGCCTGACTGCCGACTCGCCCGCGAGCATGCGTGCGAAAAAATCATCGACATCGCCTCCATAGGGGCTGACCACCCCTAACCCCGTGACGGCTACACGCCGCATCGTCATGCGGCAGGAGCCTTGGCAGCGATCACGCCGTCGATAATCTTCACAAGATCGGCGACAGTTTGCGGCATGGGTTCGCCAGGCTGCAGGTCAATGGAAACGTGGAAATGGTCTTCGGCTTCAAATATCAATTCAGCCAACATCAGGGAATCGATACCGAGGTCTGCCAGCAACGCGCTGTCGACCACCAGTTCAGGCTCCACACCTGCCCGAGCCTTCAAAAAATCGCTAATCAGCTGGATTGAGTTCATGTTCGTTGAAACGCCCAAACGGCCCGATTGAAGGCCTGGCCAAACGGAGAAACACCGCCTCTGCTCAGAGCTTTTCCGCAGGCGCGCAGCGTTTCACGAGTGCTCGCAACAGCGCAGATTCGAGTGTAAATATTATAAGTTGAATGGCACAATCGCTGCAAATGAATGAAATAACTACTCCCCGCTGGCGCGATCAATTTGTGCGCAGGTTATTTGTTTTATGGCCAGTCAAGGCCTTTGGAACTTCGGCTTTCATGACGCTGTTTTTCTGGGGCTATTTTTCGATACTGGACGCGAATGCGGGCACGGCTTATGAAATGCCCAAATTATGGCTGGATGACTGGATAGGATTTTCACCGATTGCGTTTCCGGTTTATGCATCGCTCTGGGTTTATGTTTCGCTCCCGCCGGCACTGATGCCGTCGTTTCGCAGGCTGGCCCTGTTTGGCGTCTGGGTGTCTGCCTTGTGCCTGTTTTGCCTCGGCATTTTCTGGCTGTGGCCTACCTGTACGCCGGTGGTTCACATCGACTGGAGCCAGCACCCCGGGCTGGCGATGATCAAGGGTATCGACGCAGGCGGCAATGCTTGTCCGTCCTTGCATGTGGGTTCTGCCGTTTTTTCCGCGATGTGGCTGCAGCGCCTGCTGTCGGAAATTAACGCTCCTCGCTGGATTCTTGTAGGCAACATATTTTTTTGTCTGGCGATTGCCTGGTCCACGATTGCAACGTTGCAGCATGTGACTCTCGACGTTGTGGCAGGAGCCGCCATTGGCGCTGCATTCGGTTATTTGTCGCTATGGCATATGTGCGGGAAGCGCTGATCTGGCCGGCATCAGCGCCGTGGTGTTCAACACCGAATTCTCCGATTGCATTGCAGCGCTCACGTTGGCGACGCCCTGTCGCGACGGGCACTAATTGCTCACAACGGTTTGGGAAAGTTGGCCGGCGTCGCGAGCGGACCTTCGCAATCGCGGCGCCACCATGGGTATGGTCAGCATGGTGCTGGCTACCGCCATCAGCAGCAGGGCAGTAAAGGTTTCGCTGGAAATTACATGTTTGTCGAGCAGAATATTTGCAAAAATAATCATGATCAGCGCCTTGGTCTGCAGCAGCCAGCCGATGATGCCGGTTTCAGCGCGCGGCCATCCCAGCAAGCGTCCCGCCAGGCGCACACCAAGTAGTTTTCCCGTCACCGACGCGAGCAACAGCAAACCGGCTGTAAAAAATACTGCGCTCCCGCCAATGGCCCAATTGGTGCGCAAGCCGGTGGACAGGAAAAATACCGGCATCAGTACCAGCAGCACATGGTGGCGTAACTGGTCGAGCTTCTCTTGATTAAACCAGTGGGCATCCATGACGGCGCCCGCCAGGAAGGCGCCGACCATGTAGTGCAGCCCGGCCCAATCGGCGCCGAAGCCGCATATCGCCAGCCAGATCAGCGACACATGCCAGCGATCGCGTTCGGGCAGCCAGGCCATCAGGCGACGGAAGAGAAATCCCAGGAAAGCAAATATGGCGAGAAAAACGGCTTGTTTGCCGACGCGACTCCAGTCCATCATGATTAATGCCAGCACACCCCAGATCGCAATATCGTCCAGACTCGCGTAGCGCAAGATGCGTTGCCCCAGCGGCTGGCGTAGGATCTCCAGTTTCTCCATCATCAGGATTAAAATCGGCAGCGCTGTGACCGCGCAGGCCATTCCTACGCCGAGTACAAATTGCCAGGGGTGGGCTTGCGGGCCGCTCCAGCCACTGAATTCCAGCAGGAGTCCGGCCGCCGCGCAGCCGAAGACCAATGGAACCCCCAAAGCCAAGCCGGCCGTGATCACGCTTTCGCGTCGGTGTAGCCATGCGTTGCGTAAATCCAATTCCACGCCGGCGATCATCACGAACAGCATGACAGCCCACCAGGCGATGCCATTCAGCGTCTGCACCACGGTAGGGGTAAATACGAACTGGTAATAGTCGGGAAATATTTTTCCGAGTACGCCAGGCCCCAGCAGGATTCCCGTGAGGATTTGCACGACCACCAGCGGGGCGTAATAGTCGGTACGGCCAAGGCGCCAGAGTAACCAGGGGATGGTGAAAATGATCGCCATGGCGATCAGATAAACCTCGGTGGTGTTCATGCCTTGCGCGCGGTGTATTCGCGGAATACACCAAGAGTGAGCGAGCATTGAACGTCGGTGAAGCCGGCGCACCGGAGGGTCGCGATAATGTGTTCCGGCTCGAGCGCCGCTTCAATGGTGTCGCCATAGTAAGCCCACAGTTTTTTCATGTCGGCATGGCGTCCCATGATGCGCGCGAGAAAGGGCACCATCACGCCCAGATGGAAACGGAGCAGAAAGCGGCTCAGGCGACCGGCGGGTCGGCTGATCTCCATCAGGCAGACTCGCCCGCCGGGGCGAAGCACCCGAAGATATTCGGCAAAAGCCTTGTCGAGATCGCCTACGTGGCGCAGCGCATAGCCCATGGAAATGAAATCCGCCGTGTCATCGGGCAAAGGTATCGCTTCCGCATACGCTTCAATGGTATCGACTGCGATCTTCTTTTTTAACTCGGCGAGCATGCCGGGGGACGGATCAAGCGCGATTACACGGCCGGACTCACCAACAATTTCGCGACCGGCGACTGTTACCAGACCGGTACCCGCAGCGACATCCAGCAGCGTCATGCCTTGCATCAGACCGGTACGGCGCAGCACTTCGCGGCGGTACCACGCGCCAGTACCCAGCGCCGTCAGGGATTCCGCATTGTCGTAGCCGCTGGCGGCTTCGTCGAACATTGCTCTGGTCACTTGGCGGCGCCCGTCTTCATTGTCGAAATAATGTCGCAGGCGCGGATCGGCCTTGAGTGCAGCGGTGCGTCCGGTACGGGGCGGTTTGTTCATCAGAGGCGATGGGCTGTGGAGGTAAGGCGGCACCAGATCAGATAAGGCAGCCGCAACAGGAAACCTGTAAACAAACGCGCATGCATCCAGGTCAGCAGCACGTTGTCACGCAGATAGCGGAAATGTGACACGCCGCCCTCTTCTGCCGAGAGGTAGCGCACCGGCGCATCGATATTGATCGGCATGACCCCGGCCCAGCACAGGCGCACGACAGCCTCTGGGTCAAAATCAAACCGGCGCATGAAACCTTGTTTCTGCATGATGCGCGTCAGCGGTGCAATCGGGTACACGCGGAAGCCATACAGCGAGTCGCCAACGCCCATCCACAGTGTTTCGAGATTGGCCCAGCCATTGGATACCTTGCGTCCGTTGACCCGCAGCGCGGGTGCGTCAGGTCCAAACACCGGTTTGCCCAGCACCATGCAGCCGGGCTGCTTCAGCGACGCGTTCATAAATGCGGGAATCAAATCGGCCGGATGCTGACCATCCGAGTCCATCGTCAGCGCGTGAGTGAAGCCTGCCGCGGCAGCTTGACGGACGCCCTCCAGCACCGCCGAACCTTTTCCCTGATTTTTCGGCAGCATGATGACGTGAAGCCCCGGATCTTGATCAGCCATTGCCTGCAACGCCAGTCCGGTGCCATCGGTGCTGCCATCCACCACGACCCAGACGGGTGACCACCGGGCGCGGGCAGCACGTACGGTTTCGTAAACCGCTGCGCCGGGGTTGTAGCTGGGGATCAGCACTAAATGGGTGGTTGATGCATTCAGCATGTGAGAGTCAGGCGGTGGTCGATGAATAAACGGTTGGGCAAGGCGCCAGTTTCTGACGCAGTTCGCGTTCCATGGTGTTTGTGAATGTGTGGATGTCGGGCTGGGCCGACAAGCGTCCACCGAGCCTTACACGGCAATGCAGCGGCAACAGCGGCGCGCGGAACAGCGGCCACTGCTTGCCCAGGTAGGGCGTGGAAAATTCGATCAATACCGTCTGGACGGGCACGGCCGTGCGTTTGGCCAGCAAGCCGGCAGTCACCGTGCAGGGATTCAGCGGGAAATCTTTTGTTCGCGTCCCTTCAGGGAAAAGCAAGACCTGCCCGCCTTGCTGCAACGCGTTACGGCTTTGCATCACGATCTGCACCAGTCCGTCATTGCGAATGTAGCGCGCCAGACGGGCTGCCGCGCCGAACAGCGGGTTGTTCATCAGGCTGGCTTTCATCACGCATACCGCATTGGGCAATCGCGAGAGAATGACGATTGCGTCGAGCAGTGACGGATGGTTGGCCACCACGATCAGCGGGCCGGCATCCTTCAGCTCGTCCAGGGCGGACAGTTCGAACCGGCATGCGCATAGCCAGGTCAGCAGTTGCAGGTAAAACCGAAATGCATACATGATGGCGAGCCGGCCAAGCTTTTGTCCGGTGGACGCAGGCAGCAGCACGTGGAGAACCATGGCTATCGGCAGCCAGGTCAGGCAAAGGGCGGCCAAACTGCCCAGTCCAATGATCATGGCCACGTGTTCATAGGCCCGTAAAAGAAAGCGGTGGCGCTCTTGCAATTGCTTCACCAGTCAGGCGTTGTACAAAGAGGCGTCATCCACCTTGCGGATGTTGAAGCGACGATTTTTCCAGGCCATGAACGCCCGCTTGGGCTGCAACAGGTTGGCGGTGTAGTACAACATTTTGAAAATCAGGAGCGAGCGCCAGATCGGCGTTTTTCCATAAATGTCGCCCGCTAACAGCGAGAGCAGCGCCTCTTTCACCCTGAATACATTTTTTGGAGACATGAAGAAATCGCGCATGATTGGATTGGTCATGCGGTAAATAAACCATGAGAATTCCCGTGGCCCGTGTTTCATCTGCCGATCGAACTGCTTCAGCGCTGTGTCTGCCTGTGCCGGTTGTCGCAAGCAGGTATTGATGGCTTCGGCGCCCAGTACGCCACTGTTCATCGCCAGCCAGACGCCGGAAGAAAATACCGGGTCAATGAACGCGTAAGCATCGCCCAGCAACAGGTGATTGCGCCCATGCGTGCGTTTTGAAACATATGAAAAATTTCCGGTCGCACTTACTGATTCCGTCAGCGTGGCGGACGTGAGGCGCTCCGACAATGCGGCACAGGTCGCAATGTTTTCCAGTAAAAATTGTTCCAGGCTACGCTCACCTTTGGTTTTCATGTGATACGGCCAGGTCACCATGCCAACACTGGTGGTGCCGTCGTGCAGCGGAATGAACCAGAACCAGCCGTGATTGAACCAGAAGATCGAAATATTTCCTTCAGCGTCGCCTTCGTTCCGTTGAGCATGTTTGAAGTGTCCATACACGGCTGAACTGTTGTGGCGCGGATTGCGTTGTTTGATGCGGAATTTATTCGACAGGAATGTGTCGCGGCCGGACGCATCCACAAGAAATCGTGCCTGCCATTTAATCCGCCGACCATCATCGCTCTGTGCCTCAACCGACACGATATCGTCGTCGAGAAAATCGACACGCTGCGCCTTGCAACCTTCATGCACCTCGGCTCCCTTGCGCTGCGCGTTGCGGATCAGGATTTCGTCAAATTCCGACCGACGCACCTGATAGGCATACGGCATGGATTTGTCCCAGCTATCCGCAAAATAGAAAGGCTGCGTCCAGCCGTGATTGGGAGAAATGAACTCAGCGGCGGGCTTGTACATGCCGATCGACCGCACTTCGTCACCCACACCCAATTTGTCAAGCAAAGGCAAATTGGCCGGCAGTAAAGATTCGCCGATGTGAAAACGCGGATGGTGCGATTTTTCCAGCACGACGACATGATGTCCTTGTTGTGCCAGCAGTGCTGCAACAGTCGATCCGGCAGGACCTCCGCCAATTACCAGCACATCGCAATGCTTGTGCGTTATTTCTTCTGCTTTCATCTGCGGTTTCCTTCAGCCACTAAGAAAACTGAATTTCTGATTGAAAATTCTACCAGCGCCGCCGGTTGGAAAAATGGAATACGGCAGATCGGCAAAGCCGGAGAATAATAAAATGAGAATAACTTTTTTTGGTGGTTCAGTCATTGAATGCAATGTCTTTTCTCGCGCGAAGAAATTCCGGCATTGCACGGCATGATGATGAAAATGGAATTCCGGGGATGTGCAGGCCGTGCAGCAAACGCCCGGAGGTGATCCATGCGCCGCCGTCTCAAGAAAACCCGACAAGCTTGCATTTGTTGCCGAATCAAGCTCGATCCCGAATTCGAAAAATCCCAACAGCACAGACGGTTCAGAGCCTTCTTTTTTGATTGAGGGGGTATTCCATATGACGAGCCGTGGGGCACCGACTTGCGAGCGGGTGCCGAGGAAGGCTGCATGGGCCTTGCGCGGCAAGCCTATCAACCCGCTAAAGCACACTGGCTATTCGGGGCGAGGATCGTCCGGTCGCCGGCAGTTTTGCCAGCGCACGGCTTGCTGTTGCGATTCGGGGCAAAAGCGGTTTTTGCGAGAGCCCATGGGTGCATTTTGCGCCAAAAATATCACCCTTATGCCGCTACAATGGCACCATGCAAAACTATGCGGATATTTTTCAGGTGCGTGGCCAGCAACACGCCGAGGCCTTTCGGCGTTTTCCTGAGTCAGTCCGTGAAGAGGTCAATGCGATATTGGCGCTCGCCGCTCCGCAGCCCAACGAAATTTGCCTTGATCTTCCTGCGGCAAGTGGTTTTCTTTCGAGATATCTGAGCGTTCCCGGCGTGCGCATGATGGCGGTCGAACCGAGCCGTCAGCTATACGATTTGTGCAAATTGGCGGTGGAACACAGTTTCATGGCGCCGCTCAATCGCCTGCCGTTTCAGGAGGAACACGTCGACGTCGCCATTTGCCTCGCGGGCCTTCATCACGAGCAGGCGCTTGATGAGATATTTGCCGAGGTATTCCGTATCTTGCGGAAAGGCGGTCGATTTGCGATAGCTGAAGTCAACCAGGGCAGTCGCCCCGCTGATTTCCTCAATGGTTTTGTCAATCAGCACTCATCGCTCGGACATGCCGGGACATTTGCGTCTGGCGCTTACGTCGAATTGCTGGAGGCTGCGGGATTCGACGTGACCGTCGATACGGTCGCGGAATACCACTGGCGATTTGCCTCCGAGGTCGACATGGCGGAATGCCTCAGGCTGATGTTCGGCATCGATCGCGCGGCGCCGGGCGAGATCGTTTCGGCAGTCTCTGAACAGCTCGGGATCGATCATTCGCCAGATGGCGCGGTTGGCATGCGTTGGTCGCTGCGGCATTTCCTTTGCACAAAGGCGACTTGAAGGTGGCTTGATTCGGCCAAGTTTTTTCTGCAGATTCATTTCGAGGGTACATACGTGCGAGGTTTTCATCCGGGAGTCGGGCAGCCGGCCGTGCAAATTGATTACCGGCTAAAGATTCCGGGGATGCCCGATTTTCAGCAGATCGATGCCTTCATGAGCCTGCTGCTGGGCGAAGATTATGTTGAGCCGATACGTCCGGGCGGAGCCGCCATTGCGACGCCTGAAATTCCGGTCCGCTATGCCCATCGGGTCTTGCATCTGACATCGGGGCTGCTGCGCCTTGGGCAGATTCCGGTTTTTGCAGATCCGCAGATCATTGCATTGCGTGCTGACCCTGAGCGTGAAGGCGGCTATCAGTTGACAGCCCTGCTTCCGCAACTGGACTTTTTCCCATTGGATTTCCTTGGGAATGCGCTGTCTGCGGCGTCCAGCCTGGTCAAACGGTCGGCCGACGGTATGCCAGGGCGGGAAGAGCTGGATTCGGCATACAAGCTGATTCTGCAGAAAATCATCCAGCCATTTCTGCTCTATGCGGATTCAGGCGTTTCAACCCTGCCTATTTTGCGGGCGGCGTATGGTCAGGGCATGCCGTTCTGGCATTTGGGTGGGGGTTCCTACCTGCTCGGCATGGGGGCAAACGGACGCGTGATTTCCAAGAGCGCTACCGACCTCGATTCGGCCATTGGTTCCAACATAGCGAACAGAAAGGACTCGACGGCCCGGCTTCTGAGGATCGCCGGCCTGCCGGCTCCCGCGCATGCACTGGTATCGACAGAGGCTGAGGCATGCAAGGCGGCTGAGGAGTTGGGGTGGCCTGTCGTCGTGAAACCCGCAGACCGGGAGCGCAGCGAAGGAGTGACCACCGGGCTGCGAGATCGCGGCGCTGTCGCAGCGGCCTTTGCGGTGGCGCGGAAGTTGTCGGCAAATGTTCTGGTGGAGCGCCATGTGCCCGGCGTCTGCTTCCGCCTGATGGTCGCGAACAAAAAATTTCTTTATGCGGTAGAGCGCCGTCCGCGTTCAATCGTGGGCAATGGCATTGATTCAATTCAGGAATTGCTGCGCGCGGAGCGAGAGGCAAACTTCCGTTTGCCGCCATGGTCTCGCAAGAAGCCCTTGTTGATCGACGAGGAAATGATCGGCGTCATTCGGACGCAGGGATTCGATCTGGAATCCGTCCCCGATGCCGGAGTTCGGGTTGGCCTGAAGGCGGTCGAATCCACCGAGTGGGGTGAGACGACGTTCGATGTCACCGCAGCAGTGGCTGCCGAGAACATCGAAATTGTCGAGCGTGCGGCGTCGGTGCTGGGATTGAATAATGCCGGCGTTGACATGATCACGACGGATATCTCGCGCCCCTGGTCAGAGGTGGGCGCAGTGATCAATGAAGTAAATTTCCGTCCGCATTTCGGAGGCACGGCAGCAGCGCGCGCGCGCATGGCGCTTTATGTTGCAAGCCTCGTCGAAAATTTCGGGCAGGTGCCTGTCGAGGCGTATGTGGGGGATGCGCAGGCGATGGACGCGGGGCGCGAGCGCCAGCGCCATCTGATCGGGCTGGGTGTGCGGGCATGCCTGACCAGTCATCAAGCCAGCTACGGGGTGAATGGCGAGTTGCGGCAGTTTGCGGGTGAAAATACCTTGTCTGCGCGATGCCGCGCGCTATTGATCGATAAAACTGTCGAGGCGATCATTCTCGTGGTCCAGACCGACGAACCGCTTCAGCTTGGTTTGCCAGTCAATCGGATTTCAGCGCTGAATGTCGTCAATCAGAATCTAACGGCCGGCGACAACCCGGCTCGGCAAGTCGCTCCTGCGGATGCCGAACGTATCCTTGGATTGATGGCCGCTTTCCAAGAGAAAAAAATGCCTTGAATGCACAGGGTTGGTTCAACGCAGGTGTCGGTGCGAACAGGCCATGTCGTAATTCGCCGATGACCTCCGTACGGAGCCAGTGCGCCGCTGACCGGGCTTCAAAGCCTGTCGCGTCAGGCCAATGGCTGCGTTGACAGCAACTTGCCGTGCGCCTGTACTGTCTGCGGCGCTGTCGCCTTGCCATCGACCTGACGAGAAAGGCTCTTGATGTGCGCCGCAAACATTCTTCGGAGTTGACGCATGGTCAATATGGTCTTTTCCCTTTTTGCTTATGCAGTATTCATCCTGACATCCATTTATGCGACGGGTTTTGCCGGCGGGTTCGGCGTGCCCCGATCGATTGATGGTCCGCAGATGTTTCCGTTCGCGGAGGCCGTCATCGTTGATGCCGGCTTGCTGTTGCTGTTCGGGTTGCAGCACAGCGTGATGGCGCGACCGGGATTCAAGCGCGCATGGACCCGCTGGATTCCGGACGCGATCGAACGCAGCGCTTATGTGCTTTTCTCCAGCCTGGCGTTGATTGCACTTTTCGCGTTCTGGCGCCCGATCGAGGGTGTCGTGTGGGAGGTTACTTCGCCTGCGAGCTATCTGGTGTGGGGCGGGTATGCCGCGGGTTGGCTCGTGTTGCTGCTATCGTCCTTCATGATCAGCCATGCCGAATTGTTTGGCCTTAGCCAGGCCTGGCACGCGCTGCGCGGACGCCCTGTGCCCATTCAGCCTTTGTCGGTCAAGTGGCTGTACAAGGTGGTCCGTCATCCGATCATGCTTGGCTTCCTGATTGCCTTCTGGTCTGTGCCTCGAATGACCGTGGGCCATTTGGTCTTTTCGCTCGGGATGACGCTATATGTCCTGATTGGCTTGCACTTCGAGGAGCGCGACCTGGAGAGGGGCTTGGGCGATGACTACCGTGCGTACCAGTCGCGCGTACCGATGCTGCTGCCCTGGCCCAAAAAGCGCCGTCGTGACGGGTGAGGGTGACTGGCGACATTCCGGTGCGAGCACGCGCAAGGCGTGCGCCGTTCTTGAGTTCGACTGCGTCACGCTTCCCTGCGGCCCTATTTCGAATGCGGCTTGGGCAGGTCCATGCGCACCACGATGAACCGGAACGCATATAACGCAAAGAGGATTCCCAGCAGGTCGTTGACGAAGGCAGTGCCAATCTTGCTGGCCAGTTCGCCTTCGCCCAGATGCAGGAACACGATGCCTTCCCGGGCAACTCCGTTCAGCGCAGCGAAAACGACACTGAGCTGAACCAGCAATTGCCAGGTCAGGCCAGACAGATTGG
>CAYZXP010000026.1:22713-25333 GCA_964482415.1 uncultured Bifidobacterium sp. | reverse complement strand
TCAGGCGATCACGGCCTCGTCGGTGCGAGTGTCGTTCTCGGTGTCGACCCAGCTGATGACGACCTTGTCGCCGGGCTTGCCGCCCTTGAAGCGGAAAGAGAAATACGGATCGCGCGCGACCGATCCGCCGAAGTTCACGTGCAGCACCTGCCGCCCGTTGCAAGTGCCGCGCACCGTCTGGATGAAATGCGCCAGCACCAGCTTGCCGGCGCTGTCCCAGGTCAGGCGCGACAGCATCACATGCTTCATCAGGATGCGCACCTCGGTCCATTCGCCATTCTGTACTGCGCGCACGCGCATTGGCTCGCCCATGTCTGTCTCCTCAACCCAGGCAGCCGCCGATCATCACGGTGATGTCGCGCAGCGTGTAATAAAACTTGCCCTGCGCGCGCGTCACCACGACCAGGTTCGAGCTCTTCGCGACCTTGATGCGCACCGAGAAAGACGGATCAGTATCAGGCAGCACATTGAAGCCGACGCAGACCGGATACGGATTCAGGTCGGCCAGCAGCGCGATGAAATCGGTGCCGGGAATCTTGCTGGTCACCGTGACGGGGACATTGGTGCCGTTCTCGGCCAGCTCCGGCGCCTCGATCACGATGTCGCCTTCGGCCGCCTCCGCCAGCCCGGCCACCTTGCCGCGCTCGGAACGGGTCACGGTGCGCACTTCGTTCGGCGTGGTGGTATCGCCTTTCATCGCGCGCACGAAGGCCTCGAGGCTGCGCGCGCTGTAGACCGCGCCGTTCCAGTCAGTGCCCCATGCGTTGGCGCCGAACACCTCGGCCGGCGTCAGCAAGCCGCTGCCGAAGGCCAGCGCCAGTCCTGACGCGACGCGCATCGCGTCTCGCCTGCTCTTGTCCAATTCCTGTCTCCGATCGTTCTGTGTATATGCGCTCATTGTGCCATCGTCGCACGGCTGCTGCCGGCACGCGCCGCGCACCGCTAGTGGCGGCCGGTGTCGATGCCGCGGATCGCGCCCCAGCTGCGGTCCTGCTCGGCGAGGTTGCCGTTGAGGCCATTGACGGTCGACGGCAGCACCACCAGCGCGCCCGTATTCACCGGACAGTCGCTCATGCAGTCCTTGCTGGCGACGTCGGGCTTGCCGTCGACCCGCAGCATGCCGTGGTCCGTGGTGTTGCCGTTGCGGTTGGGCATGCGCGCCTGCACGTCGGCGATGTTCTTGTCGCTGAGCGTGAAGTCGGCCGGCACAATGTCGGCAAGGTTCAGCAGGAAGGCCGTCACTGCATACACCTCGTCGACCTTCAGGCTCCTGGGCGCGTCGAACGGCATCGCGCGGCGGATGTAGTCCCACAGCGTCGACACCGTCGACAGCTTCATCATCGTGGTCTTCGAATTCTCGCTGGCCGAACTCAGCGCGGCCGCGCGGCCGCGCTCGATGTCGGCGCGCGTGGTGCCGCCGACCAGCGGCGGGAACACCGCGGGCGACTCGGCGAACTCGCCGTGGCAGGACACGCAGCGCGCGATCCAGATCTTCTCACCCTGCGCGACGCTGCCGGCGCCGGCCGGCAGCCCGCTGAAGTCGGCGCGCACGTCGATGTCCCATGCGGCCACCTCGGACGGCGTGGCCGCGCGGCCGATGCCTTCGAAACGGCCCGCATGCGCGGCCGGCCCGAGCGCCAGCGCCAGCGCGACGAACGGCACGAACAGCTTACGAGACCTGCACATTCGCAACCTCCCCTGCCGCCGACACCTGCCACGACTGGATGGCATTGTTGTGATACACGGAGCGCGTGCCGCGCACCTTGCGCAGTTCGGCTATTTTCGGCTGCACGTAGCCGGTCTCGTCGATCGCGCGCGACTGCAGGATGTAGGGCTTGCCGTCCCACTCCCAGTCGATGTTGAAGCGCGTCAGGCACTTCGGCAGCACCGGCGACTCCAGCCGCGCGGTCTTCCAGTTGCGCCCGCCGTCGACCGACACGTCGACGCGCGCGACCTTCCCGCGTCCCGACCAGGCCAGCCCGGTAATGTTGTAGAAGCCCTTCTGCAGCAGCCGCTGCCCGCCCGACGGCGAGGTGATCACCGACTTGCACTCCTGGATGATCGCGTATTGCCGCTGCAGGCCGTCCGGCATCAGGTCGATGTACTGCGTCGATTCCTCGCGTGTCGCATAGGGCGCGTCGCCGACCTCGAGCCGGCGCAGCCATTTGACCCAGCAGACGCCCTGCGCGCCCGGCACCACCAGCCGCAGCGGATAGCCGTTTTCGGGCCGCAGCATTTCGCCGTTCATGCCCCAGGCGACCAGCGCGTCGTCGAGCGCGCGCTCGATCGGAATGCTGCGCGTCAGCGCGGCGCCGTCAGCGCCCTCGGCGAGGATCCACTTCGCCTTGCTGCGGTCGATGCCGCAATCCTCCAGCAGCAGCGACAGCGGCACGCCGGTGAACTCGCAGCAGGACAGCATGCCGTGCGTGTACTGCACCGACGGCACCGCCGGACTCGCCCAGTCCATTGCGCTGTTCGCGCCGCACTCGATGAAATGCATGCGCGACACCGACGGCAGCCGCAGCAGGTCGGCCATCGTGTACACCTTCGGCGTGGCCACCAGCCCGTTGATCATCAGCCGGTGCGACGACGGGTCGATGTCATGCCAGCCCGCATGGTG
>CAYZXP010000026.1:15875-22613 GCA_964482415.1 uncultured Bifidobacterium sp. | reverse complement strand
CGTTGATCATCAGCCGGTGCGACGACGGGTCGATGTCATGCCAGCCCGCATGGTGGCGCTCGAAATGCAGGCCGCTCGGCGTGATGATGCCGAACAGTCCCTGCAGCGGCGTGAAGGCAATGCTGCTCTCGCGCCGGCGCGTCAGGCCCGGCGACTCGCGCCGCTGCAGATTGGCTTCGTGCTTCGACGGCAGCCCGTACGGCAGGTGCGCGACCGGATGCCCGAGCTTCGTGGCCGGCGGCTGCGGCTGCAGGATCGCCATGTCGCCGTCCGGCGTCGGATGGTCGGGCGCGGCCAGCGCGCTGCCGGCGGCCAGCGCGGCGCTGGCGGCGGCGAAGCCCTGCCGCAGGAACGCGCGACGCTCGGCATTCAGTCCGTGCGCGGTGATCTCGGCGGCGAGCGCGTCGGAAATATAGTTTTCGGGAGCGGCCAGCAGGCGGCCGAAGCGGCGCGAACTCATCGTCTCACGCCCCGCAACCGGCGCCGACCAGCGCGGATTCGACGCTGCCCTGCTCCGGCAGGTTCCACGCGCCGGGACCACGCGCCCAGCTCCACAGGCCATGGGTCCAGTAGACGGTCACGCCGCTGCCCATCGCGTCCTTGTGCAGCACGCGGATCAGTTCGCGGAACGCGCCGCGGTCGCAGTCGAATTCATAGTTCACCAGCGCCGACCGGTAGTCCTTGCCATCATGCTGCTGCACGCTTGCATAGTCGACGATGTTCCACAGCCGGATCCGGTTCGGCGCCGGCCGCTCGACGGCGCTGCTGTCCATGTAAAGCGCAGGGTCTTTCAGCGACGAACCGATGCGCACCCAGTCGGCATGCGCAGCGCCAGCCACAAGGCAGAGCGACAGAAGAATTTTATTCATTCACATTGACGCGACCAGGGCCGCCGCGCGAATTCAAAAAGGGCATTCCAAAAGTATATCAGCGCGAAATTTTGCGAGTAGAATCGACCGCGCCGGACAGTCGTCCGGATCCGCAAAAAACCTGACAATACCTGACAATAGGCTTGCAGTCCGCACTGCAGGAGACAGCAGATGTCCACGAAAAATCAAATGCTCGCCGCGTTGTGCGCGGCACTGCCCTTGCTGGCAGCGGGCGCGGCCCACGCGGCCGGACCCGCCGATGCACAAAAACTGTACGTGCGCAGCGTCGCCGCCACCTGCGCGAACTGCCACGGCACCGATGGCCGCGCGCAGGACGACGCGACCGTGCCCGGCCTGGCCGGCATGAGCGCCGACCACATCGTCACGCAGATGCAGGCCTTCCGCAACGGCGAACGCCAGGCGACGATCATGCACCAGATCGCGAAGGGCTTCAGCGAAGAACAAACCCGGCAGCTGGCCGACTATTTCGCTGCGCAGCAGCCCTGACGGAGGACACGATGGATCGCAGAACATTCCTGCAGGCGGGCGCGGCGCTGGCGCTGGCCGGCGGCAGCTTTTCCGCGCGCGCGGCGCGCAACGCCAAGGTGGTGGTCATCGGCGGCGGCTACGGCGGCGCGACAGCGGCGAAGTACATCCGCCTGCTGTCGAACCAGCAGATCGACGTGACGCTGGTCGAGCCCGACAAGCAGTTCATCTCCTGCCCGCTGTCGAACCTCGTGGTCGGCGGCAGCCGCGAGCTCGACGACATCAGCCGCTCGTATGCGGGGCTGGCGCGCAACCACGGCATCACGGTCGCGCATGACTGGGCGAACGCGATCGACCCGGTCGCAAAGACCGTGCAGCTGGCCGGCGGCACCACGCTGAAGTACGACAAGCTGGTGCTGTCGCCCGGCATCGACTTCAACTTCGCCAGCATTGACGGCATGGCCGACGCGCACAAGGAAGGCAAGATCCTGCACGCGTGGAAGGCCGGCGCCGAGACCATCGCGCTGCGCCGCCAGCTCGAGGACATGCCCGACGGCGGCGTCTACGCGATCACCATCCCCGAGGCGCCGTTCCGCTGCCCGCCGGGACCGTACGAACGCGCCTGCCAGGTCGCGTGGTACTTCAAGAACCACAAGCCGAAGAGCAAGGTGCTGGTGCTGGACGCGAACCAGGACGTGGTGTCCAAGCCGGCGCTGTTCAAGAAGGCATGGGAAGAGCGCTACAAGGGCATCGTCGAATACCGCAACCAGCACAAGGCGATTGCGGTGTCGGCCGCCGACGGGCTGGTCAAGTTCGACGTGCAGAGCGACGTGAAGGCCGACGTGATCAATGCGCTGCCGGCCATGCGGGCGAGCAAGATCGCGGTGCAGACCGGGCTGGCGAACATGGCCAACGGCCGCTGGTGCGGCGTCAACTACCGCACCTTCGAATCGTCCGTGGCGAAGGACATCTTCGTGATCGGCGACGCGATCCAGGTCGCGCAGCTGATGCCCAAGAGCGGGCACATGGCGAACAATCATGCGAAGGTCGCAGCTGCGGCAATCGTTGCACAGTTGAGCGGGATCGAACCGAACCCGCAACCGATGCTGACGAACACCTGCTACAGTTTCATCGACGACCGCAACGTCGTGCACGTCGCCAGCGTGCATGAATTCGTGGTCAACGAACAGACCTTCAAGGTCGTGCAGGGCGCCGGCGGCCTGAGCCCGGAACCGACCGAGCTCGAAGGCAGCTACGCAAACAGCTGGGCCCGCACCATCTGGGCCGACATGCTGGAATAAGCGCCGTTCCGGGGAAGCCGCGTGACGGCTTCCCTACTTCACCACCTGCTGGCAATGAGGCACCGGACATGAGCAAGCGCATCGGCACCACCGCGATTGACTGGTACTTCGACTTCATCTCCCCGTACGCTTACCTGCAGTGGCAGCTGCTGCGCCGCGACGCGCCCGAACTCGCGCTGCGCCCGCGACCGGTGCTGTTCGCCGGACTGCTCGCGCACTGGGAACACAAGGGACCGGTCGAGATTCCGCCGAAGCGCGCCTGGACCTATGCGCACTGCCTGTGGGTCGCGCGCCGCCATGACATTCCCATGCGGCTGCCGGCCGCGCATCCGTTCAATCCGCTGCCGTTGCTGCGGCTGGCAATCGCGCTTGGCGCCGGTGTCGATGTGGTCGACCGGCTGTTCGCCTATGTCTGGCGCGACGGCATGCTGCCCGACGACGAAGGCGCGTGGCGCGACCTGCTCGACGAATTCCTGGTCGAACCGGCCGACATCCATGCGAATGCGATCAAGCAGCAACTGCATGCGAACTGCGAGGAAGCGATCGCCGCCGGGGTATTCGGCGTGCCGACCGCCGTGGTTGACGGCCAGCTGTTCTGGGGCGTCGATGCGACCGACATGCTGCTCGCCTACGTCGATGCCGATCCCTTCTTCAGTACGGCCGCCTACCGAAACACCGCATCACTGCCCGCCGCACAGCACCGCCGTTGACCCGCGTTTGCGCTGATCCGGGTCAAATCTGCAAAATCGAAACGAATCAATGACTTGAGTAGTTAACCCCACAGTAATCCACAGGCTTGTCCAGAAAAATTGTGGACATCTTCACCGGCACGGGCAGCGCGCCGGACTCAGGCCAGCCTGAACACCGACACCGACTGCGCCAGCCGGGCGGCCTGGTCTTCGAGGCTGGCAGCCGCGGCAGCGGCCTGCTCGACCAGCGCCGCATTCTGCTGCGTGACCACGTCCATCTGCACGACCGCCTGGTTCACCTGCAAGATGCCGGCGCTCTGTTCCTGGCTGGCGGCGCTGATCTCGGCCATGATGTCGGTGACGCGGCCGACCGAACGCAGGATCTCGTCCATCGTCTCGGTCGCCTCCTCCACCTGCCGGTTGCCGGCGTCGACCTTGCCGACCGAATCGTTGATCAGGCTCTTGATTTCCTTTGCCGCGCCGGCGCTGCGCTGCGCGAGGCTGCGCACTTCCGAAGCCACCACCGCGAAGCCGCGCCCCTGCTCGCCGGCGCGCGCCGCTTCCACGGCGGCGTTCAGCGCGAGGATGTTGGTCTGGAACGCGATGCCGTCGATCAGGCCGATGATCTCGACGATCTTCTTCGCCGACCCGCTGATCTCGTCCATCGTCGCGCCGACATGCGCGACCGCCTCGGTGCCGCGCCGCGTGACTTCGGACGCCGTGTGCGCAAGCTGGTTGCCCTGGCCGGCGTTGTCCGCGTTCTGGCGCACCGTCGATGAAAACTGCTCCATGCTGGCGGCCGTCTCCTCGAGGCTCGACGCCTGCGACTCGGTGCGCGCCGACAGGTCCATGTTGCCCTGCGCGATCTCGCGGCTGCCGATGTGGATCGACTGCACGTTGGCGCGCACGTCGCCGACCACCGCGACGAGGTTGGCATTCATCTGCTGCAGCGCGCGCAGCAGGTGTCCGGTGTCGTCGCTGCGGTCGACCGAGAACTTGGTCGACAGGTCGCCGCCGGCGATCGAGCGCGCAACGCGCGTGGCCAGCCGCAACGGCGCCACGATCGCCGCATGCAGCCCGGCCCATGCCAGGACAAGCAGCAACAGCGCGCCGATTTCGCCGGCCAGCATCCAGCCGTGTCCGGCGCCGGACGCCGTGCCGGCCGCCAGCGCCGCCAGCAGCAGCGCAGGCGCGCCCAGTCCGAGCCCAAGCTGCAACGTCAGCGACATGCTGCGCAGCGCCTGCAGCCAGGCCGACAGCCCGGTACGGACGACCGCGCCGTCGCGAATCGCCAGCCCGTTCGCGGTGCCCTGGCGGAAGCGGCGATAGACCGCTTCGGTGGCGGCGATCTGCTCGCGCGAGGGCTTGCTGCGCACCGACATGTAGCCGACCGGCTGGCCGCGCTCAATGATCGGCGTCACATTCGCCACGACCCAGTAGAAGTCGCCGTTCTTGCAGCGGTTCTTCACCATCCCGGTCCACGGCAGCCCGGCCTTCAGCGAACGCCACAGGTCGGCGAAGGCCTCGGGCGGCATGTCGGGATGGCGCACGATGTTGTGCGCCGATCCCATCAGCTCGTCCTCGCTGAAGCCGCTGACCTCGATGAAATACGGGTTGATGTAGGTGATCCGGCCTTTCAGGTCGGTCTTTGAAACAATGGACTTCTGGTCGCTGAGCTCGACCTCTTTGTCGGTTACGGGCAGATTGGTGCGCATGGCCATTGAGCTTGGTTGTTTACAGGCCGGACGATCCGGAATGTTTCACATCGTCTGCGAAAACCCGTTCCGGGCGATCGCGGAACAAGGGCAGCAAACCCCGCCTTATCTGCTGATCGAACGTGCCTGCGGCCGCCACCGCAAGGCTTGCGCTACTTCATGGCGACCGGTCGATACGCCGCTACTTTGTAGGGCCAGCCATTGACGGGCGTCGCCATGGACCTTCCACCTTCCTGTATCCCGGCGGTTGCCGGCCCGCCGCCGTGCCGCCAGCGAACCGGCTGGCTGCTGTTGTCGGCGCTGGCGGTGGCGTCCGGCGCCTGGCTGATGCGCTCGCACTGGAATACCGACCTGCTGGTCGCGCAGCACCGGCAGCCGGGGCTGCCCGGCTGGCTCTGGCTGCTGGTCACCGTGCAAGGCGACGGCTGGGTGATGTTTGCGTTCGTTTCCGCGCTCGACCACGGGCGCCGCGCGCTGCTGGCGGTTTACCTGCGCTGTGCGCTGCTGCTTGCGCTGCTGGCGCCGCTGGCCAAGTCGCTGCTGCCGGTGCCGCGGCCGGCGGCGATGCTGCCGGGCGGCTCGCTGCACGTGGCCGGTCCGCTGCTGGTCGGCGCGAATTCCTTCCCGTCCGGGCACGCGATGACCGCCGGCGCCTGCGCGGCGATCCTCTGCCTGCTGCTGCCGCGCAGCGCACGCGCACCTGTCGCCGGCCGGATGCTGCGCTTCGCGATCGGCGCCGACATGGCGCTGGTCGCGTATTCGCGCACGGCCGTCGGCGCGCACTGGCCGGCCGACGCGCTGCTCGGCTTCGGCATCGGCATCCTGGTCGCCGTGCTGGCCGTGCAGGCCGAAAAGCGGGAACCGTGGGCGACTCGCCTGCAGACGCGGGCCGGCTGCGCAGGCATCGCGCTGCTGCAACTGCTGGCGGTCGCGGAAATTTTCCGGCTCGGCGCCGACGGGCGCGCCGCACCCGCGGTGGCGGTGGCGCTGGGGCTGGCCGCCCTGCTGCCGGCCTCGCACACCTTGCGCCGGCTGATGAACCGGCCGAAGCCGGCGTTCGGTGCAGGCTGACGCAGCCGCCACACCGGCTTCGGCTGCCGGTGCGCGACGCCGCCTTCGCGACGCCGCTTTCGCGCTGCTGTTGCTGCTGCCGCTGTTGTGGGGCCTCGGGCAGGCGCCCTTGTTCGACGTCGACGAAGGCGCGTTCGCCGAGGCCACGCGCGAGATGCTCGCCAGCGGCGACTACCTGCACACCACGCTGAACGGCGAGCCGCGCTTCGACAAGCCGATCGGCGTGTACTGGCTGCAGGCCGCGGCGGTCGCCGCCTTCGGGCTGAACGAGTTCGCATTGCGCCTGCCGTCGGCGCTCAGCATCTGGGCGATGGCACTTGCGCTGTGCGCATTCATTGCGCCGCGCTACGGACGCACGGTCGCGGCGTACAGCGGCCTGCTGCTGGTCAGCAGCACCGGCATGCTTTCCATCGGCCGTGCGGCGACCGCCGACGGTCTGCTGAACCTGCTGCTGGCGCTGGCGGGACTGGACCTGTGGCGTTTCCTCGAGGCCGGCGACGACCATCGCGCATTGCGGCGCGCCTGCCTGTGGATCGGCCTCGGGCTGCTGGCCAAGGGCCCGGTGGCCGCGCTGGTGCCCGGCGCGGCCGGACTGCTGTGGTGCGCC
>CAYZXP010000026.1:0-15775 GCA_964482415.1 uncultured Bifidobacterium sp. | reverse complement strand
CAAGGGCCCGGTGGCCGCGCTGGTGCCCGGCGCGGCCGGACTGCTGTGGTGCGCCGGCAGCCGGCAGTGGCGTGCGGCCCGGATCGCGCTGGGAGACTGGCGCGCGTGGGCGATCCTGTTCGCGGTCGCGCTGCCCTGGTACGCGTACGCGTGGGACCGGCACGGCATGGCCTTCGTCAACGGCTTCATTCTGAAACACAATCTCGGCCGCTACGGCAGCGCAATGGAAAGCCACGGCGGCGGCCTGCTGTATTACGTCGGCATGGCGCCGCTGCTGGCGCTGCCGTGGACGCCGCTGCTGGCCGGCGCGGCGGGCCGGCTGCATCAACGCTGGCGCAGCGATCCGCTGCTCCGCTACCTCGCGGGCTGGGCCGGCTTCGTGTTCGTGTTCTTCACGTTCTCCGCGACCAAACTGCCGCACTACGTGCTGTACGGATCGGCGCCGGCCGTGCTGCTATGCGCGCACTGCGCGGCGGATGCCGGCGCGCGCATGCAGCGTTGGCTGCTGGCGAGCTACGCACTGGCGGTGGCGCTGCTGCTGGCGCTGCCGCTGCTGCTGATTTTTCATGCGGACGCGCTCGGCCACCCGGTGTTCGGTCCGCTGGCGCGCGCGGCCGCCGTGCCGCAGGCGATGCTGGCCAGCGGACTGCTGCTGCTTGCCGCGGCATTCGCATCACGCTGGCTGCGCGCCGGATTCGCCGCGCGCTACGGCGCGCTGCTGCTGCTGTTCGCGCTGTGGTTCGTGCAGGCGGTGGCGCCGTGGTGGGCCGGCATGCTGCAAGCCCCGGTAAAAGAGGCCGGCCTGCTGGCCCGTCAGCTCGGCGAGGCGGCCGTGCAATGGCAGCTGCACCGGCCCAGCCTTGCGGTCTACCAGCAGGCGATCGCGCCGCGACGCGCGCCGCGACCCGGCGAGCTCGCGCTGGTCACGCTCGGCAAGGGACCGCCGGCGAGCGAGTACGACATCCTCCGCGAGCGCGGCGGCATTGCGCTGGTCCGGCGCCGAAGCGGGCCGAATGACGCGGAAAATCCGCGCGCGCCGCGTGCCGGTGACCCCGCACTACTTAGGCCTTAACGCGATGGGGTCAAGCGCAGCGCACGAAAAATCAGAACTAAAATAAAGAATCAAACAAAGCGGCGGTTCGCTTCACGGCAAACACGCACGCAACGGCACACGGGTTGGCCAATCAAAACAAATACACAACGCTCCCGGTGAAATACAGATTTCCTTCCGTGACGGCAGCGCCGGGCCTGCTGCCGGCCGTGCTCGCCTGGCTTTCGCTCCTGCCGCCGCTGGCGCTTGCTTTCGACGGCACGCGCCTGCTGCAGGTGCTGGTGCTGACGCTGTCCGCATGGCTGTGGCTGTCCTGTCCGCTGCGCAGCGATCGCGCACGGGCGGTGCAGGCGCTGATCGCGGGCGCCGTCGCCGCCGCCTTCCTCATCGATGCCTGTGTGCGCGGCTTCATCCTGCGCACCTGGGGCGCGTTGCCGGACAGCACGATGGTGGTCAGCGCGCTGGCCAACACCGGCCGCGCCGAAACGTCGGAATTCCTGATGACCTACTGGCCGGGCCTGCTGCAACAGGGTGCGCTGCTGCTGTTTTCGGCGGTTCTGCTCGCCGTCCTGTTGCGTCGCTGGTGGAGCGCGGCGGCGCGGCCTGCGCAGGTGTCATGGTGGCGCCGCGCGGCTTGCGTGGCGCTGCTGCTCCTGCTGCTGGCGGCGCTGATGATCAAGCCCTGGCGCAAATATCATCCGGCCGTGTTCTGGCCGCTGTGGGCGCAGCAGGTGGCAGACACGCGCGCGCAGTGGGAGCGCGCCCACCTGGACCGTGCCGGGCTCAGGCAGCGCGCTGCCGAACAGGCGCCGGCGCTGGCGCCTTCGAGCCCCGACACGCTCGTGCTGGTCCTGAGCGACAGCATCAACCGTGCGCACCTGTCGCTGTACGGTTACCCGCGGCCGACCACGCCGCGGCTCGAGCGGCGGCAGCAGCAGGAGGCCGGCGACTTCGATGTGTTCCGCCATCCGTGGTCAGCCGATGCATCGACGGTGACCGCGCTGGGAAATTTTTTCCATTTCGGCGAGCCAGCCAGCCCGTCGCGCAACCATTTGCTGGCGCTGGCCGCGGCCGCCGGCTACCAGACCTGGTGGATCAGCAACCACGACGATCTGGCGATCCACCGCCAGCATGCGCAGCTGGCCGACCGGGAGCGGATGCTGAACAACGTGCCCGGCCGTTCGGCCGCGTCGCTGGACCACGAAGTGCTGCCCGAGCTTGAACGCGCGTTGCGGTCCGGCCCGGGACGCAAGCTGATCGTGATCCACCTGCTCGGTGCGCACCCGCACTACCGCCTCAGGCATCCGCCCGGTCACGCGCCGTTCCGCGATGTGCGCGACGCCGTGTACCGGCAACTGGAGGCCAGCGGCCGCTCCGCATGGACGCGCGAACTGCGCAATGACTACGACTCGGCGATCCATTATCACGACAGCGTCATCGACCGCACGCTGGAACTCACGCGCACGCTGGGCGGACGCGCCGGCTGGGTCTTCCTGTCCGACCACGGACAGGAAGTCGGCAGCGTCAGCGACCATGCCGGCCACAGCGCATCCTCTGCCGACGGCTACCGCATCCCGCTGCTGCTCTGGGGCGCGGCCGCGCGCGCGGTGCCGGACGAACTGCAGCAGCTGCCGATACGCGCGGACTGGCTGGGCCACAGCCTGACGCGGCTGCTCGGCATCACATGGACGGGCTATCGGCCCGAGCGCGATTTCCTGCATCCGGCCTACCGCTGGTCGCCGCCGCGGCATCCGGTACGCATCGACTACCTGTCGTGACGGCGCGTCGTCAGTTTGCAGGCGGCAGGATCCACCACAGCGCAAAAGCCAGCGGCCGGTCGGCCACCACCGCCGAGCGCACGGCCCCGGCCGCCTGCGCGCGCGGAAAGGCGGCCTGCACGGCGTCGGCCGGCGCGGCCGTCACCAGCAGCACCGGGGATGCGGGAGCCAAGGGCAGCGGGAAACGCTGGTCGAAGTGATTGGCCGGTTTCGCGCCGCGCTGCCAGCCGAGCGCCGCGCCGGGCGGCAATGCCAGCGCCGCCTGCAGTTGCGCGAGCGCAGCGCGGTCGTCGGAAGCCAGACGGACAGCCGCGCCGGGCAGCGGCGGCCGGCTGGCAACCGCCCTCACCTGTTCGCAGATGCCCGGCCAGTTGCGGGTGGCCCAGAACGGATCGCTGCTCACGCGGTGCGGCAGGCCGAAGGGTTCGCGCACCAGTACATCGAAGTGGTACAGCAGCAGCGCCAGCAGCAAATTGATCGCAAAGGACGCGGACAGCCACGCAGGGCGCCGCTGCAGCAGCATGCTCATTGCAGCCATGCTGATCGCAACCATCGCCGGTGCGGCCCAGTTTGCGTTCGCACGCGACAGCAGCGCCTGCACCGAGATCACCGCAAGGAAGGGCAAGGCGAACGACAGCAGGAACCAGCCGTCCGGATGCATGCGCCATCGTCGCGACCACAGCCACACGATGAAGGCGACGAACAGCACCGGACCACCGACGCCAAACTGCGCGAGCAGGAACTCGAGCATCGCCTTCGGGTTCAGCGCATAGCCGCCGTGCTCGGAAATCTCCGCGGTGTGCGCGAAGGTCGGCATGCCATGGGCGAGGTTCCACCCCAGGTTGGGCGCGAACACCGCGACGGCGACAACTGCAGCCAGCCACGGCCATCGGCTTCGCCACCAAGGCCGCCACTGCGGATGCAGCAAAGCCAGCGCTGCCGACAGCGCGAAGATCGCCGCCGAATATTTCGACAACAGCGCGAGTCCGGCCAGCAGCCCGGTCGCGAGCCATGCGCCGCGATGGCCGTCGAGCGCCATGCGCAGGCACAGCATCGCCGCAATCCAGCACAGCAGCAGCAGTCCGTCGGTGGTGGCCGCTATGCCGTAGAAAGACGACATCGGCATCGTCGCAAAGGCCAGCGCAGCGATGCAGGCCTGCCAGGGATCAAACGACAGCCGGCGCGCCAGCGCATACAGCAACAGCGTCGACAACGGGAAGGCCAGCACCGGCACCATGCGCACGCAGCCGGCCGATTCGCCGCAAGCTGCACGCGCCGCACCGATCGCCCAGGCAATCATCGGCGGCTTGGTCCAGTAACCGAAATCCGGTGTCTTCGACCACGCCACGTAGTACGCCTCGTCGATCGACAGCGGCACGCCGGCAGCGACCCATGCGCGCCACAGCGCCAGCAGCGCGACGGCTGCGGCCAGCGCCAGCCAGGGCCGGCGCGGCGACGGCACGGCGATGGCCGCAGCGGTGCCCGCTGCTCCGGCGGCGCCCATCAGGCGACGTCGCGGCAGGCCGGCGCAGCCGCGCGATGCCAGCCGTCGCCTGCGGCCGGCGCCGGCTCGTCGCGCAGGAAATACGCATGCGCGCCGCCGGACTCGAACAGCACGCGCGACAGCACCTCGGCCAGCACGCCCGAGGTGATCATTTGCACCGCGGCGACCAGCAGGAAGAAGCCGACGAACAGCAGCGGCCGCGTGCCGACCGACTCGCCGAGCAGCTTCAGCGCCAGCAGGTAGGACAGGATCGCCGCGCCGAGGGCGCCGAGCGCGATGCCGATGCCGCCGAAAAAATGGCCGGGGCGGCTGCGGAAGCGCATGAAGAAATACACGAACACCAGGTCGAGCAGCACGCGGAAGGTGCGCGACAGTCCGTACTTGGAGACGCCGTGCGCGCGCGCATGATGAACGACGACCTCCTGCGCGATGCGGCGCGGTTGCGTGACCGTCGACAGCCACGCCGGGATGAAGCGGTGCATCTCGCCGTACAGCCTGAGCTTCTTCAGCGCCGGCGCGCGGAACACCTTCAGGCTGCAGCCATAGTCGCGCAGGCGCACGCCGGTCAGCCGCGCGATCAGCCGGTTCGCAATGCGCGACGGTATCTTGCGCAGCCACAGTCCGTCCTTGCGGTCGCGCCGCCAGCCGGCCACGAGGTCAAGGTCTTCGCGCAGCAGCCGCGCGACCATCCGCGGTATGTCGACCGGATCGTTCTGCAGGTCGCCGTCGAGCGTGGCGATCACGTCGCCGCGCGCGGCGTCGATGCCGGCCTGCATCGCGGCGGTCTGCTTGAAGTTGCGCGCCAGTTCCACCGGCCGCACGTGCGCGCCATGCCGTGCCGCCTCGCGCCGGATCGCGTCGCCGGTGCCGTCGGTGCTGCCGTCGTCGACCAGCACCAGCTCCCACGGATGCGGGTAACCGCCGAGCGCCTCATGCACGCGCGCCACCAGCGGCGCGACATTGTCGACTTCGTTGTACATCGGGATCACCAGCGACAGCGCATGCGCGGGCAGGTCATGGAGAGGCAGGTCGGAAGAGCTCATGGTTCCTTTATCGCTTCGACGGAATTCAGGTCCGCGGCGGCGGACACGCGGCTGGCCGGCAGCAGCAACGCCAGCGCAGCGGACGCCAGCGCGGCGGCCAGCACCAGCAGGTGCAGAGAGAACGCGGCCTTCAGGCCATCGACCCAGCCGATGCCGGACAGCGCCAGCGCGGCGGCAGCGCCGGCCTCGTAGCTGCCGATCGCGGCGAAGCCCTGCACCGGCAGCACCGCGGCGAGCTCGCCGCCGACCGCGCCGGCAATGCCGGCGCCGAAACCGGCGCCGAGCAGCAACGCCAGTCCCTGCGACAGCACGGCCAGCTTCACGGCCCAGTTCACCAGCGTCCACAGCCAGCCGATGCGCGCATGCCGGGCCGCGTCCGCCAGCGCCGCGCGCACGGCGCAGAACTTGCCGGGCGCGACGCGCGCGAAAAACCACCGGGCACCCGACGGCAGCAGCGCGCTGCCGAGCGCGAGCGCAGCGACGCCGGCCGCGCGCAATGCGCCGGACAGGCCGGGCCACGACAGGATGGCCAGCGCCGCCAGCACCACCGCATCCTGCAGGCGCAGCCACAGCAGCGAACCGGCCGCGCGCATCACCGGCACGCCGAAGCGCCGGTTCAGCAGCACGGGAAAAGCCAGCTCGCCGCTGCGCATCGGCAGCAGGTTCACCAGCGCGTTGTGCGCCAGCACCAGCCGCAGGCAATCGCCGAAGCGGCCGTTCGTGGCATCACCGAATTCATGGAAGACGCGCATCGCGCGCAGCAGGTAAGTCGCGGTGAGGCCGGAAAACAACAACAGCAGCGCTGACAGCGGCAGCGACGCGATTGCGGACGCCACCTCGGCGCCCTGCCCGGACCCGACCAGCCAGCCGGCAAAGGCAGCAGTCAACAGCAGCATCACGAGGTATTTCATTCGCGCAGTGTCCTGTTCATTCGGGTCAGGCCTCGCCGCGGCAAGGGCCGGCAAGGGCCGGCCGCGCGGCGGCCGCGAAAAGTGTCGCTCAAAGATAACAATAAGACAACATCGAAAAATGGCGGCCGTAGAATCCGCCGGTCTTTCGCGTGGCGCGCAGCGCCTGCTTCCCCCGCCCCTTGCCACTGCTCGCCGACCATGCCGATCGCCTCCACCGCAAAACCCGCGCAGCGTCTGCGCGCCGACGTGCTGGCGCTCGCCGCCTGTGTCGCGCTGTTCACGCTGTTCCCGCAACTCGACCTGCAAGTGTCGTCATGGCTGCACGATCCGCGAACCGGATTTCGCTGGGCGAACGAGCCTCTGGTGCTGCTGTCCTACGACGCCTTCAAGGCGCGCCACATCGGCTGGCTCGCGCTGGCACTGGCGGTATGGCTGGCGGCGATGCATGTGAGCGATGGCGCGCCGGTCGGCCGGCGGCGCGCGGTTGCCTTCCTGCTGGCGCTGATCGTGATCGGTCCGGTGCTGGCGGTGAATGCCGGCTTCAAGAATCACTGGGGCCGCGCGCGGCCGGTGCGCGTCCTGCAGTTCGGCGGCGAGCGCCTGTACTCGCCGCCACTGTTGCCGGCGATGGAATGCCGGCGCAACTGCTCGTTCGTCAGCGGCCATGCGGCGGCCGCGTTTGTGCTGACCGGCCTGTACTGGGTCACCGGCCGGCGCCGCTGGCTGGTCGCCGGGCTCGCGCTCGGCAGCGCGGTCGGGCTGGGCCGCATGCTGCAGGGCGGCCATTTCCTGTCCGATGTGGTGTTTGCGTTCTGGACGGTCTACCTGATCGGCGCCCTGCTCGCATGGCTGATGCTCGGCCAGCGCGCGCCCCGTGCCGGCGCACAGTCAGCGGCGGACGCATGAGCGCAGCGCCGGTCATGGTCACCGGGGTGGCCGGTTTCATTGGCATGCATTGCGCGCAGCGGCTGCTGGCGCAGGGCTGCACGGTGACGGGCGTCGACAACCTGAACGACTACTACGATCCGCGCCTCAAGCGCGCGCGGCTCGCGCAGCTGTTGCCGCAGCCGGGCTTTCGTTTCGTCGAGGCCGACATCGCCGACCGCGCCGCCGTTGCCGCGCTGTTCGATGCCTTGCCGCCGCGCCGCGTGCTGCACCTCGCCGCGCAGGCCGGCGTGCGCCATTCGCTGGAAAATCCGCACGCCTATGTGCAGAGCAACCTGGTCGGCTTCGCCAACATCCTCGAAGCCTGCCGGCATGCGCAAGTCGAGCACCTGACCTATGCGAGCTCGTCGAGCGTGTATGGCGCGAACACGCGGGTGCCATTTTCCGTCGGCGACCCGGTCGACCGGCCGGTCAGCCTGTATGCGGCGACCAAAAAATCCAACGAGCTGATGGCCTACAGCTACAGCCACCTGTTCGGCCTGCCCGTCACCGGCCTGCGCTACTTCACCGTCTATGGTCCCTGGGGACGGCCGGACATGTCGCCGTGGCTGTTCACCAGCGCGATCCTCGACGGTCGTCCGGTCAATGTGTTCAACCATGGCAGCATGCAGCGCGACTTCACCTACATCGACGACATCGCCGAGGGCACGCTGCGGGTGCTGGCGCGCGCGCCCGAGGCGGGTGGCGACGGCGAGCCGCCGTACCGGCTCTACAACATCGGCAACCACCAGCCGGTGGCGCTGATGGACTTCATCGGAATGCTGGAGCGCGCGCTCGGCGTCGAAGCAAAAAAGAATTTCCTGCCGATGCAGCCCGGCGACGTGCCCGCGACGTGGGCAGATACCGGTGACCTGCGGCGCGACACCGGCTTTGCGCCGTCGACCCCGCTGGCCGATGGCCTGCGGCGCTGGGCCGGCTGGTATCGTGAATTCATTCCCACGCTGCGCGACGGCACAAGCCGGACACGCTGAGCCGGCAGTCGGCCGTCAGCGCTTGCGATGCGGCAGGCCCTGCCGGTCAATGCGGGCTTCGTGTACCGTCCAGTCAAAGCGACCGTCGGCCTTGGCCACCAGCTGCAGCACCCAGCCGGTGTTGGTCTCTTCGGTGTCGAAGCCGTCGAAGATGAAATTGCCGAGGCTGTAGAAAATCGGCTTGCCGTTGTACACCTCGATGTCCTGCGTGACATGCGGATGACCGCCAACCACCGCATCGGCGCCGCTGTCAATCATCAGCCTCGCCATTGACCGCTGCGGGTCCGACGCATGCGGCTGCAATTCCTCGCCCCAGTGCGGGAACACGATGACGATGTCGGCCTTCAGCACCTCCTTCGCCTGCCGGATCTGATGCGCGACCAGGTCGGCATCCAGCCACGCGACGCCGGGCTGATTGTCGAGCGCCTCGAAACTGCGCGGCAGGAAACCGTCGAAGCCGAGCACCGCAATCGTCTTGCCCTTCACCCGCGTGACATACGGCCGGTGCGCGGTGCGCATGTCGCGCCCGCCGCCGAAGTACGGCAGCTGCTGCCGCTCGAACCGACCGAGCATGTCGACGAAGGCGCTGCGCCCGAAATCGCCCGAATGATTGTTCGCCAGCGACACCGCGCTGACATGCTTCTTCAGCAGCGGTATCACGCGCGGATGCGCGCGGAAGGTAAACGGCTTGTCCTCGGCGCGCCCCGTGGTCGACACCACGCATTCAAGGTTCACGATGCGCACGTCGGCCTCGGCGAACAGCCGGCTGAAATGGCGGAAGGGATCAATGCCGCGCCGGACTGCAGCGCCGGGCTTCTCGGCCAGCATCACGTCGCCGGCGAACAGCAGCGTGATGTCGCCGTCGGCGGGCCGCGCCGGCATCGGCAGCAGCACGGCGAGCAGCACGGGCAGCAGCGACAGCCGATGCGCGCGCCGCGCCAGCCAGTCAGTCGCAGACCGCGAAGCACTGCAAAAAAATCTCGCGCTCATAGTTCCTCGAATAGATCTTGTTGAGTCCGAAGCCCGCAGCGTGCGCGCTGCAGTCCGCGTCGCCCAGCCGGTATTCCCCCGCATGGATCAGCGCGGCCGTGTCGCCGCGGAAGTCGTACACAAAGGTCTTGAGCTTGCCGGCCGGCTGCAGGTACTGCGCCGACACGCGGAAGCGCTGCCCGAATTCGGCCGTATGGAAAACGAACGGGTCCGGCGATGCCGGCACGTCCAGCGCGATGCGCTCGCCGCCGTTCTCGGCGCGGCATAGCGCATGGGTCGCATGCGCCGGCGCCGCGGCGGCGGCGAGCGCGAAAAAAAGGCCTTGCAGCAGCAAGGCCCTGATGCGGTTCGAAACAGGCATCGTGGCTCCCGGCAGCGGCGCCGGAGACGATCAGAACAGGCTCTTGAGCATGTCCTTGCCCTTCTCCAGCATGTTCTTGTCTTTTTTCTTCGGCACGGTCTCGGCGGCCGGCGCGGCGCCGCCGTCGTCCTTCGCCACGCCGTCGCGGGCGATCGCGGCCGACTGCGCCCGGCAGACCGGCGCGTACTCGGACTGCATCATCGCAGTATATGAGCGTCCCGTGCAATGCCTGGCGGCCAGCGCCTTCGCGTCCGCCGGGCATTGTTCGGCGACGAACCGCCAGTTTTTGGTATCCGCGCCGCGCTGGCAGGCGGTGCGCGTGACGGCGGCGAAGTCGACGCCGCAGGCCTTCGTGCTCTCTTCCCAGTCCGGAGCGGGTATACGGTATTGCTGCGGATCCTTCGACGCTTCAGCGGCGGCCTTCACCTTCGCGCAGAACAGCGGCTTGTCGGCCTGGCATACCGCATTCTTGCCGAGGAAGGACGGGCCGTGCATGCTCTCGGCCAGCTCGGCGCACATGCCCTTCATGTCCGGCATCATCGCGGCCATGCCCGGGTTCGGCTCGACCTTGCAGGCGCCGAGCTTCTTCATCGTCATCGACTGCCGCATCACCTGCTTGCCGCTGCGGCCTTCCTGCGTGACCGTGCCCTCGGTCCTGAAATGGTCCGGCCCGAGCAGCTCCTGCACGCCTTCCATCGTGGTCTTGTCGCCGTCGTTCACGCAGACGGTCTTGTAGCGCGTGATCTTGCCCGATGCCTTCAGCTCGGTCTTGCAGTTCTGGTCGTTCTCGGGCTTCATCATCTGCTCGCCGGCGTTCTTGCTCTTCGGCGTGCAGACCTTGTTGCTCATCATCGGCATCATCGGCCCGTTGCCCTCGGCCATGCTCATGTTCATTTCCCACAGCTCGCCGTCCTGCTGCGCATGCAGCGCGCCGGAGGCTGCCGTCAGCAGCAGCGCCGCGACGAGGTTCAACACAGGTTTCAACATGGGACCACCCTCCATTCTCGAGATGCGATAGTCGGGGCACGGACGCGGCCGGCGCTGCCGCGCCGGGCATGCGCCGGATGACACAATGCCGAGCACCGACTGTATACTCGGCGATAGCATGATGGCAACCAATTACCAGCAAAATTTATAATCTTCTGGCGACTGTTCCGATCGGAGATTTCCGCGATGGAATCAATGTCCTGCCTCTTTCGTCGCCTGCTGGCGGCCGCGCTGCTGTCGGCGACGATGCCGGCGGCGAGCGCTGCCGGCGCCGATGCGGCCGACCCGTTCGCCGTCGATGCCGTCGCCTATCTCGTCGAGGTCAATGGCCAGCCGCGCTGGCAGCGCAATGCGGACACGCGGCTGCCGCCGGCCAGCCTGACGAAGCTGATGACGGCGCTGCTGGTGCTGGAGGACGGCGACACCGCGCGCGTCGTCACCGTCAGCCGCGCCGCCGCGCGCGAGGGCGGCACGCGCATCGGGCTGCGCGCGGGCGAGCGCTACAAGGCGGCCGACCTGCTCGCGGCCATGCTGGTCGCGTCGGCCAACGACGCCTGCGCGGCGCTGGCCGACGGCGGCGATCCGCACGCCTTCGTGCAGCGGATGAACCGGCGCGCCGCGGCGCTCGGGCTGGCCGCCACGCACTTTCGCAATGCATGCGGCTTCGATGCGCCCGGCCACCTGTCCACCGCGCGCGAGCTGGCCGTGATCGCCCGCGCCGCGCTGCGCTTTCCGGAGTTTGCCCGCATCGTCGCGCTGCCGCGCGTGAGCCTGCGCGCCGAGGGCAGCCGGCGCGCGCTGTCGGCAGCCAGCACGAATGCGCTGATCGGGAATTACGCGCCGGCCGTCGGCATCAAGACCGGCTACACCGCGAACGCCGGTCCCTGCCTCGTGGCGCTCGGGCGGCAGCACGGCACCGACGTGCTGCTGGTGATGCTGAAGGCGCGCAATCGCTGGTGGGATGCGGTCGGCCTGTTCGAACAGGGCTTCCGCACCACGCAGCACGAGGAGGCAGGCGATGACGGCACAAGATAGGCTCGCAGCGTGGCTGCTGCCGGCGCTGGTCGCGCTGGTGTACCTGCCGTCGCTCGGCTACCCGTTCCAGTTCGACGATTACAACGTCATCGTCGACAATCCGGCCGTTCATTCGCTCGATGCGTGGTGGCGCTCGATGCCCGGCATACGGCCGCTGCTGAAACTGTCCTACGCACTGAACTGGGCGCTGGCGCCTTCGCCGTTCGCGTTCAGGCTGGTCAACGTCGCGCTGCACGCAGCCAATGCGCTGCTGGTTTACCTGCTGCTGTCCGAGCTGGCGCGGCGGCGCGCGCTGCCGCCGCTGCTGCCGCTGCTGGTCGCAACACTGTTCGCGGTGCATCCGATACAGACCGAGGCGGTCACCTACATCTGCGGCCGTTCGGTGTCGCTGATGGCCTTCTTCTACCTGCTGTCGCTGCTGGCGTGGCTGGTGGCCGCGCGCACCCGGCAGCCGGGCTTGAAGTGGCTGTCGGCGCTGGCCTTCCTGTGCGCCTTCCTGACGCGCGAGACCGCGATCATCCTGCCGGCTGCGCTGTGGATTGCCGCGCATGCAGGCACCCCGGCGCCGCCGCTGCGCGACATCGCCGCACCGGCGCCTTCGCTGCACGCATACCGCTGGCCGCTGGGAATCGCCATCGCCGCGCTGGCCTTCCTGCTGGCGCTGCCGGATTACCGGGAATTTTTTTCCGTGGCCTTCGCGCATCGCGCGCCGCTGGACAATCTCGCGCTGCAGGTCGACGCCGTGTATGTGCTCACCGGCCACCTGCTGATGCCATCGCTGATGAACATCGACCCGGTGCTGCCGCCATCGGACTGGACCGCGACGCTGGCCGCGCAGGCGGGCTTGCTCGCGCTGGTCGCCGCGCTGGCGGCGCTGGCGCTGCGGCGCCGCTCGTTCGCCGGCTTCTGCGCGCTCTGGTACCTGCTGCACCTCGCGCCGACCAATTCGGTCGTGCCACGCCTGGATGCATTCAACGACCGCCAGCTGTACCTGTCGGCGATCGGCGCGTACGCACTGCTGGCGCTGGCCGCCTGCCATGCGGCGCAATGGCTGCGCGACCGCATCGCCGCAGCGCGGCCGCAAGCATTGCCGTTGATGGCCTACCTGCCGCTCTTGCCCTTCCTGCTGGTCCTGCCGGCGGGCGGACTGACCTTCGCGCGCAACGACGTGTATCGGAATGAAATCGTGTTCTGGAAGGATGTGACCGCGAAATCGCCGGCGAACGCGCGCGCATTCAACAACATCGGCTATGCGTACCAGCAGGCAGGGCGGCATGCGGACGCACGCGCGGCCTACCTGCGCGCGCTGGCGCTGTCGCGCGGCATGCCCACCGCGCACTGGAACCTGCAGTCGCTGCCGCCGGACGGCGCTAGCGCGCGACCGTCACCTGCTCACCCATCATTGGCACGCTGACCGACCAGCGCAGCTCATGCTCGATGCGCCAGCGCAGCGCGTCGGCGGCAGCCGGCTCGCCGTGCGTCAGGTAGACATGGCGCGGCGCCTTCTTCAGCGTCTTCAGCCAGTCGATGATCTGCCCCGCGTCCGCATGCGCGGACATGCCTGGCAGCGACACCACCTCGGCGTTGATGCGCACCTCCTCGCCGAAGATGCGTATCGTGCGCTCTCCTTCCACCAGCCTTGCGCCGCGCGTGCCGCCGGCCTGGAAGCCGGCAAACACGATGCTGCTGCGATGGTCCGGACCGTGGTTGCGCAAGTGGTGCAGCACGCGCCCGCCGGTCGCCATGCCGCTGGCGGAAATGATGATCGCCGGATAGCTGAGCGAATTCAGCGCGCGCGACTCCTCGACGGTGCGGCAGAACTTCGCGACGTGTCCGAGGCAGCGGCAGTCGTCATGCGACAGCCGGTGCTCGTCGTGGAAGCGCTGGTAAATGCCGGTGGTGTCGATCGCCATCGGACTGTCGAGGAAGACCGGCAGGTCGGGAATGCGGCGGGAACGCTTCAGCTGCGCGATCAGGTACAGCAGGTTCTGCGCGCGACCGACCGCAAAGGCCGGCACGATCACCATGCCGCCGCGCGCTGCGGTGCGCGTGATCACGTCGGCGAACACATCCGCGCTGCCGTCCTCGCCATGGCTGCGGTCGCCGTAGGTCGACTCGACCACCAGCACGTCGCCGGACTCGATCAGCGCCGGCGGTTTCATCAGCAGGTCATCCGGACGGCCGATGTCGCCGGAGAACAGCAACGTGCCGTGCTCGCCGCGAATTTCCGCCGAACTGGCGCCGAGGATATGGCCCGCATGCCGCAGCCGCAACTGCAAACCGTCGAGATCGAGCGACCGGTCGAATTCCAGCGGCTCGAGATGGCGCAGCGCCCGCCGCGCGTCTTCCTCGGTATACAGCGGCAGCGCCGGATCGTGCCTCGATGTCTTGTGCCGGTTGGCGAAAGCGGCGTCGTCTTCCTGCAGATGCCCGCTGTCGGGCAGCAACAGTTCGCACAGCGCAATCGTGGACGGCGTCGCATACACGCGGCCGCGGAAGCCCTGCTTCACCAGCAGCGGCAGCGCGCCCGAATGATCAAGGTGCGCATGGGTCAGGATCACCGCATCGACGCTGGCCGGATCGACCGGCAGCGGCTTCCAGTTCAGCATGCGCAGGTTCTTGTAGCCCTGAAACAGCCCGCAGTCGACCAGCAGCTTGCGGCCGGCGTGCTCAAGCAGGTATTTCGAGCCGGTCACGGTGCCGGCAGCGCCAAGGAAGGTAAGCTTCATCGATTGCTTTGCCCGAAACGTCAGATGATGCAACCATTGTAATCGAGTACAACTTCCATAAACGTGGCCAACGACATGACCGAACGCAACCCACCGCAGGGACTCAGCTCGGCGACCGCCGCGCGCCGGCTCGCCGATGAAGGACCGAACGTGCCGCAGGCGTCGCAACAGCGCGCGCTGCACGCGATCGTCGTCGAAGTCGCCAGCGAGCCGATGTTCCTGCTGCTGCTTGCCGCCGGCGCGGTCTACCTGCTGATCGGCGATCATGCGGAGGCGATGGTGCTGACCGGCTTCGTGCTGGCGATCATGGCGATCACCATCTTCCAGGAGCGCCGCACCGACAATGCGCTGGCCGCGCTGCGCGAGCTGTCGAGCCCGCGCGCGCTGGTGATCCGCGACGGCCGGCCGCAGCGCATCGCCGGCCATGAAGTGGTGCGCGAGGACTTGCTGCTGCTCGGCGAGGGCGACCGGGTGCCGGCCGACGGCGAGCTGCTGGAGTCGCATGACCTGGCGATCGACGAATCGCTGCTGACCGGCGAATCTGTGCCGGTCGCGCGCGTCGCCGGCGACGCCGTGCATGCGGGCACGCTGGTCGCGCAGGGCCAGGGCATGGTGCGCGTGAGCGCCATCGGCAGCCGCACCGAGATGGGCCGCATCGGTGAATCGCTGGCCGAGATCACGCTCGAGTCGTCGCCGCTGCGCCGCGAAATGGCCACGCTGACGCGCCGCATTGCCGTCGTCGGCGTGCTGCTGGCGTTCGCGCTGGCTGCCACGTACTGGTGGGTGCGCGGCGGCGTTGCCGAATCGGCGCTGGCCGGCATCGCGCTGGCGATGTCGCTGCTGCCGCAGGAATTCGCGGTGATCATGATCATCTTCTTCGCTTTCGCCGCGCGTCGCCTCGCGCGCCTCGACGTGCTGACGCGCCGCCTCGATGCGATCGAGACGCTCGGCGAGACCTCGGTCCTGTGCGTCGACAAGACCGGCACGATCACGCAGAACCGGATGGACGTGGTCGCGCTGCTGCCCGACGGTGAGGATCACGCACAGGCATCGGACGCGACCGGCCGGCTGTCGGCGGCGCAGGCCGAACTGTTGCGGCATGCGCTGCTGGCCAGCGAGACCGAACCGCACGATGCGATGGAAAAGGCGATCCTGCGGCGCGCCGCCGACGCCGGCGTCGTTCACGCGCTGCCGCCGGGCTGGACGCTGGCCTGCGAGTACGAACTGTCGCCGCAGCTGCCGGCGATGACGCATGCGTGGCACGGCGGCGCCGGCGACGAACCGGCGGTCGTCGCGATCAAGGGCGCGCCGGAGGCCGTGGCTGCGCTGTGCGCGCTGCCTGCCGCGCACGCCGCGCAGGTGGCGCGCGACGCCGAGCGGCTGGCCGCCCGCGGGCTGCGCGTGCTCGGCGTGGCACACGCCGCGCACGATCCGGCGCAGGCATGGCCGGACAGCCCGCACGGCTTCCGC
>CAYZXP010000025.1:4962-25786 GCA_964482415.1 uncultured Bifidobacterium sp. | reverse complement strand
CCAGTTCCTTGCCCGTGCCCGACTCGCCGGTGACCAGCACGGTGGCGGTCGAATCAGCGATGGTTTCGATCAGCTTGCGAATTTCCCGGACAGGCGGGCTGTTGCCGATGATGGGATTGACCGGACGCATGGGTATGGGGGAGGAAAACCGGACTCAGCGCGACAATTGCCCAGTAGAAATTATAATTAAACAGGCAAATTGGCGTGCCGTAAGCTTTCTGAATTGGAACATATTGCAGTCCCGACTGTCAATTCGCCGGGCAGCGAACAGGAAATCACAAATACGCGAAAATTCAGGGATTTCCGGGCCCGGACGGCCGCTCGCCCCCTTTTAAACAGCCAAATCCGGGGCCTGCTCCGACCGTTACAATTGTCAGACCGTGTGCCGCCCCCGCGGCCCATGTCAGCTTTTGCGCAATTACGAGGAGACAGCCGTGAGCACGATCGCGCAACTGCGGCGCATACTGAAGGAGAACCACACCATCGCGGTCGTCGGCCTGTCGGCCGACTGGTTCCGTCCGTCCTATTTCGCCGCGAAATACATGCAGGAGCACGGCTTCCGCATCATCCCGGTCAATCCGAAGTACGACGAGATACTTGGCGAGAAATGCTATCCGGACCTGAAGTCGATCCCGGAACAGGTCGACATCGTTGATGTGTTCCGCAAACCGCAGGATTGCGTGCCGATCGCGCGAGAAGCCGTCGATATCGGCGCCAAAGTGCTGTGGATGCAGATCGGCGTGATCAATGACGAGGCCGCGCGCATCGCCGCAGACGCCGGGCTCGAGGTGGTGATGGACCGCTGCGTGAAGATCGAATACGCACGGCTGTTCGGCGGCCTCGGCTGGTTTGGCGTGAACACGAAAGTGATTTCCGCGCGCCGCCCTGTCTGACCCCTCCTACTGTCCCACCCGGAACGACCATGGCAAAAGACCACGTCTACGACTTCGACACGCTGTGCCTGCATGCGGGCCAGATTCCCGATGCGGCCACCGGCTCGCGCGCGGTGCCGATCTACCAGACCACCTCCTACGTTTTCGACAGCGCTGAACATGCGGCCAGCCTGTTCAACCTGCAGACCTTCGGCAATGTCTATTCGCGGCTGTCGAACCCGACGGTGGCGGTGCTGGAGGAACGCATCGCCGCGCTCGAAAACGGCCGCGCGGCGCTGGCAACCGGCAGCGGCATGGCCGCGCAGATGATCGCCATGCTGAACCTCTGCCAGGCCGGCGACGAGATCGTCGCCGCTCGCACGCTGTACGGCGGCACGCACACGCAGCTGTCGGTCAATTTCCGCAAGCTCGGCATCAACACCATCTTCGTCGACAGCGAAGACCCGGAGAATTTCGCGCGTGCGATCACGCCGAAGACGAAGCTGCTCTACGCCGAAACCATCGGCAACCCGTCGATGAACGTGCTTGACATCGAAAAAGTCGCGGCGATCGCCAATGCGCATGACCTGCCGCTCTTCGTCGACAATACCTTCGCCAGCCCCTACCTGTGCCGTCCGTTTGAATGGGGTGCGGCGGTCGTGATGCATTCGGCGACCAAGTTCATCGGCGGCCACGGCACGACGATGGGCGGCGTCATCGTCGAGTCCGGCAAGTTCAACTGGGGCAATGGCAAATTCCCGACGATGACCGAGCCGTCCGAGGGCTACCACGGCGTGCGCTTCTACGAGACTTTCGGCGACTTCGGCTTCACGATGAAATGCCGGATGGAAGGCATGCGCACCTTCGGCCCGGTGCTGTCGCCAATGAGCGCCTTCATGCTGCTGCAGGGCGTGGAGACGCTGCACCTGCGGATGGAGCGCCACTGCAGCAATGCGCTGAAGATTGCGCAGTTCCTCAGCGAACATCCGAAAGTCTCGTGGGTAAATTACCCGGGGCTGGCCAACAACAAGTACCACGAGCTTGCGAAAAAATACCTGCCGAAGGGCGCCGGCGCGGTGCTGTCGTTCGGCATCAAGGGCGGTGCTGCAGCCGGACAGAAATTCATCGAGAATGTCGAGTTCCTGTCGCACCTGGCCAACATTGGCGATGCGAAGACGCTGGTGATTCATCCGGCGTCGACCACGCACCGGCAATTGTCGGAGGAGCAGCAGCTGGCGGCCGGCGTGCCGCCGGACCTGATCCGGCTCGCGGTCGGCATCGAGTCGGTGGACGATATCCTGTGGGACATCGACCAGGCGCTGTCGAAAACCTGATTTTTTGTTTAACCCAGCAACAAGAGTGAGAAGCAACATGAAAAAACTGTCCACTTCCCTGATCGCCCTGCTGATGTCGGCAGCGATCGCCCCCGCATCGATCGCAGGCGCCCCGCCGAAAACCGATCCGAACGCGCCGCCGCCGGTCTATTGGGAACCGGAGCCGGAACAGGCTGAGGCGGTGAAGAAGGAAAAGAAAGTGAAGGTCAAAAAAGAAAAGAAGGAAGCGTCGGAAAAGCAGTAATCCTGACGAAGCCGCCAGTCGTCCTGGCGCTGCCTTGCCGTTGAACCCGGGCCTGCGGCCCGGGTTCAACGAACGAAGTCCCCCACCGCACCGCCCCTCCCTCCCCCAGCCTTGCCCTTCTCGCCCCGGCGTTTGTTGCGCCGAACACTTTACTGAAACATATTTTGTTTTGGTATATAGTGTTGGTATTCGAAGCAACCTGAGCTGATCGTGAACGCCGCAACCGAATTTGACCTGCCCGCGCTGCGCGCGGCTTCCAACCAGGCCTGCGCGCTGATGCGCGTGATGTCCAACCCCGACCGGCTGCTGTTGCTCTGCCAGCTGTCGCAGGGCGAACGGCGCGTCGGCGAGCTCGAGGAGCTGCTGGACATCCAGCAACCGACGCTGTCGCAGCAGCTCGCGGTGCTGCGCGAGGAAGCGCTGGTCGAGACCCGCCGCGAAGGCAAGCAGATTTACTACCGGATCGCCAGCAGCAAGGTGCTGACCATCCTTGATGTGCTGTACGGCTTGTATTGCAACCCCAACGCAGGAAACTGACATGAACATTGACCCGAACTTCACCCCCGGACTGTCGCTGCTCGGCGGCATATTGATCGGCGTCGCGTCGGCGCTGTTTGTCCTGGCCAACGGCCGCATTGCCGGCATCAGCGGCATCCTCGGCGGACTGTTGCGTCCGGCGGCCGGCGACGTGCGCTGGCGCCTTGCCTTCCTGCTCGGGCTGATCGTCGCGCCCGCGCTGGTGTACCAGTTCATGCCCTACCAGGCGCCGACCATAGACGCCGACACCGGCACCCTGCTCGCTGCCGGGCTGCTGGTCGGCGTTGGCACCCGTTACGGCGGCGGCTGCACCAGCGGCCACGGCGTCTGCGGTCTGTCGCGGCTGTCGCCGCGCTCGCTGGTGGCCACGCTGGCCTTCATGGCCGCCGGCGTCGGCATCGTGTTCGTGATGCGCCACCTGTCCTGATTCGGAGAAAACCATGCGCCAGCATTTCGACACCATTTCCTCCTTCATCATCGGCCTGATTTTTGGCGTCGGCCTGATCCTTGCCGGCATGACCGACCCGTCGAAGGTGATCGGCTTCCTCGACATCGCCGGCAGCTGGGATCCGTCGCTGGCCTTCGTGATGGGCGGCGCAATCCTGGTCGGCGTCGTCGCCTTCCGCTTTGCGCACAAGCGCAGCGCGAATTTCTTTGGCGGCGCGATGCGCCTGCCGACGAAGCGCGACATCGACCTGCGCCTCATCGGCGGCAGCCTGCTGTTCGGCATCGGCTGGGGCATGGCGGGCTTCTGCCCGGGTCCCGGACTGACCACGCTCGGCACCGGCAATCCGAAGGCAGCGATTTTCGTGGCCGCAATGATTGCTGGCATGGCAATATTCGAAATTGCAGACCGGTTCTGGCATGCGCCACGCCGCGACGGCAAGCAGCAGTCACCCCACTGATCCCACCAAGGAGGCCTCATGAAAGCCAATGTCGGAAATCTTGACCGTGCACTTCGCATCATCGTCGGCGTGGTCCTGATCGCCCTTACCCTCGCAGGCTCGATCGGCCCGTGGGGCTGGATCGGCATCGTTCCGATCCTGACCGGCGTCTTCCGCTTCTGCCCCGCGTACACGCTGCTGGGCGTCCGTACCTGCCAGGTCGACAGCACGAACCCGAACTGAGCATGGGCAAAGGCTTCTCGAACCCGCGCGAGACCTGGGACGGGCGTTTCTCGACCGACGGCTACATCTTCGGCACCGAGCCAAACGCCTGGCTGGCCGCGCATGCGAATCTGCTGCAACCCGGCATGCGCGTGCTGGCCGTCGCCGACGGCGAAGGCCGCAACAGCGTCTGGATGGCGAAACGCGGGCTGACCGTCGATGCCTTCGATATTTCGCCGGTCGGCGTGGCGAAGGCAGAGAAACTCGCGCAGCAGGCTGGCGTGCAGGTGAATTACCAGATCGCCGGGGTCGAGGACTTCGCGTGGAAAGTCGGCGAATATGATGCGGTCGTCGCGATCTTCATCCAGTTCGCCGATCCCGACACGCGTGCTGCCCTGTTCAGGCGAATGAAGTCGGCGCTGAAGCCCGACGGCCTGCTGCTGCTGCAGGGCTACACGCCCAAACAGCTGGAGTACAAGACCGGCGGGCCGCCGAACGTCGATCACCTGTACACCGAGGACCTGATGCAGGAAGCCTTCGGCGATATGGACATCAGCGAACTGCGGTCCTACGACGACGTGCTCAACGAAGGCACGCAGCACCGCGGGCAGTCCGCCCTGATCGGCGTGGTCGCACGCAAACCCTTCGGCTGCAACTTCCGCTGACCTGCGCCCTCCCTCCCCCGACATGGCCGGACACCTGTCCGGCTTTTTTTTCGCCAGCGAAAAGCCGGCAGCGCGCTTCCCTGCATCCGTCAACCGATGGCATCGCGCGCGCTTCCTCGCCGCCAGCCCGACGGACGACCCGGATACAGGGCATCGGATTTTGTACGCATGAGCGTCCGTACAAGCCCACTCCACATCCCGCACGACAAGGATCGATCCGATGCATTCCACGAACTCCAACCTGCCGACCACCTTGACCACGGTCGTCATGCCCCTGGCCGCGCCGGCACTTGCGCCAGTGCCGGCACAGACGCCGACCGAAACACCGATCACCGCCACGCCGTCGATTGCGAACCGGCTTGCGCCGCCCGATCCGCGCGGCGATGGCGATTCCATCAGCGAGCTGGCCAACTCGGCACACCGGACCGAAGTACGCCACTTCTCGGACGAAAGCGACTCCGATGATGAGATTGTCATCATCGATGGCGATTCGGCGACCACGAATCCGGTTACTCGCGCACTTCAGGATGCGCTGGTCGATGGCAGCCTTGAACGCCTGAAAAAAATCCTCGCCGACCAGCCGTCGCTGGTCAATCAGCCGATACAGGCGCTGAGTTGCACCCCCCTGGTCGCTGCGGTCGAAATGAAGCGTCCGGATATCGTTGACTTCCTGCTGAGCGTCCGTGGCATTGCCATTGACGCGCGTGGCAAGTCCGGACGAACGGCATTACATGCTGCCTGTGTCGTTGGCGATGTCACGACGGCGCGGCAGCTGATCCATTGCGGCGCCCGGGTCAACACCTGCGACGGCTACGGCACCCCGCTCATTGCCGCCTGCACGCTGGGCGATCAGGCGCTGGTGAAAATGATCCTGAAGAGGACAGGCAAGATACTCGTCGATTTCCGGCCCACGGGCGGATTTACCGCCATGAAGGCTGCCATCGAGGCCGGGCATCCGGGGATCGTGAAGCAACTGCTGCGCAAAGGCTCCGACCCGAACCAGCGCGGACAGTATGGGATGACGCCGCTGCACCATGCAGCGCAGCACAAGCGGACGCACATTGCCAAACTGCTGCTCAGGCATGGGGCAGTACAAGTGTCCATCGCCATCGGCTTGCCGGCCGAACTGGCCTGCATGCACGACGATGTGCAGACGCTGTGCGTTTTGCTGAAGAAGATGCCCGACGGCCAGTGGTGGAAACGCCCGTTGATGCAGACCGCCGTGCGGCGCGACGCCGCCGCCTGCCTCGAATGCCTGCTGGCGGCTGGCTTCTCGGTCACGGAGCCGGCGTTCGGTGAATTCACGCCACTGATGGAAGCGGCCGCTCTGAACCGCGTCGAAGTGATTCGGGTATTGCTCAGTCACGGCGCCGATCCGAACCAACACACTTCGTCATGCGAGTCGGCACTGTCGGTAGCGATCGAGCGCAATTCTCCGATGGGGCTGATCCTGATGCTGCTGTCAGCGATGGGCAGCAGGCTGGTCCTGCCTCACGACGTCGCGCAACGTCTGGTCAAGCGGGCGCGCAAGGAGCAGGACTTCCGCATCCTGAACGAGCTCGCGGCAAGACAGATCGAGAACTGGCGTGGCCAGCCCTTCGACCTGCAGAAGGCGCTGAGTTAGACCTGCTTGCCGCGCATGCCGAGGCGGCCCAGCAATGCGCGATCCTCTTCCACTTCCGGGTTGCCGGTGACGAGCAGCTTGTCGCCGTAGAAGATCGAGTTCGCGCCCGCGAGGTAGCACAGCGCCTGCACGCCGTCGCCCAGCTGGCGGCGGCCTGCCGACAGGCGCACGCGCGCCTTCGGCATCGTGATGCGCGCCACCGCGATGGTGCGCACGAATTCCAGCGGATCGAGCGGCGCCTGATCAGCCAGCGGCGTGCCTTCGACCGCGACCAGGTGATTGATCGGCACCGAATCCGGATACGGGTTCAGGTTGGCCAGCTGCGCGATCAGGCCGGCGCGCTGCAGGCGCGATTCGCCCATGCCGACGATGCCGCCGCAGCAGACCTTCAGGCCCGCCTCGCGCACATGGCCGAGCGTGTCCAGCCGGTCCTGATAGTCGCGCGTGGTGATGATCTCGCCGTAGAACTCGGGCGCGGTGTCGAGGTTGTGGTTGTAGTAGTCGAGGCCGGCCGACGCCAGGCGCTGCGCCTGCTCTTCCTTCAGCATGCCGAGCGTTGCGCAGGTCTCGAGACCGAGCGCCTTGACCGCCTTGACCATCTCCTCGACCGCGTCGATGTCGCGATCCTTTGGCGCGCGCCATGCGGCGCCCATGCAGAAACGCGTCGCGCCGCCGTCCTTCGCGGCCTGCGCGGCAGCGACCACCTCGTCGACCGCCATCATCTTCTCGGCCTTCACGCCGGTGTCATGGTGCGCCGACTGCGGGCAGTAGCCGCAGTTTTCCGGACAGCCGCCGGTCTTGATCGACAGCAGCGTGGCCAGCTCGACCTCGTTCGCGTCCCAGTTCGCGCGGTGCACCTGCTGGGCCTTCCACAGCAGGTCATTGAACGGCAGCTCGAACAGCGCGGCAACCTCGGCCACCGGCCAGGTCTCGTTCGCCTTCGCCAGGTCGGCGACCTTCTTCGAGGCGGCAAAAAATTCGACGGTTTGCGACGACATGCGGGAATCCCAATACAAGAAACAAAAGACTAGCGCGCCGGCTTCGGCCAGCGATCCAGCAAGGAAAAATCGATTGCGCCGGCGGCCTGCGCCGGCGACGGCACCGCCATCCAGGGCACCACGCCCAGCAGCGGCGCGGACAGCCTGTCCTGCAAGGCCAGCACATTGTCGGCCTGATGCGGCATCGCCGGGTCGATCTGGTTCGCGACCCAGCCGGCCAGCCGCAGGCCGCGTGCCGCAATGGCTTCGGCGGTCAGCAATGCATGGCTGAGGCAACCCAGCCGCAGGCCGACCACGAGGATAACATCAAGTTGCAGTGCAGCAGAAAAATCGGCCGTATCAAAGTCGTCGGTCAGCGGCACCCGAAAACCGCCGACGCCCTCCACCACCACCGCCGGCGCCTGCGCGGCGACCTGCCGGTAAGCGTCGACCAGCACCGCCGGATCGATCTGCACGTTCTCAAGCTTCGCCGCCACATGCGGCGCACAGGCTTCGCGCAACAGATAGGAAGTGGTCATCGACTGCGGCAGCGCCAGCGTCGATTCGGACGCCAGCAGCGCCACATCCTCGTTCCACAGCACGCCGTCGCGCAGTTCCGCGCCGGCCGCAAGGGGCTTCATGCCGACCGCCGGCAGCCCGGCCTGGCCGAGCGCGTGCAGCAAGGCGGCCGACACCAGCGACTTGCCGACGCCGGTATCGGTGCCGGCAATGAAGCAGGCGAACTGCGGATTGCTGCCCGTGCTCTGCAGTGTCGTCATCATGCGCCCTCGCTCTGCATGGCGGCGGCTTCGATCCCGAGCAAGGCATCGGCCAGCGCATCCACCTGCGCGAGCGTATGCGCGGCCGACAGCGTGATGCGCAGCCGCGAAGTGCCCTGCGGCACGGTCGGCGGACGGATTGCGCCGACCCAGAAGCCGCGCGCAAGCAGCGCGGCACCGGCAGCCATCGTCTGCGCGTTGTCGCCGATGACGACCGGCTGTATCGGCGTCTCCGACGGCAACAGCGTCCAGCGCTTCAGCGCCAGCCGCTCGCGCAGCCGGCTGATCAGCTGTTGCAGCCGGGCGCGCCGCTGCCGGCCTTCATCGCCGCTGATGATGTCAAGGCTCGCCAGCAGCGCATGCGCGACCGCCGGCGGCGCGGCGGTCGTGTAGATGTACGGGCGGGCGCGCTGCACCAGCCATTCGACCACGGTCGCATGGGCGGCGACAAACGCGCCGGCCACGCCGGCGGCCTTGCCGAGCGTGCCGACGTAGACCAGCTGCTGCGACGACAGCGCCAGCTGCTCGAGCACGCCGCGGCCGCTTTCGCCGAGCACGCCGAAGCCGTGCGCATCGTCAACTACCAGCCACGCGCCGTGGCGCTCGCACAGCGCCAGCAGTTCATGCAGCGGGGCGATGTCGCCGTCCATGCTGAACACGCTGTCGGTCACGACCAGCCTGTCCGCGGCCGTGCTTTGCCGCAGCAGCGTTTCAAGCTGCGCCAGGTCCTTGTGCGGATAGACGCGCAGCGTCGCGCGCGCCAGCCGCGCGCCGTCAATCAGCGACGCATGGTTGAGCTCTTCGGAAAAGATCTCGGCATCCTTGCCGGCCAGCGCGGACAGCACCGCGAGGTTGGCCATGTAGCCGGTGGAGAAATACAGCGCGCGCGCGGACGGCACATGCGGCGACAGGAAATCCGCCAGCCTGTCCTCCAGCGCTGCATGCGCGGCCGAGTGCCCGGAGATCAGGTGCGACGCACCGCTGCCGGCGCCATAGCGCAGCGCGCCGTCGCGCAAGGCCTCGACCACGCGCGCATCGGCGGCCAGGCCGAGATAATCATTGCTGCAGAACGCCAGCATCGCGCGACCGTCGACCGTCATCGCCGGCGCATGCGGCGTCTCGACCAGCCGGCGCTGCCGGATCAGGTGCTGCTGCCCGAGTGCGTCCAGCCTGGCTTGCAGGCCGGACAACAGCGGGGATGTTTCAGACATTCAAAAGCCTTAGTCAGTCAGCCACGAAGGCTTGCGTTTCTCGAGGAAGGACTGGATGCCTTCGCGGCCCTGCGGCGACACGCGGATCTCGCCGATGCGGCGCGCGGTGTCGGCGATCAGCGCTGCATCGATGGTCTCGCCGCCGATGTCGCGCAGCAGACGCTTGCATTCGTCATGCGCATGCGGGCTGCCGGCCGCCAGGTGATGGGTCAGGCGCGCAACCGCGGCGTCGAGCTCGTCGCCCGGCACAAGTTCATGGACGAAACCGATGCGCAGCGCATCCGATGCGGGAAAGCGTTCGGCGGTCAGGAAATAGCGGTGCGCGGCTCGCTCGCCCATCGCGCGCATCACATACGGCGCAATCGTGGCCGGGATCAGCCCCAGCTTCACCTCGGACAGGCAGAATTCGACGCCGTCGGCCGCCACCGCGATGTCGCACGCGGCCACCAGCCCCATGCCGCCCGCATAGCAGTCGCCCTGCACGCGCGCGACCGTCGGCTTGCCGCACGCATAGATGACATGCAGCATGTGGGCCAGCGCCTGCGCGTCGGCGCGGTTCTCCTCTTCGGAGTAGCCGGCCATCTTCTTCATCCAGTTCAGGTCGGCGCCTGCGCAAAACGCGGTGCCGCGCGCGCCCAGAACGATCGCGCGCACCGCGCGCTCACGCTCGAGCGTGCGGAATGCGTGCGTCAGCTCGGCGATCGACTGCTCATTGAAAGCGTTGCGAACGTCGGGGCGGTTCAACCAGACCGTGGCGACATGGCCGTCGCGCACGATCTCGAGGGTCTGGTAATCCATGGTTCTTCAGTCAGCTCCGTCGGTTTTCGGTTTGGCCATGTCCTGCGGATTGTCGATGCGCAAGCGACGGCGGTCCGGTTCGACTTCCGTCAGCGGCGCCACTTCCTCCATCTCGCGCAGGCATTGCACGGCCAGCTTCTGGTACTCCAGTGTCCCCTTGCGCTTCCACGCTATTTCTTTGTCGGTCAATTCTCTCACCACCCTCGCCGGCGCGCCCACGACCAGGCTCTTCGGCGGCACCTGCATGCCGGTCTTCACGAAGGCCATCGCTGCGACGATCGAGGACTCGCCGATCACCGCGGTGTCCATCACCACCGCATTCATGCCGACCAGCGCATTGCGGCCGATGCGGGCGCCGTGGATCACCGCGCCGTGGCCGATATGACCGTCGACCTCGATCACGGTGTCGCTGCCGGGAAAGCCATGCACCACGCAGGTATCCTGCAGGTTCGCGCCCTCTTCCATGATCAACCGGCCAAAGTCGCCGCGCAGGCAGGCGTTCGGGCCGACATAACAGCCCGGCCCGATGATGACGTCGCCGATCAGCACGGCGGTCGGGTGCACGAACGCGGTCGGGTGGATCACCGGAACCACGCCCTCGATCGCATAGACCTTCGGCTGGCTCTTCATGTACGTGTCCGGATCACGATTTTGCCGGTCACCTTGCGCGAGGCCATGTCCAGCAGCGCCTGCGGCGTTTCTGCGAGCGCATAGGTGGCCGACACATGCGGGCGGATCTTGCCGGACGCATGCCAGCGCATCAGTTCCTGCATCGCGGCCGTGTGCTTCGCCGGCTCGCGACGGATGAAGTCGCCCCAGAACACGCCGACCGCCGACGCGCCCTTGAGCAGCGGCAGGTTCAGCGGCAGCTTCGGAATCTCGCCGTTCGCAAAACCGATCACCAGGTGACGGCCGCGCCAGGCGATCGAGCGGAATGCCGCCTCGGTATAGCTGCCGCCGACCGGATCATAGATCACGTCCGGACCCTTGCCGCCGGTGCAGCGCTTGATGCCTTCGCGCAGGTCTTCCGTGCTGTAGTTGATGGTCTCGTCGGCGCCGTGCTCGCGGCAGACTGCCAGCTTTTCATCGGTGGACGCGGCCGCGATCACCTTCGCGCCGAGCGCCTTGCCGATCTCGATCGCGGCCAGGCCGACGCCGCCGGCCGCGCCGAGCACCAGCATGGTTTCGCCGGCCTGCAGCAACGCGCGATCGACCACCGCATGGTGCGAGGTGCCATAGGTCAGCGTCAGCGCCGCAGCGGTGTCGAAGTCCATCGTATCGGCCATGCGGATCAGCGCGCTGGCCGGCGCGACGATCTGCTGCGCAAACGCGCCGTGCGGCACATAGCCGAACACACGGTCGCCGACCTTCAGCTCGGTCACGCCGTCGCCGACCGCGCGCACGGTGCCGGCCAGTTCATTGCCGGGCGTGAAAGGCAGCTCGGGCTTGAACTGGTACTTGTTCTGGATGATCAGCACGTCGGGAAAATTCACGCCGGCGGCCTCGATGTCGACCAGCACTTCGCCGGCCTTCGGCTGCGGTTCAGGCAAGTCTTCGACGACCAGGGTTTCAGGCAGGCCCCAGGCCTTGCATACGACGGCTTTCATGTGTCTCCTCGTTCTCTTCTTGGCTTGTAGTGTTGCTTGTGCTGTCCGGCTTGCACGCGGCGCCGGGTCACTGGAATTTCGGTGCGCGCTTTTCCATGAATGCGCGAATGCCCTCGCGACCGTCTTCGGTCGCGCCGGACGCAAACATGGCGTCGCGCTCCAGATCGAAATGGCTGTGCAGCCCGTGGTGCTGCGCCGACTCGATCAGCGACTTGATGCGCGCCTGCGCCTGCGCCGGTCCCTGCGCGAGTTGCTGCGCGAGCTTGCGCGCCGCATGCGGCAGTTCGGAATCCGGATAGACCTGATCGACCAGGCCGATGTCGCGGCATTCGGCGGCCGGGAAAGGCCGGTTGGTCAGGAAGACTTCTTTCGCCTTCGCCGCGCCGGCACGGCGGGTGACGAACCATGAACCACCGACATCAGGCGTGAGCCCGATCGCCGAATAACCGCCGCGCAGCTTCATCGACTCAGCCGCCAGCACGATGTCGCCGCACAGCGCGAAGCCGATGCCGCCGCCGCCGACCGGACCATTGATCGCGCACACGACGGGCACCGGCAACAGCGTCAGCATCTTCATCGCTTCATGCACGGGGTCCAGCAGTTCCTGCAGGATCTCCGTCAGCGGACGCGAGGTGTCCGCGAAGGCCTTGATGTCGCCGCCGGCGCAGAAATGCTTGCCCGCTGCCGTGATCAGCACGGCGCGCACCGAGGCGTCGCCGGCGATCTGCTCGACCGCTGCCGCGAACGCGCGCGCCATCGCAAGGTCGAGCACGTTCGCACGTTCCGGCGTGTTGAAGGTGATGACGGCCAGCGACTGGTCGATTTCGAGCATCAGCGGTGAGGACATGCACGGGTCTCCGTAAGGGTTGTCAGCCTGCGGTTCTGGCGACCGCAAAAGCCTGCCATTCTAGCAAAGGGGCGCGATCGGGAATGGCGGCAAGGCCTTGAAAGTTATGGAATTCCCGCTTGGCACCGGCACAAGTCCGCGGAAGGTGCCGGCGCCGGAAAACGCCGGCCGCCGATTGCCCTCGCCAGCAGAAATGTGCCAAGATGCATAAGCATTTTTCCTTCACCAGACGATCGGGAGGCTGCATGAACAAGTCGGGAATCGCTGTCGCGCTGGCGGTCGCACTGGGCGCCGGCATCGCCCTGTCCGCGCACGCGCAATACCAGGGGCCGGGCGGTCGCGCAGCCAGGGCAGCGCCGCAGGGGCCGGTGGCCACGGTGGCCGACGTGCGCAAGCGCGGCCGCGACGACCAGCGCGTCACGCTGACCGGCAACGTGGTCAGGAAGGTCGGCTGGGAAAAATACCTGTTCCGCGACGCCAGCGGCGAGATCCGCATCGAAATCGATGATGACGTGATGCCGACCGAGCCGTTCGACGACAAGACGAAGGTCGAGATCACCGGCGAGGTGGAAAAGGATTTCCTGCACTCGGTCGAGATCGACGTGAAGGCGATCCGGATCCTGAAATAAGCCGCGGCGGGAGCCGCGCGTCCTACGAAAACGGCGGCCCGCGGGCCGCCGTTTTCCTTGCTCACGGGAGCGCCTGATGGCGTCCCGCAGGCAGCGTCACGTCAGAAACGATAGCGCAGGCCCACCATGAAATTGCGCGGCGCGCCCGGCGCGATGAAGCGGCTGACCGTCGGCGCCGATGTCGGCGAACTGTACTGGTTGCCGTTCTGGTCGAACATGTTCAGCGCCATCATCCCGTACGTTTCGAAGCGGGTATCGAACACGTTATTGATGCGGACAAAGTAGTCCATGCCCTTGCTCGCCTCGTAATTCGCGTGCAGGTTCATGATCGCGTAGCCCTTCACGCTGGCATTGACCTTCTCGCCATCGCCGATCAGGCCGTCCTCGTTGCCCTGCGAGACGAGGCTGGAGGTTGCCAGCACGGTGCCGCCGACCACCAGCTTCGGCTGCGCGCGCCAGTCGGCGCCGACACGGATCGTGTGCTTCGGCAGGCCGGCGATGCGGGTGCCCGGACGCACGCTGATGTTGCGCTCGCCGCCGAACAGCTCGCCGTCATCCTGATAGGTCGCGTCGAGGTAGTTGTAGCTCGCATGCAGGCTGACCGCGCCGATTTCGGTGCGCGCGGACAGGTCGATGCCCTGACGCCGCGTGCGCGAGAAGTTGCTGAAGTAGCCGAGGCCGGTCACCGAGACTGCGCGGAACAGGATGTCGTCCTTGTTTTCCGAACGGTAGACCGACGCGGTGAACTCCGATTCCGCCAGGCGCCAGCGCGTGCCGAACTCGATGGTGCGCGCAATCACCTGCTTCAGGTACGGGTCGGCCTGCAGGCCGGTCGGCAGACGGCAGGGTTCGTTCGGGTCGGCGCAGCCGAGCTCGATCACGGTCGGCACGCGGTTGCTCTGACCGATGTTGCCGAACAGCGTGACCGCCGGTGCCGCCTTGTAGCTGATGCCCACCGACGGGTTCAGGCTGTTGTAGGTGAAGCTTTCGCGCGGACGCGCGGTGCCGACGCCGTCTTCGTAGTTCGTGATCGTGTTCGCCACGGTCGCATGGTTGAAACGCGCCGCGCCGGTCACGAAGGTGCGCTCGTTCATGGTCCAGGTGTCGGACGCGTAGATGCCCAGCGCCGTCGTCTTGCCGGTCACGCCGGACGTCCGCACGCGTTCGTCGCAATCCACCGGCGAACGGCTGTCGCTCAGGCCTTCGCATTCCGCCTGCGATGCGCCGTAGCGAATATTGCTGGCATCTGCGCTGGCGCCGAGGGTCAGCTGGTGCGCGGTCAGCAGGCGCGTGTAGTTGACGCTGCCGCCGTAGCTGGTCTGCCGGCTGTTGTTGTAGTTGACGACGGCCTCGTCCTCGTAGGTGCCGGGCACCGTCGACGATTCCTCGCGCTCGGCGTCGCCGCTGTACGCGCGGCGCTTGCCCTGACGGACATAAGCCATTGCCGACAGCTCGGTGCTGTCATTCAGCAGGCGCTGGAAATTGAACGTCAGCATGTTCAGGTCGTTCCAGGTCTTGTCCGAATGCGTGTAGATCCAGTCGCGCTTGCGTTCGTACATGCTGCCGGTCGGGCTGTCCTCACCCTCGGGTCCGTAGTTACGGCTTGGCAGCAGCGCATTGCCGAGCAGCGCGCTGCGCGCGACCACCAGCGACAGGTCCCAGTTGCTGTCGTTCTGCTGGCGCCCGATCTTCGCGAACACGTTGCCGAGCGTCCCTGCCGAATAATCGCGCCAGCCGTTCTCGTCGAACGCGGTCGCGCTGATGAAACGATGGTAACCGTCGTCATCCTTGCTGCCGTGAGACACGTCGATGCGCTTGCGGCCAAAGCTGCCGGCCTGCACTTTCAGTTCCGTGCCGGGCGCGGTCAGGCCGGATTTGGTGGTGAATGCGAGCGCGCCGCCGAGGGTGTTCAGGCCGTAGATCGGGTTGGAACCGGGCACCAGGGTCACGTTGCCGATCGCCGCCTCGGGAATCATGTCCCAGTTGACGACGTCGCCGAAGGGTTCGTTGACGCGCACGCCGTCGAGGTAGACCGACAGGCCCTGCGCGGAACCGAGGATGCTCGACAGGCGGAAACCGCGATACGCGATGTCGGCCTGGAACGGGCTGCCCTGCACTTCATTGATCGTAATGCCGGACAGGTTGCGCGCCATGTAATCAGTCAGGTTCATGGTCTGGCCGCGCGCGATGTCCTCGGCGGTGACGCTCTGGACTTCATACGGCAGCTTGTCTTCCTCGATGCCGATGCCCGGCAGCGGCGAGGTGGCGACCACTTCGACTTCCCTCAGAGTCTTTTCTTTCCTGCCCTCGTCCTGATCCTCCGCATGCAGGACCGGCACGGCGAACAGCCCCGCCACCGACAATGCAATCGCGCTGAGACGAAAAGCGCGCGGCATCATTGAATTCATCTGTCATCCCCAATTTCATTATTTGTACCAATATTCCGACTGCCTGGCAGCGAAGGCGCAGCGTCGTCGGCGCGGTGTTAGCGGCGTGATTTTACGAGGGTTTGTCTGAAACTCGGTTGGGAATTATTCCCGATATATAGGCTGCAACCGGCCTGCAAACCATCGTCTTGCGCCATAGACCGGGAATTTTTCCCTATCCTTTCCGACAAGGATGCGAACAAATTCCGCCCCTGTCGCGGCAGCGGCTTTCTGCTTCGGCGATATCTCCCCCGTGTCGGCCGACCGCCCTCGTTCGTACCGGCGCGCTATCGCGCAGTACTGCGGCATCGCCCGTTTCTCCGGATGGCTGCGGATCGAGCGCGCGAAAACCACGGCTGCAGCGATGGATCTGAACCCATCGCGCAAGACAAATTTCACCGCAATTTTCCTGCGAGCCAGCGAGTGCGAAACGGCGTTCCCCATGCCGGGATGATGACCGGTTCCGCACGCGCTCAGGCCAATGCAGCTTGTGAATTCTTCCTAATGACATTCACATTTCCCTCTGCCAACGTGGTTGCTCTTTAAATTCACTGAGGTTCACGGAGACATGACTGCGGCAGTAAAGATTATAAAAACCAGCATCACGGGCGGCACTTTCACGGGGACGTCCGGTTCGGATGTTTTCGAAATTTCGGGCGCAATTCGTGGCGGAATCTCGATCGACGGGATGACCTCAGGCCTGAACAACTCAGGGGCAACCGCTGCGACCGGCACCACCAGCAACGACATCGCTACCGCCCTGTCTTATGCGACGGATCGCCAGTTGACGCTGGCCTACCGGCCCGGTGCGCCGACCAGTATCGATACCAATGCGACGACCGCCAGCGGCTATAACGCCCACGACATCCTCTGGTTCAGAAAGTCGGGCGATTACGCTGCGCTGGGAGGATTTTTCAGCAACATCGAAACCGTGCAGCTGGCCAGCGGCGTGAACATCAGGTTGTCCGCCGACGTCTTCGACGCCATTGAAAATTATGCGGACCGCGGGGCCGTCAATACCGGCGTCGTGTTCTGCGGGGTTGCCGGAGGCAGGGCTGAAAAAGTCACCTTCGACATTCAATATGAAGCCGAAGGCATCCAGACACCGGCAGTCGGCGACAGCTATGTGCAGGCCGACGTGCAACTGGACGACTACTCGTTTGCCAACGTCTTCAGGAACGTGGATGTCGTCTACGACGGACGCGGCCTGTCCGGCGACGATGACGGCAATGCGATTCCGCTTGGCCGTTACCTCCGATTCGATGGCGCGAATGAATATGGCGGCGCAGGCGAAGCGGTGCTTGGCACCGACGGCGTCGACAATGCGACCATGCGCCTTGGCAATGATTCGTACCAGGGCTTTGGCGGCAATGACCTGCTGAGCGGCCATGGCGGCGCGGACAGCCTTGACGGGGGCGACGGGAATGACATCTTCACGATCGGCGGCTTCGGAACAGGTGTGTCCGGCACCACCAGCAAGGCCGACGATGGCAAAGCGGAGTGGATCATCTCGGCGGCCGAAGGTGCGCGCACCGGCGTAACCAACGGCATCACGAATGCCACCGACTATGCCGGCAAATTCGACATCATCAGGGGCGGCGCCGGTTTCGACACCTTGCGCGTGACTGGCGGCGCCGGCGCCACCGGCGATGCGAACGGCACGGTCGTCCTGAACGACCAGAATTTCATCGGCATGGAGAAAGTCGAAGTCGGCGGCACGATCAGCAAGGATGCGGATGAAAGCACCTGCCTGCAATTGCGGGACGGGCATTACCTGTTTGCGCGAGCCAATACCGTATCCAATCAATCGACCGCGTCGGGCGGCATGACAGGGAACAGCGTCAACAATGTGGTGATCAACGCTTCCGGCGTCACCAAAAATGGATTGACGTTTGACGGCAACGGCAATACCCAGAAATTTATCGGCACGACAATGGCCGATATTTTGATCGGCAATGGCGGCAACGACACGCTGACCGGCGGTTCGGGTGCAGACAAATTCGTTTTCCAGACCATTCGCGAATACGCGCGCGACAGCGGGACCGCGAATGGCGTGATCAGCTACAGCGCGACGGATCGCGCACTCGTTGCCGCGGACGCCGACACGATCACCGACTTTACGTCGGGCGTGGATAAAATCGTCTTCCGCGTCGAGGCCACTACCGCGCTCGAAGACACGTTCGATTCGCTGGTCGCGCTTGCCAAGGGCGACATGACTTCGGCAAACGTACTCATCGGCGACCTGAGCGGCATCGACACGGCCGGCACCGCAACTTCGTTCATCAAGGTCGACACGAGCGGCGCGGATATCCGTGTCTTCTATGACGCGGATGGCAGCGGCGCAAACGCGGCCGTGATGATTGCCACGCTGACGGGCATATCGACCGTTGCCGAAGGCGACTTTGCGCTTGCATCAGTTCAAAACTTCTGACCCGGCGTTTCCGCTTCGTGCAGCATGGCATCGGCATCCCGGCGCACTGTGCGTGACTTTTGCCTGATCAAAAATCGCAGCCTGTGCCGGGATGCCGGTTCACCGCATCACGCGGCCGCGAATGAATTGACGCGCCGAGCGCGCACAAGCGGGCGGGCATTCTTCCCGATGACTCGGGAAGTTTTCCTGTTTACCTGCGACGGGTCGGCAGATACAGTTGACCCGGTCGACGCAGTTGCTTCCTGTTTCGGCGATTCCCTCTCTTGGCACCATCGAGACCTTCCCCCACGGATTCGATGTGCATCGGGCGATGCCGATGGCATCGCCCGTTTTTTTATGTTTCGTTCTTCTGTAACATGCAGCTCGCCGCAATTATTCCCACAGCCATGACGCTTCCCCGGAAAACCACCATCATGCTGGTCGACGACCACGCGGTCGTGCGAGCTGGTTACAAACGTTATATCGAACTTGATCCCGGCCTGCAGGTGGCAGCGGAGGCGGCCAGCGGCGAGGATGCGTATGCGCTGCTGGACCATGTGCCGGTGGACGTGGTGATCATGGATCTGTCGATGCCCGGCCAGGGCGGCTTTGAATCACTGCGCCGCATCCTCAGCCGCTATCCGGCGCAGCGGGTGCTGATTTTCTCGATGCACGAGAATGCGTCGATCGCCAACCAGGCGCTGCGGCTGGGCGCCTGCGGCTACCTGACCAAGAGCATGGCGCCGGACGAGATCATCGATGCGATCCACCAGGCGATGCGCGGCGGGCGGCCGGTCGCCCCGGCGCTGCGCGCCGACCTCGACGAACTGACCGCGCCGAACCTGCCCCACAATGAACTGCTGCCGCGCGAGTTTGAAGTGCTGATGATGCTGGCCAATGGCGAAAATATCGAAAGCATCAGCGCGCGGCTGCACCTGAGCCCGAAGACGGCATCGAACTATCAGGCCAACATCCGCAAGAAACTCGGCGTCAGCTCGTCAATCGAGTTGCAGCGCTACGCGAAGGACCACGGGCTCATACAGTAAGCGCGCGGCCCGCCTGCGCTGCGCCTGCCTGCACCGCCGGCGGCAAAGGGAAGCGCGCCACCAGCGACAGTCCGCCTTCCTCGCCGCGCCCGAGGTCGAGCCGGCCCTGGTTGGCCAGCACGCGTTCGCGTATGCCGGCCAGTCCGATGCCGATGCCGGTGCGCTGCCCGGCATGGCCGGCGCCGTCGCCTTCGAGGCCGCGGCCGTTGTCGGTCACCCGCAGCGTGAGTTCCCTGCCGGCCGCGTCGGCGTCGAGCGCAATCTGCACTTCGGTCGCGCCGGCATGGCGCATCACGTTGGTCAGCGCCTCCTGTGCGATCCGGTAGACCGCGACCGCCAGCCGCTGCGGCACCACCGCATCCTGCAGCGACACCGACAGCCGGCAGGCCAGCGCCGCATCGGCGCGCGACTGCCGCTGGCGCAGCAGGTCGCGCAACGCCTGCTCCAGCGCGATCTGCTTCTCCTCGCCGCCCTGCAGACCGTAGGGCCGCAGCTGTGCGAGCAGGCTGCGCAGCTGCGCGAGGATGCTGCCGCTGTTCTCGTACATCGCCTTCGCGCATTCCTGCACGGCCGGCTGGCCGGCGGTCTGCTTCAGCAGGTAGGACGCATCGACCTGCAGCGCGGTCAGCAGCTGGCCGAATTCATCGTGCAGTTCATGCGCAAGGCTGCGGCGCTCCTCTTCCTGTACATCCTGCAGCCGGTGCAGCAGCTCGCGCTGTTTCGCCAGCTGCTCGGTCAGCGCCTCGGCAAGATGGTTCAGCGCCTGTGCGACCTGATTCAGCTCGCGTGTCGCGCAGTCGCCGATGCGCGCGTCATAGTCGCCGGCCTCGATGCGGGCAATGCCCGCGAGGATGCCGGACAACGGGGCCAGCGCGCGCTTGACGCTGATCCACAGCGCCGCGATCAGCGCCAGCGTGATCGCGCCGAACAGCGCGAATTGCAGCAACGCGGCGGTGCCGGCCTCGCCGCTCTCAGCCTGCGGCTGCGGTTCCAGCGCCAGCGTGAGCCGGGTGCCGTCGTCGAACGCCAGCGGCAGCTCGTAGGCATCCGCCGTTCGGCCCTGCGCCAGCCAGCCCGCCAGCAGGCCCGGCTTGCGCTCGGGCGCTTCGGCGGTCAGCCGCTGCCCGTCGCGGAACAGCGCAACGCGGAAATTGCGCAGCGTCCCGCCGGCATTGAGCGCATCGATCGCCGCAATCCGGTCTTCCGTCGACAACTCGCCGTGCAGCGCCGACAGGGTGGACATGAGGCGGCCGACGCGCTGGCTGCTGTCGACTTCGTCGGCAATGTCACGGCGTGCCGCCAGCAGGGTAAGCGCGAGCGCGATCACCATCATGACGCCGCCGACGACCAGCAGGCGCAAAAGAAGACGGGTGACGAGTTGCATGGCATGCCTCCGGGCGACACGGCCCTGCGATGGTGGGAGGGAAATTCGGAGCGCCGATTATAGGTGCGTCATCCGCCAGGCGTTCGGCTGCGCACGATGAAACCGGCGGCTCGCCGGCCGGGCGGCGCGGGTCGTGCAACCCGCAGCAGGAAGATTTTCCGGCGTCAGACGATCGTCAGGCGTTCGTCAGAATTTGGTATCAAAATTTGATCCTTTGCCGCTACAAGCGTCCGGAAACTATGTTTTCTAAAGCCTGTAGCCATTTCGGCAACACGCAACGATTCGGCTTTTTATTGAACGATAGTGCTATGTTGCCGCCAATTTTTTG
>CAYZXP010000025.1:0-4862 GCA_964482415.1 uncultured Bifidobacterium sp. | reverse complement strand
CGCAACGATTCGGCTTTTTATTGAACGATAGTGCTATGTTGCCGCCAATTTTTTGCAACGTTACCAACAGTTAATTGTAAACAAAGTGACTTTATGCAGCACGTTCAGCATAAATAACTGGTTTCATTTATCATGGTTTCTTGAGTGAAAGTTTCCAACATGAAAGGCTGTTTATGACCAAGCGTACCCGACCGGCGGACATCTATCTCCGCTTCCTGCAACTGGCCGAGACGCTCCGCGCGATGCCTTCGCTGCCGCCTCTGGAACCGCTCGAAGAGCGCATCCTGGAACTGATCGCCTATGCACGTCAGGCGGAAGAACGTCTGTCGGTGAAAGACCTGATGGGCAAGCGCGAACTCGGCTCGCCGGCGATGCTGCATGGCCGCCTGAAGTCGATGCGTGAAAAGGGCTGGATCCTGCTGGCAGATACTGAAGATGCGCGTCGCAAGCAACTGGAGCTGACCCAGGCTGCGTTGATGCATTTCGACAAGCTGTCAAAGTGCCTGCAACAAGCCGTCAAAAAAGCCGCCTGACCTTCCGTTACTTTCTCAGAGCAAGCCAGAGGGCGATCGCAATGATCGCAGCCACAGCCAGCTCGAGTCCCACCATAATCCAGCCCATCGCGCCCTCCGGAAACAGGCGCGGATGATGCCATGGCACCGTGCCGGTGTCAGAACAATTCGATATCGCCTTCGAGCGGCTTGGTCTTCAGCGCAGACGAATACTGCTGCTCCACGCGGGCAATGCGCGGACTGACGGATTGCAGCTTCCTGACCAGCGCCCGGCCAGTCGTCGGGAAATAGGCAATCTTGCGCGGACAGGTATCGTTCAGATCGGCCGCGAGCACCGGAATGTTTTCCGCACGCAGGTAATCCCTGACGAACTGCGCATTGCGCTCGCCGACGTTCAGCGCTTCCATGCCGGCCAGCACGCGGCCGCCGCCAAACACTTTGGCTTCCAGGCGGCCGCGTTGCGCGCCTGCCTTCAGCAGCTGGTTGATCAGGATCTCCATCGCCATCGCGCCGTAGCGCATCGACACCGACGCCGGACCGTCGTCGCCGCCGCCGCCGGGCAGCATGAAATGGTTCATGCCGCCGACGCCGGTCTCACGATCGCGGATGCAGGCCGACACGCAGGAGCCGAGCACGGTCAGGATCGCCATGTCGGTGCCGGTGAAATAGTATTCGCCCGGCAGCACGCGTGCGGCCATGCGGCCGAAGTGCCGGTCGAAATACAGGTGCTTGGCGAAATGCGGATCGACGGCGCTCATTGCCTGCCCGGCGCAGCGGCCAGCTCATAGACCGTCTTGCCGCGCAGGCGCAGCGCATCGGACACATACAGGAAATTTTCCGAATGCCCGGCGAACAGCAGCGCATCCGGCTTCATCAGCGGCACGAAGCGCGACAGGATCTGCCGCTGGGTCGGCTTGTCGAAATAGATCATCACGTTGCGGCAGAAAATCGCATCGAAAGGTGAAGACAGGGACCAGCGCGGCGCCAGCAGGTTCAACGGCATGAACTCGACCAGCCGCCGCAGCTCCGGACGCACCCGCACCAGCCCCGATTGCGCGCCGCGGCCGCGCAGGAAATGGCGATGCAGCTGCTGCGTCGGCAGCGTGGCGACGCGCTCGGCCGGATAGATGCCCTGCGCCGCCGTGGCCAGCACGTCGGTGTCGATGTCGGTGGCGACGATGCGCACCGGCGGCTCCTGCGTGCCGTAGGCCTCGCACAGGGTCATCGCAATTGAATAAGGTTCTTCGCCGGTCGAACTGGCAGAACACCAGACCGTCATCTGCGAACGTCCGCGCGCATGCTCGGCCAGCAGCGGGAAATGATGCGGCTCGCGAAAGAAGGCCGTCAGGTTGGTGGTCAGCGCATTCGTGAACGACTGCCATTCGACCGCCTCGGCGTCGCGTTCGAGCGCGTCGAGATAGGTGGTGAAAGAATCGATGCCGGTCGCCCGCAGCCGGCGTGCCAGCCGGCTGTACACCATCTCCTGCTTGCCGTCGGCCAGGGCGATTCCGGCGCTGCGGCGGATCATCACGCGCGCGCGCTCGAAGTCTGCCTGTGTGAACGGAAATTCCTTGCCCTTGATTGCCATCTGCACGCCGTTTCCCTGATCCTGATTGCGCTGTTAACTGATGACACCATGAACGCCGGGCGCGCAATGCCTGAAACAAGGGGTGGGAACCGCCTTTATTCGCGCAGGTCTGAGACTTATTTCCGGAAAGAATCTAACCCAGTAAAAAGCCAAGGAATTTCGGTTAGAAACGTTCCTTATTGACATCAGTTGCGGAAAATCAAATCGGCAAACCCGTGTTGCACCGATGCTAAGTTTCCGTTCGATTACATGATCTGTTCTCGTGCCCCGTTCAGCTCCCGTTAAAAAGCGTCCGCAAACGCTCGAAGAAACCTGGCTTGCCGACCTGATCCACAAGTCGGCAAAAGAAATCTTCATCATCGATGACCGCTCGCTGTTGCTGCTCGATGTCAGCGATGCTGCGTGCGACAACCTGCAGTACCGGGCAGATGAACTGGCCACGATGCATGCGCACGACGTGCTGCCCGACCTGTCGGGCAAGCGCCTTGAGCGCGCCATTGCCAAATTGCGTGCGGGTAACGAAGTCGAGGTCCTCGTGCCGGCGACGATGCGCCGGCGCGACGGCACGACCACCGACGTGCGGCTGCGGCTGTCGCTGCTGCAGCTGCCGGGCATTTCCACGCTGATTGCGGTCGTCGAGGCCGCCGGCGAGACATCGCAACGCGAGGCGCATGTGATCAGCCGCGAAGCAAGACTGGCGCAGATCGAGGGCCATGTGCCCGGGCTGCTGTTCCAGCTGCGGCTCGGCCCGACCGGGCTGCTGCAGTTCAGTTTCCTGTCGCAGGCCTGCCAGGACCTGCTCGGCCAGCCTTCCGAGGTGCTGTATGCCAACCCGGCGCGCTTTTTCGCACAGATCGTCGAGGAAGATCGCGAGGACTGGACCGAAAAGATGCGCGAGTCGGCGGCGACGCACGGCGTGCTCAACTGGGAAGGACGGATTCATATCGAGGCCTGGCGGGATACCAAATGGATCAATGTCCGCGCGACCCCGCGAGACGAGGGCGACGACGGCATCCTGTGGACCGGACTGATGACCAACATAACGATGAGCAAGCGGCAGGCCGAGGAAATCCGGCAGTCGCGCGCGCAACTGGCCGAACTGAGCGCCTACGCCGAGAACGTGCGCGAACAGGAACGCACCCGCATCGAGCGCGACCTGCATGACGACCTCGGCGGCAATCTGTCGGCGCTGAAGATGATGCTCGGGCATGTGTGGCGGCAGTTGCCGTCCACCCCCTTCATCGAGGAACGCAGCGCCTACCTGAACCAGCTGATCGATCGCTCGATCGAGTCGATCCACCGAATCTCGGCCGACCTGCGCCCGGGCATCCTCGATGCCGGGCTGGTGGCGGCGCTCGAATGGCTGGCACAGGAACAGCAGCAGCAGACCGGCATCCCGTATCTGCTGCACAGCACCCAACAAGACATCGACATGCCGCCGATGCTGGCGACCTCGCTGTTCCGCATCGCGCAGGAAGCCTGCAACAACATCCGCAAGCATGCGCACGCGACCCAGGTCGACATCCACCTGCATGAATCCGACGGCGAGCTCGTGCTCGAAGTGATCGACAACGGCATCGGCATCCCGGATGAGCGCCGCAACAACCCGCGCTCGTTCGGACTGCTCGGCATGTCGGAACGGATGGCGTCGCTCGGCGGCAGCTTCCACCTCGCGTCGCGCAGCGGCAAGGGGACGATGGTGCGGGTCAAGGTGCCGATGCTCGATCAATGACGCAGGAAGCAAGCGACACCCATGCCCTCCAGAGGAACTGAACACGGCAAGCCGGTCCGCGTGCTGGTTGCGGACGACCACGCGATCATTCGCGAGGGACTCAAGCAGATCATCGCCGACAGCGGCGACTTCACGGTCAACGGCGAGGCCGAGACCGGCCTGCAGGCGATACAGCAGGCGCGCAGCGGCGCGTTTGACGTCGTGCTGCTCGACATCTCCCTGCCCGACCGCAACGGCATTGACGTGCTCAAGCAGCTGAAGAAGGAGCTGCCCGCGCTGCCGGTGCTGATTCTCACCATGCACCGCGAAGACCAGTACGCAATCCGCGCGCTGAAGGCGGGCGCGTCCGGCTACCTGAACAAGCAGGGCGCGCCGGCCGAGCTGGTGAATGCGCTGCGCGAGGTCAATGCCGGCCGCAAGTACATCACCCCCGCGCTGGCGCAGGAACTCGCCAACCAGGTCGGCAGCAGCGACGACAGCGGCAAGCCGCTGCACGAAACCCTGTCGGACCGCGAATACCAGACCCTCGTGATGATCGCCTCCGGCAAAACCGTCGGCGAGATCGCGGCCGAGCTCGCGCTGTCGGTGAAGACCGTCAGCATGTACCGCGCGCGCCTGCTGCAGAAGATGAAGCTGCGCCACAATGCCGAACTGACGCACTACGCGATCCGCCACCGGCTCGTGCCCGAGATGCCCGAGTGAACCGCGCCGGCCGGGCGGCGCAGGCGCTGCAAGAAAAAATTCCCCGCCGGCCCTAAACATTTCCCTCTCCCTTCCCGTAACCAGATTCAACAGCGGCAGGCAACAAAGCCAAACCCGCTGAAGAATCGGCCAGGAACGCTGGCCAGACCATCGGACCAAGCAAAGGAGAGCATCATGCCCGCAGTCATCAACACCAACCTCGCGTCGCTTAACACCCAGCGCAACCTGACCGCCTCGCAGGCATCGCTGAACACCTCGCTGCAGCGCCTGTCTTCCGGCCTGCGCGTCAACAGCGCGAAAGACGATGCCGCCGGCCTCGCCATCGCCG
>CAYZXP010000024.1:7432-25954 GCA_964482415.1 uncultured Bifidobacterium sp. | reverse complement strand
GGCCAAGGCGCGCGGGCGCAACCAGGTGCAGGTGTTCCGGCGCGATAACCTGCAGCAGCGGCGGCTGCATGAGCAGAAGGACTGGCTGGGCAAGCTGAACCGGGCGCTGTCGCAGGATACGCTGGTGCTGTTTGCACAGCGCATCGGCCGCATCGACAGCCGCGCAGCCGGGCCCGCGCATTACGAGGTGCTGCTGCGCATGCGCGAGGATGACGGCACGCTGGTCGGTCCCGGCCTGTTCCTGCCGGTGGCCGAGCGTTATCGGATGATGGTGCGGATTGACGAATGGGTGGTCAGCAAGCTGCTCGAGCAGCTCGCGCCCGAGGCCGGGGAGCTGGCCGCAACGCATGAATTCTCGGTGAACCTGTCGGGCGCATCAATCAACGATCCGGCCTTTCTCGATTTTCTGCTCGCGGCCTTCGAGCGCCATCAGGTGCCCGGGTCGCTGGTGTCGTTCGAGATCACCGAGACGGTGGCGATCGCAAGCTTCGCGCAGGCGGTGAACTTCATCGAGCGGCTGGCCGCGATCGGCTGCCGCTTCCTGCTCGACGACTTCGGCAGCGGCCTGAGTTCTTTCGATTACCTGCGCAAGCTGCCGGTGAGTGCGGTGAAGATCGACGGTTCTTTCATTGAGCATGTGGCGTCTGATCCGGTGTGTCGCGCGATGGTCGATGCGATACGGCGGGTCAGCACGCAGATGAAGCTGGAAACCGTCGCGGAGCGGGTTGAATCGGAGGCCGACCTGCAGGTGTTGCGCGAGCTGGGCGTCGATTATGTGCAGGGCTATGTGCTGCACCGGCCCGAGCCGCTGGCCGGGCTGTGGCGGACCGGCGCTCACCTCAATTGACGCAGGCAGGCGAATCCCCGCTGCATAGGGGATTCGCCTGAGGCGGTCAGCGGTTGACCAGCCGCGCCGGTATCGACAGCGTCAGCAGCGCGCCGACGACCATGCCGCAAGCCAGCAGGTAGACGCCGGCGTCGGTCGAGCCGGTTGCGTCCTTCAGCAGGCCGACCGCATACGGGCTGACGAAGCCGGACAGGTTGCCCAGCGAATTGATCAGCGCGATGCCGGCCGCCGCGCCGGTGCCGGCGAGGAAGGAGGTCGGCAGGCTCCAGAACAGCGGCAGCGTGGTCAGGATGCACGACAGGCCCAGCGTCAGCGCGGCGATGGCCAGCACCGGGTTCTTCGCATAGATCACCGACAGCATCAGGCCGAGCCCGCCGAGCAGCGCCGGGATGGCGACGTGCCAGCGGCGTTCGCGGGTACGGTCCGCGCTCCGGGCCACCATCAGCATCACCGCCACCGACACGCCATACGGAATCACCGAGATCAGGCCGACGTCGAGCGGGTCCTTGTAGCCCATCGCCTTGATGATGGTCGGCAGCCAGAATGACACGCCATAGGTTCCCATCACCGAGCAGAAGTAGATCGCCGCGCACAGCCACACGCGCCCGGACGACATGACCTTGAACACCGACTCCTCTTCCTTGTGTTCGGAGTCGGCGGCGATGTTACGTGCCAACAGCGCGCGCTCTTCTTCGGTCAGCCATTTTGCGCCGGCGACCCGGTCGTCGAGGAACAGGATCACGACCAGCCCCATCAGGGCGGCCGGTATCCCTTCGATCAGGAACATCCATTGCCAGCCGTTCCAGTCGTTGATGCCGTTGAAATACTTCATGATCGCGCCGGACAGCGGCCCGCCGATCACGCCGGACAGCGCGATGCCGGTCATGAACAGCGCGGTCATGCGGGCGCGCCGGTGCGACGGATACCAGTAGGTCAGGTAGAGGATGATGCCGGGGAAGAAGCCGGCCTCGGCCACGCCGAGCATGAAGCGCATCACATAGAACATCTCCGGCGTGTCGACGAACATCATCGCCGACGAGATCAGACCCCAGGTGATCATGATGCGGCCGATCCACAGCCGCGCGCCGACCTTGTGCAGGATGATGTTGCTCGGGACTTCAAAGAAAAAATAGCCAATGAAAAAAATGCCGGCGCCGAGGCCGTAGATCGCCTCGGAGAAGCCGAGGTCTTCGAGCATCTGCAGCTTTGCGAAGCCGACGTTCACCCGGTCCAGATAGGCGATCACGTAGCAGGCGAGCAGCAAGGGCATCAGTCGCCAGGCGACTTTGCGGTAGGTGGCCTCTTCAAACGCGTGTTGCGGGTCCTGCAAACTGGCTTGTTGCATTGTGTCTCCCCGTGTTTTTTTATGGTCTGATGCCCGGGCAACCGCGCCGTGATGACGGCAGGCGGCGGATGCCGGGAGTCATGCCCCGGAAACGACGGAAGAGCGACGGGTGTGCCGGTTGCAGCTGATCAGCGCGGCTTGCGGCGGCCCGTCCAGTACTTCTGCATTTCCAGGAACAGGAAGGAGGCCGACCAGGTAATCAGGATCAGTCCGGTCAGCGCTTCCACGCCCGTCAGGTAGCGAATATACCCCTTCGCGACGATATCGCCGTAACCGACGGTGGTGAAAGTGATGAAGGACAGGTAGACGCAGTCCATGAACGTGTTCCCGGTCTCGCCGAAGATCATGCCCATGCCGTCGATGTGCAGGGTGGCGAAGTAGCCGAGCCCGAACAGCCATATCTCGGCGACGTGGCCGAGGAAGACGGCGCCGACGCCGACCAGCACGCGCAGCCGCGTTGACACATGATCCAGCTGCGGCAGCCACTGGTCTAGCCACGACAGCACTTCGTAATGCGCGAGCATGGTCGCGGCGACCAGCAGGGAGTTCAGTACAAAGGTCAGCGACAGCAGCATGGGAAGGGCGGGGGTCGGCCGGAACAGCCCGGATTCTACCTTGCGGCCCGCGGCGCACGCGCAAATTGCTCGCGCCGGCCGGTGCGGCGGCGATACAATCCACCGGACACAAAAATCATCGCCGCCGAAAGATTTCGGTATCAGATCCGGAACGGATTTCGGCGCACCATTCACCCCGGGAAATCCGAAGCATGACCTTAGATCAGGAAAGCTTTTCGCTGCTGACAGCCAGCGTCCAACGATTCGTCCGCGAGCGGCTGGTGCCGGCGGAAGACCAGGTCGAGACGAATGACGAAGTCCCGCAGGACGTCATCGACGACATGCGCGAGCTCGGGCTGTTCGGGCTGTCGATACCGGAAGAGTACGGCGGCATCGGGCTGTCGATGGCGCAGGAGTGCGAGGTCGCCTATGAGCTCGGCCAGACCGCGCTGGCGTTCCGCTCGGTGGTGGGCACGAACATCGGCATCGGCTCGCAGGGGATCCTGATCGACGGTACCGCGGAGCAGAAGGCCGGCTACCTGCCGCGCATCGCCAGCGGCGAGCTGCTGATGTCGTTTGCGCTGACCGAGCCGGACGCGGGTTCGGACGCGGCGTCGATCACGACGCGCGCGGTGCCGGACGGCGGCGACTACCTGATCAGCGGCGGCAAGCGCTACATCACGAATGCGCCGCGCGCCGGCGCGTTCACGCTGATGGCGCGCACCGGCGGCCCGGGCGCGGCCGGCATCTCGGCCTTCATCGTGCCGGCGGATGCGCCCGGCATCTCGCTCGGCAAGCCGGACCGCAAGATGGGCCAGCGCGGCACGCTGACCTGCGACCTGCATCTCGACAAGGTGCGCGTGCCGGCGTCGGCCATCATCGGCGGCGTGCCGGGAAAAGGCTTCAAGACGGCGATGAAAGTGCTTGACCGCGGCCGGCTGCATATCGCGGCGCTGGCCTGCGGCATGGCGCGGCGCATCCTGCAGGAAAGCATCGACTATGCGCGGCAGCGGCGGCAGTTCGGCCAGCGCATCGGCGATTTCCAGCTGGTGCAGGCGATGCTGGCCGACAGCCAGGCCGAGCTGCTGGCCGGCTGGTCGCTGGTGCAGTCGGCGGCGCGCAGTCATGATGGCAAGCCGGCCGGCGTGCGCGACCCCGAGGTCAGCATGCAGGCGTCTTGCGCGAAGATGTTCGCCACCGAGATGGTCGGCCGCGTCGCCGACCGTGGCGTGCAGGTGCATGGCGGCGCGGGCTACATCAGCGACTACAAGGTCGAGCGCTTTTATCGCGACGTGCGGTTGCTGCGGCTGTACGAGGGAACCACGCAGATCCAGCAGCTGATCATTGGCCGGCATCTGGTCGGCGAATGAGCGCGGACAGCCCGCCTTATCCGCTAGAATCGCGCGCACCATGAGCAAACCCGGCCGCATCACCGATCTTCTTTCGGGGCGCATCGACGCCTTCCGGCAGCAGCGCCGCGTGCAGGCGGCGTCGCTGATCATGACCGTGTTCGGCGACACCGTGCTGCCGCGCGGCGGGCGCATCTGGCTCGGCAGCCTGATCCGGCTGCTGGAGCCGCTGGACCTGAACGAGCGGCTGGTGCGCACCTCGGTGTTCCGGCTGGTGAAGGAGAGCTGGCTGGCGGCGGAGACCGTGGGCCGGCGCTCGAACTATTTGCTGACGCCTTCGGGGCGGCGGCAGTTCGAGGAGGCCTCCAGCCATATCTATGCGTCGCGCTCGCCGTTGTGGGACCGGCGCTGGCGGCTGATCCTGGTGGCCAGCGAACTTGACCCGAAGGTGCGCGAGCAGTTGCGACGCACGCTGTCGTGGAAGGGCTTCGGGCTGGTCGGCGGCAATTGTTTCATTCATCCGGGCGCGAATCTGGGCGACGTGCTTGACACGCTGTCCGCCGACGGACTGGCTGACGCGCTGCCGGCGCTCAAGCCGCTGGTGGCGGCGGATTTCCATTCATCGATGGCGGCTTCGGATGCCGATCTGGTGGCGCGCGCGTGGGACCTGGGCGGACTGGCCGAAGGGTATGCGGGCTTCTGTTCGCTGTACCAGCCTATCCTTGCGCAGGTCAGGGCGGTGCCTCCCGGCGAGGACGATGACGAGCGCGCTTTCCTGCTGCGCATCCTGCTGATCCACGATTACCGAAGGCTGCTGCTGCGCGATCCTGAACTGCCCGAGGTGCTGCTGCCGGCGGCGTGGCCCGGGCATCAGGCGCGGCTGCTGTGCAAGGAACTGTACCGGCGGCTGGAGACGGCGTCGGGGCGGCATCTCGATCGGCATTTCCGGCTGGCGGACGACAGCGTGCCGGCGAAGGATGCGGGGATGGCGGAGAGGTTTCCGGAGGCAGATCCGCTGGGCGGGTGAGCGGGGGGCAACGGGATCCGGCGTCTGGACACCGAATGACGCCTTGGGATCAGCGACGATGGGTCCCGGCCAGCACCGGGATGACGAAGCCGGCGCCGTCGCCTTTCGATTCGCTCCGCCGGTGCAGGCTGAAGCGAGCGCAAGGCCGGGATCCCTCCCTGCTTACAGTGAATTCACGAAGGCGATCAGCTCGTCCCGTTCTTCTTTCGAGAGCTTCGCAAACAAGTCGCGGGACGCTTGCGCCTCGCCACCGTGCCAAAGTATGGCTTCCAGCACATTGCGCGCCCTGCCGTCATGCAGCAAGTTGGTGCTGCCGTTGACTTGTTTTGAAAGACCGATGCCCCACAAAGGCGCCGTGCGCCAGTCCCGGCCCGTCGCCTTGAAGTCCGGCCTTCCGTCGGCAAGTCCCGTCCCCATATCGTGGATCAACATGTCGGTATAGGGCCGGAAGCTGCGCCTGGAGAGTTGAGGCAATGCGGGGAATTCGCCCGTGCGTAATTCGGGCACATGGCAGCTGGCGCATTGTGCTTTCGCGAACAGCTGCTCGCCACGTTTCACGGACGGCGCTTCTTTGTCACGCTGCTCCGGGGCGTCCAGTGCGGTGAGAAAAAATGTCAGGTCATCCAGCATCTGATCGCGAACCTCGGCCTTGTCACCGGGGAGCATCTTCTTGCAGCCTTGCTGCACAGGCGGGCAGTTCTGCTTCGGGTAGATCGATGACGTGACGCCCATGTCGCCATGAAAGGCGGCCGCAGCCTGCTGCCGCACGCCAGGCTGATTCGCCTTCCAGCCAAACCGGCCTATGCTGGTTTTGTGGCTGACGTCGTCATACACATAGTTGGCCCGGCCATTCAGGTGCTTTGCCTTCTGTGCTGCAGCCAGTGCAAGGATGTCTTCCTCGCTGACGGCCTCGAAGTAGCCAAGGCCGAAGATCGGTGGGGCATTTCGCAATGAGGTCAGGATGTCTTCCCCAAGCGGACCGAAATTCAGATCCTCGATCCGGATCTTTGGCTCACGCAACTCGACGGCGGTGCCATCGGGCAGGCTGACACTGACCGGCTGCCAATCAATAAACAGGTTGCCTTCGCCCGACCGGATGTGATTCTGATCTTTGGCGATCACATCAAAGACTTGCAGCTGGTTGCCGTAATGAGGATGGGGTTTGGGACCGCCGTGCTCGGTGTCACCCGGCAAGGACAATCGGAGCAGCTGCTGAAAGGGTGTCGAGTTCTTGATGTCCGTGGTTCGGCCTCGTCCGGCCTGTATGTGGCAGGCCGCACAGGAATTGGCCAGGAAGGTGGGGCCGAGTCCCCATTCCATCATCGGCACACCCGAACTCGCGTATTCCCAATTCGGATTGCTTAGCTGCGGGAAGAGGATCCATGTCGTCATGAACGCATTGGAGCCCGCTTGCAACCGTTCAGCCTGCGCAGCGGTCAGGTCTTCCACCGGTTGCAGGTAGGCTTTATGCGGCTGGACGGGCGCCGTCCCCGCTCCCCCAACGGTGGCCGCACCCAGAAGGGAAATGCCTGCAGCCAGCCCTGCAACACGACGAATCAGCACCATCAGCTTGCCCCCGAAGTTGGACGCTCTCATTGAGGGACGGCGATCCATCCGCGACCGACCGCGGGCCACCGGCATCGCGTCCCCTACTCACCGCTCATCAAAACTCACCCTGACCGTCCTGGATAGCGGCCTCGCCTGGCAAGTCAGCACATAGCCCTGCGCCATCTCTCCCGCCTCGAGCGTGAAATTCTTGTCCATCACCGTCTCGCCCTCGAGCACCTTCGCGCGGCAGGTGCAGCAGACGCCGGCCTTGCACGAATAGGGCAGGTCGAGTCCGGCCTCGACCGCCGCGTCGAGCACATGCTCGTCCGCGCCCATCGTCAGCTCATGTTCCTTGCCATCGAGGATAACAGTCAGCGCGACTTCCTTGCCGCCGACGCCAGCCTTCGCCTGCGCATCGGTGTCCGCCTGCACCTTCGCCGCCACCGCTGCGCCTGACGTGAAGCGCTCCGCATGCACGCGGTCGGCCGGCACGCCGGCTTCCAGCAGTGCCTTCTCGGTCGCCTCGATCATCGCTTCCGGCCCGCAGATGAAGACCTCATCCATGCTCTTCACCGGCAGCAGCGCCGCGATGATCTGCCGTACCTTGTCACCGTCGATGCGCCCCTGCAGCAGATCGACTTCCTGCGCCTGCCGCGACAGCACATGGATCAAAGTCAGGCGGTCCGGGTAGCGGTCCTTCAGGTCCTGCAATTCCTCGTTGAACATCACGCTGGCCATGCGGCGATTTCCGTACACCAGCGTGAACTTGCTGCCCGGCTGTTCCTCCAGCGTCGATGCAACGATCGACAGGATGGGCGTGATGCCCGAACCCGCGGCGAAGCCGACCCGATGGATTGCACGCGGCTTCTTCACCGTGAAGCGGCCGTCCGGCGGCATCACCTCCAGCGTGTCGCCGGCCTTCAGGTGCTGCGCGGCCCAGTTCGAGAACAGGCCGCCCTCGACCGGACGAATGCCGATTTCCAGTTCACCCGCGCGCAGCCGGCTGCGCGCGCAACTGATCGAGTAATTGCGCCGCACCTCCTTGCCGTCGAGCTGCTTGCGCAGCGTCAGGAACTGGCCCGGCGCGAACTCGAACAGGGCGCGCTGGTCGTCGGGGATGGCGAAGGTGACGGCCACCGAGCCGGCGGCTTCCGGGGACACGCGTTTGACGTTCAGTTCATAAAAGCGGGGGACGGACATCGGGATGTTCTCCGTTCTGATTCAATACGGCTTGAAATAATCGAAGGGTTCCTGGCAGTCGAGGCACTTGTACAGCGCCTTGCAGGCAGTCGACGCAAAACGCGAAGACTCGACCGTGTGCGACGAGCCGCAGCGCGGGCAGGGCACGATGTCGGGAGCCGGCGCGCGGCCAATGAAACGCACGACCTGCGCGTCATCGGCGCGCCGGCCCGGCGGCGCAATGCCGTACTGCCGGAGCTTTTCCTTGCCGGACACGCTCATCCAGTCGGTGGTCCAGGCCGGCGCCAGTTGCGTGACGACCTGCGCGTCGATGCCGTGCTTCTCCAGCGTCGCCCGCACGTCGTCCTCGATCTGGCTGATCGCCGGGCAGCCGCTGTAGGTCGGCGTGATCACCACCTCGACACGGCCATCAGCGCCAGCGCGCACGTCGCGCACGATGCCGAGATCGCGCAGCGTCAGCACCGGGATCTCCGGGTCTGACAGTTCGTCCAGCGCGGCCCAGACCTGCGCGAGCTTGCTCATGCCGGCCTCACCAGGTCGCGTTCGGATGCGCGCGCGCCAGGCTCTGCATCTCGGCCAGCAGGTAGCCGAGGTGCTCGGAATGAATGCCGCGCTTGCCCTCGGTGACGTAGCCGGCCGCTTCCGGCCTGGTGAGCGTTGCCTCGGCCAGCGCATCGTCGACGATCGCGTCCCAGTCCGGCCGCAGCGCGGCGACATCGACGCCGATGCCCAGACGCACCGCCTCGGCTTCCAGCGGATGGCCGGCCCAGAATTCGCGCGTGTAGGTGTACAGGTGATCGAGCGCGGCCTGCATGCGCCGCTGTGATTCGTCGGTGCCGTCGCCCAGTCGCACCAGCCAGCCGCGGCTGTGCTGCAGGTGGTAGCGCACTTCCTTCACCGACTTTTCCGCAATCGCTGCCAGTTCGGCCTCGGTTGACTGCCGCAGCCCGTCCCACACCAGCACCATCAGGGCGCTGTAGAGGAAGTTGCGCACGATGGTCGTGCCGAAGTCCAGCCTTTCCTGCGCATAGCCGACCAGCGCCGCATGATGCGGCAGCTCCAGCAGCGTGTAGTTGCGGAAGTCCGGCACGTCGCGGAAGTAGGCGAGGCTGTCCTCGGTGGCGCCGCCGCCTTTCAGCTTCGCGGCCAGCTGGTACAGCAGGCGCGCCTGACCGATCAGGTCGAGGCTGACGTTCGACATCGCGATGTCTTCCTCGAGGATGGGCCCGTGCCCGCACCATTCGGCATTGCGCTGGCCGAGCACCAGCGCGTTGTCGGCCAGGTGCAGCAGGTAGTCAATCGTGGTCTGCTTCGCGTCCATCACATGTGTCCCACTTCGTCGGGAATTTCATAGAAGGTCGGGTGCCGGTAGATCTTGTCGCCGGCCGGGTCGAACAGCTCGCCCTTGTCATCCGGGCTGCTGGCGACGATGTCGGCCGAGCGCACCACCCAGATGCTGACGCCTTCCTGCCGGCGCGTGTACACATCGCGCGCCATCTGCAGCGCCTGTGCGGAGTCAGCCGCATGCAGGCTGCCGCAGTGCTTGTGCTCGAGGCCCTGTTTCGAGCGGATGAAAACTTCCCACAGCGGCCATTCTTTCAGTGCGGTGCTCATGCGGCCTCCTTCGTTGCGCGTGCTGCCTGCTTGCGTGCATGGGCGAGCGCGGCGTCGCGCACCCATTGCCCGTCATCGTTCGCCTTGACCCGCGTGGCCAGGCGCTCCTTGTTGCACGGCCCGTGGCCGTTGACGGTGTTCCAGAATTCGTCCCAGTCGATGCGGCCGTAGTCGTAATGGCCGCGCTGCTCGTTCCACTTCAGGTCAGGATCGGGCAGGGTGACGCCGAGCACCTGTGCCTGCGGCACGGTCGCGTCAACGAACTTCTGCCGCAGGTCGTCGTTCGAGATGCGCTTGATGCCCCAGCGCATGCCCTGCGCACTGTTCGGGCTGTCAGCGTCCGGCGGGCCGAACATCGCGAGGCATTTCCACCACCAGCGGTTGACCGCGTCCTGCACCATGGCCTTCTGTTCGGCGGTGCCTTTCATCATCACCAGCAGCGCCTCGTAGCCTTGGCGCTGGTGGAAGGACTCCTCCTTGCAGACGCGCACCATCGCGCGCGCATACGGGCCGTACGAGCAGCGGCACAGCGGGATCTGGTTCATGATCGCCGCGCCGTCGACCAGCCAGCCGATCACGCCCACGTCGGCCCAGTTCAGCGTCGGGTAATTGAAGATCGAGCTGTATTTCGCGCGGCCGCTGTGCAGGTCGTCGAGCAGCTTGTCACGCGACACGCCCAGCGTCTCGGCGGCGGAGTACAGGTAGAGGCCGTGGCCGCCTTCATCCTGCACCTTGGCGATCAGGATCGCCTTGCGCTTGAGGCTGGGCGCGCGCGAGATCCAGTTCCCTTCGGGCAGCATGCCGACGATCTCGCTGTGCGCATGCTGGCTGATCTGCCGCACCAGCGTCTTGCGGTAGGCGGCGGGCATCCAGTCCTGCGGCTCGATGCGGCCGTCGGCGTCGATCTTCGCGTCGAAGGCGGCCTGTTTTGCCGGGTCTTCGGTGCTGGCCGCCAGCGGCGCCGGCTTGGCCTGCGTGCCGTCGCCGACAGTGAAAGATTGTGTGTACATGAGTCCTCCTTGCAAAACGTCGTTCAGGCGGTGTCAGTCGTTGCGCGGCCGTTCGTCGATCACACGTTTGGCCTTGCCGACCAGCGTGCGCGGTATCGAGTCCACGTCCAGCAGGGTGATCTTTGTCGAGATGCCGACATTGGTCTTGATGCGGTGCGCGAGTTCGTGCGCGACCGTCGCGCGTTCGTTCGCATTCATTCCGCTGCATTCGCGCTGCAGTTCGCAGCGTATCTCCATGTTGTCCATGTGGCCGTCGCGCGTCAGCACCAGCTGGTAGGTGCCGCCGAGCCGGGTGTCGCGCAGGATCTGCTCCTCGACCTGCGTCGGGAACACGTTCACGCCGCGGATGATCAGCATGTCGTCGGAGCGGCCGGTGAGCTTGCCGATCCGGCGGAACGAACGCGCGGTCGGCGGCAGCAGGCAGGTCAGGTCGCGCGTGCGGAAGCGGATCACCGGGAAGGCTTCCTTTGTCAGCGATGTGAACACCAGTTCGCCTTCCTCGCCGTCGGCCTTCACCTCGCCGGTCACGGGGTCGATGATCTCCGGGTAGAAATGGTCTTCCCAGACGACCGGGCCGTCCTTGGTCTCGATGCATTCGCTGGCCACGCCCGGGCCCATCACCTCGGTCAGCCCGTAGATGTCGATTGCGTCGATGCCGAGCTTCTTCTCGATCTCGGCACGCATCCCCTGGCCCCAGGGCTCGGCGCCGAAGATGCCGACCTTCAGCGAGATCTCCTGCGGCGACACCCCGAGCCGCTCGAACTCTTCGGCGATCACCAGCGAATACGACGGCGTGACCATGATCGCATCCGGCTTGAAATCAAGGATCTGCTGCACCTGCTTCTCGGTCTGCCCGCCCGACATCGGCACCACGCAGCAGCCGGCGCGCTCGATGCCATAGTGCGCGCCGAGGCCGCCGGTGAACATGCCGTAGCCATAGGCGTTGTGCACCATGTGGCCGGCGCGCAGGCCGGCGGCGCGCAGCGAGCGCGCGACCACCTGCGCCCAGTGGTCGAGGTCGTTTTGCGTGTAGCCGGCCACCACCGGCTTGCCGGTCGTGCCGGACGATGCGTGCAGCCGTGCCAGCTTCTCGCGCGGCACCGCGAACAGGCCGAACGGATAGTTCTCGCGCAGGTCGACCTTCGTCATGAACGGGAACTTCGCCAGGTCCGGCAGCTGCTTCATGTCATCCGGATGGACGCCGGCCGCCTCGCACTTCTGCCGGAACGCCGGCACGTTGTCATAGGTGTGCCGCAGCGTCCACTGCAGCCGCTGCAGCTGCAGCGCGGCGATCTCGTCGCGGCTTGCCGTCTCGATCGGGTCGAGCTCTGCGGCTTCTGCTTTTCTCACCAGCATGTGGGTCTCCTCCTTGTTCCGGCCGGGTCAGGCTTCTTTGAGCCCGTCGATGACCTGGCCGCTGATGCGTGCGCTCTTGCCGCGGAACAGCGCGACGATGCGGCCGTCAGCGGTGCGCACGCTGACGTCGTACACGCCGGTGCGTCCTGCCGCCGAACGTTCGATCGCCTCGGCTTCCAGCGTCTCGCCCTCGCGCGCCGGCGCGAGGAAGTCGATGTTCGCGGCAGACGCGACCGTGTTCTGGTTGTAGCTGTTGCACGCGTAAGCGAAGGCCGTGTCGGCCAGCGTGAAGATCATGCCGCCGTGGCAGATGTGGTGGCCGTTCACCATGTCACTGCGCACCGTCATCGCCAGCGTCGCTTGGCCGGCGTCGATTTTCACCAGCCGCATGCCGAGTGCCTGCGCGGTACGGTCGCGCGCCCACATCGCGCCGGCGGTGGCAGCGGCCAGTGCGGACGGGTCGGTCGGTAGCTCGTTGTGTTGTTCAGCCATGGATTTTCCCGCCGGAGTAGTAAGCCTGTTGCAGCAGCGGCGAGATCCGGTAGCGGTCTTCGCCGTAGGATTCGCCCAGATGGGCCAGCACGGTGCGCACGGTCGCCACGCCGAGCGCATCGGCCCACGCGAGCGGGCCCTGCGGATAATTGACACCCAGCTTCATCGCCGCGTCGGCAGCGGTCACGCTGCAGACGCCCTGATTGACTGCATCGGCTGCCTCGTTGGCCAGCATCGCCACGGTGCGCATCACCGCCAGCCCCGGCACGTCGGCGAAGCGCGATACCTGCAGGCCGGCGGCCTGCAGCAGCGCGGCTGCGGCCTCCGCACCGCCGGGTGCGCACTGCGCTGCGGCGGCAATCGCGATGCGGCTGGCCTGCGCATAGTCGAGCGCAAGATCGACCAGCACAAGGTTCGTCAGCCCAAGGTCGGACGCGCGCCTTGTCGCGCTGCGGCCATCGGTCACATACAGCACGGTATCGCCGGCGACGGCGATGCGGCCGTCCGGACTGCCGGTCTTCGTAAACGGGGCGCCGGCCGACTGCAGCCGGTCTGTCAGCGCCAGCGCGGCGGGCGACTCGCCGCAGATGCACAGCGTCGATGGCAAGGGCTGCGGCGCTTCGGCCGATGGCAGCGCGGTTGCGGCGCCTTCGCGATAGTCATAGAAGCCGCGGCCGCTCTTCTTGCCGAAGAAGCCGCCGTCGACCAGCTCCTGCTGGATCAGCGACGGCAGGAAGCGCGGGTCGTGGTAGAACGCGCTCCAGACGGATTTCGTCACCGCGAAGTTCACGTCGTGGCCGATCATGTCCATCAGCTGGAACGGGCCCATGCGGAAGCCGCCGGCCTCGCGCATCACCGCATCGATGGTGGCGTAGTCGGCCGCGCCTTCCTGCGCCAGCCGCAGCGCCTCGGCGTAATACGGTCGGGCGACGCGGTTGACGATGAAGCCCGGCGTCGATTTCGCGTGCACCGGCACCTTGCCCCAGGCCTTCGCGGTGGCGAACAGCGTGTCCGCGACGGCGCGGTCGGTGGCCAGCCCGCTGACCACCTCGACCAGCGCCATCAGCGGCGCGGGATTGAAGAAGTGCAGGCCGGCCAGCCGTTCCGGACGGCGCAGCGCCGCGCCGATCGCGGTGATCGAGATCGACGAGGTATTGGTGCCAAGGATGCAGTCGTCGCCGACGATGGACTCGAGCCCGGCGAACAGCTTTTGCTTGGCGTCGAGATTCTCGACGATGGCCTCGACCACCAGCGCGGCGTCGGCCAGTTCGGACAGGTCGGCTGCGGCGATCAGGCGATTGCCTGCGGCCTGTGCGGCGGCGGCATCCATGCGGCCCTTGTCGGCGAGCTTGCCGAACTGTGCACGCAGGCCGTCGATCGCGGCCGCGGCCGCGCCTTCACGCGCATCCAGCAGCCTGACCGTGTGGCCGGCCGCAGCAGCAACCTGCGCGATGCCGGCGCCCATCGCGCCGGTGCCGACCACCGCGACCACGGCATTCGGGGGTAGGGGAGTTGTCATTCAGGTCGGCCTTGTGTGGTGTTGGACGGGGCGCGTTTCATCGTCTCACGCATGGCGGCGGCGCTGGACCACGACGAAGCGGTTGGCGACGAAAGCCGCATCCGAGTACGACGCGTTCGCCGCCGGGTTGCCGCCGGTGCCGTGGAAATCGGAGAAGGCGGCCGACTGGTTGACGAATACGCCGCCGGTCAGGTTGATCGACAGCGCGACCTTCGAGCGCAGCGTCGCGGCGGTCATCGCGTCGATCACGTCTTCGCTGGTCGAATAGACGCCGGCGGTGAGCGCGCCGTGCGTCGCCACCAGCCGCTCGGCAGCCGCGATCGCGGCCGCCGTGTCGGCGGCTTTCACGATGAAGCTGATCGGGCCGAAGCGCTCTTCGTTGTACGCAGCCGAGTCGCCCGCATCGCAGGCGACCAGCACCGGCGTGCGTACCTGCGCGGCGGGGAAATCGGGATTGTCGAGCTTGCCGGATGCCAGCACCACGCGGCCATACGCGCCGCTGTCGGCCTCGGCGATGCGCGCCAGCGTGTCTTCCGACTGGATGGCGCCGAGCACCGACAGCGCGACCTCGGGCTTGGACAGGAAGCCGCTGACGGCCTTCGCAAGGTCGGCACAGACCTCGTCATACGACTTGTGTCCTTCGTCGGTGGCAATGCCGCCGGCCGGCACGAAGATCGCCTGCGTGGTCGTGCACATCTGGCCCGAGTACAGCGACAGCGTGAACGCGAGGTTGCCGAGCATGCGCTTGTAGGCATCGGTCGAGTCGATCACGATGTTGTTCACGCCGGCCAGCTCCGCATACACGCGCGCTTGCCGGCAATGGTCGATCAGCCACTGGCCGAAGGCATTGCTGCCGGTGAAGTCCACCGACTTCACTGCCGGATGCGTGACCAGCTTCTGCGTGGTCGAGCGCTGTTCGGCAACGCACAGGCTGACGAGGTTCGGGTCGATGCCGTTCTCGGCCAGCACCGCGCGCAGCGTGCGCACCGTGATCGCCGCCGGCAGCACCGCGTTGCCGTGCGGCTTGACGATCACGGCATTGCCGGTTGCCAGCGCGGCGAACAGGCCGGGGTAGGTGTTCCATGTCGGGAAAGTGCCGCAGCCGACCACGACCGCGACGCCGCGCCCGACGATCTCGAAATGCTTCTTCATCACCAGCGGCGGGTTCTTGCCCTGGGGCTTTTCCCATGTGGCTTCCGACGGCACGAAGCTCTGCTCGCGCCATGCCCATGCCACGGCCTCGAGGCCGCGGTCCTGCGCATGCGGCGCGCCGGCCTGGAAGGCCATCATCCAGCCCTGGCCAGTGGTCATCATCACGGCGTGTGCGAGTTCAAAGCTCTGCTGGTTCAGCCGCGCGAGCATCTCCAGGCAAATGCCGGTACGGCCATCGACGCCGGCCTGCTGCCACGACGGCATGGCGGCCTGCGCGGCGGCGACCAGCGCATCGGGGTCGCAGACCGGATAGGCGACGCCGAGCGCGACGCCGTACGGCGAGCTCTCGCGCTCATGCCAGCCGCTTTCTCCCGGCTGGTTCAGCGCGAAGCGCTGGCCGAGCAGCGCGTCGAAGGCGGCCTTGCCGGCCGCATCAGCGCCTTCGCCATACGTCCTCGGGCTGGGCATCTCGCCATACGGCGACCAGCAGGAACGGGTACGGATGGCGTCGAGCGCGCCGTCCAGCGTGGCGCGGTGCTTGTCCAGCAAGGGGTGAGGCATCAGGGTCTCCGGCGGGAATCAGGGTTCGGGTAGGCGTCGGTCGGGCCGACTGAAGTCGATAACGATACAACAAAATGCTTTACTCATCAACGAAAGGTATCAAAAAATACCGTGATGAGCGTTATTGGGGTCGAGATGTCCATGAAGGGCACCATCCCGGCTCCGCCTCTCGCCCATGGCCGTGTCCTCCTGAGTGGAGCCATGGATTGGGCGATGATGGGTTTTGGCGTGTGTCGGTAGTGACGATTTAAAGGATGCGGCCTTCACTCTCGTCATCCTGGCAGCAGACGGAATCCCGTGATTTCGGGGCGTGAGTGCGCGATTGGCCTGCCTCGCGGCAAGGTGAATTTAAGGATACAAAAAAATTCAGATAAAGTACGCCGAAGGTATCGAATTGGTCGCCGATGCCGCACCATCCTCTTGCGCCACCGTACGCGCGTTCAGCCGCGGGCGGCCGTCACGTCCGCTTGCTCAGGCTGGCCGCGCCTGGCCACCCAGCGGCCGAACGCTTCGGCATCCATCGGCTTGGCATACAGGTAGCCTTGCGCCGCATCGCAGCCGCGCTGCCGCAGCCATGCCGCCTGTTCAGGCGTTTCCACGCCTTCGGCGATCGAGGTCAGCCCCAGATCGGCGGACATTGAAATGACCGCCTGCACGATCGAAGCGCTGTCCGAGTCGGTCATCAGGTCGCGCACGAAGCTCTGGTCGATTTTCAGCTTGTCGATGCTGAAGCGCTTCAAATGGGACAGCGACGAATAGCCGGTGCCGAAGTCGTCGATGGACAGGCGCACGCCCAGGTCGTGCAGGGACTGGATCAGTGCGATCGCGCGCTCGGGGTCGTCGGCCACGGCGCTCTCGGTCAGCTCAATCTCCAGTGCATGCGCGGGCAGGCCGCTCTCGGCAAGCACCTGCGCCACCTGCTCGGCAAAGCGCTCCTGCCGGAACTGCACCGCTGACACGTTGACCGCCACCGTCATCTGGCCTAGCCCGGCGTCGCGCCAGGCCTTGCACTGCGCGGCAGCTGTCTTCATCACCCATGCGCCGAGCGGCAGGATCAGCCCGCTTTCCTCGGCGACCGGCACGAACTCGTCCGGCGAGCGCATGCCGACGACCGGGTCGTGCCACCGCAGCAGCGCCTCGCAGCCGACCAGCTCGCCGCTGCTCATCGCAAGCTGCGGCTGGTAGCAGAGGCGGAATTCGCCGTCGCGCAGTGCGCGATGCAGCGCGTTCTCGGTCTGCAGCAAAGCGGTGACCTGCTGCTGCAGGGCCGCCGAGTGGAAGCGGAACGCGTTGCCGCCGGCCTGCTTGGCCCGGTACATCGCCAGGTCGCTGGCCTGCAGCAGCGCATCGACATCCTGGCCGTCGGCCGGGAAGGTCGCAATGCCGATCGATGCCGGCATCACCAGCTGTTGCCCGTTCAGGCTGATCGGCTGCGACAGCGCGTCGAGCAGCTTTTGCGCCGTGTGCGCGGCGTCGTCGGCGTCAGCCTCGGGCAACAGCACGGTGAATTCGTCGCCGCCGTTACGCGAAACGGTCACGCCGTCATCGACGGCTTGCAGCAGCCGGTGCGTCACCTCGACCAGCAGCGTGTCGCCGACGTTGTGCCCGAGCGATTCATTGACGTTGCGGAAGCGGTCGAGATCCACGTAGAGCACCGCCAGCGGGGTGCGATGGCGCTGCGCCTCGGCCAGCGCCAGCTGCAGCCGGTCGCGCAGCAGCAGCCGGTTCGGCAAGTCGGTCAGCGCATCATGATGGGTCAGGTGCTGCAGCCGCTGCTCGGTGGCCTTGCGCTGGGTGATGTCGCTGAAAATTGCATAGTAGTGGCGCACGTCGCCGTCAGGCGCCCGGTCGACGTTAATCGTCAGCCACTCGAGGAAGAGCTGGCCGTCCTTGCGCCGGTTCCAGATCTCGCCCTGCCAGCGTCCTTCGGTGCGCACCTGCTGCCACAGCTGCCGGTAGAACGCCGCGTCGTGTCGGCCCGACGAGATCACTGACGGCTTCTTGCCCATGACTTCGGCCTGCGCATAGCCGGTGATGTCGGTGAATGCCTGGTTCACGGCCACGATGTGCGTGGCCGCGTCGCAGATCATGATGCCTTCTAGGCTGTGCATGAAGAGGTTGGCCTGCAGCTGCTGTTCGGCCGCGCGCTCGCGCACGACGGTCAGGTCGGTGTGCGTGCCGATCACGCGCACCGGGTTGCCGTCTTCGTCGCGGTCGATTACCTTGCCGCGGTCGAGGATCCATTTGTAGCCGCCGTCCTTGCAGCGCACCCGGTGCTCGTTGCTGTAATAGGGCGTCCGGCCCTCGAGCATGCGCCGCAAGTCGGCCAGCACGTCGGGCATGTCGTCCGGATGCACGCGGCTTTCCCATTCCGACAGGCCGTTGCCGATCTCGGCCGGCTCATGCCCGAGCATCGCCTTCCACTGGTTGGAGAAGAACACCGTGTTGCTCGGCACATGCCAGTCCCACAGGCCCAGTTCGCTGCTGTCGATCGCGTAGCGCCAGCGTTCCTCGGCGGTGCGCAGATTGTCCTGGTCGCGCTTGAACTGCGTGACGTCCTCGGCGAAGATCGCGACCGTCTCGACGCGGCCGTCGACGACCTTGCAGGGCCGGCATTCCCATCGCAGCCACAGCACCGAGCCGTCGGCACGGACGAAGCGCTCGTCTTCGCAGCGCGTGACGTCGCCGTCGAGCGCGAGACGGTGGATGGCCGACCATTTTGCGGCGGCGTGCGGCGCGACCTCGCCGTGCAGGTGGCCGACAACCGCGTCGGCAGACAGGCCGAATTCACTAAGCCAGCGCTGGCTGGCCACCAGGTAGCGCATGTCGCGGTCGAACAGCGCGACGGCGGCCGGCACATGGCGCACGAAGGTTGACATCAGCTGTTCGCGATCGCCCAGCGCAGCCGTCAGCCGCGCCTGTCGCTCCGTCTCGCGCCGCACCAGCAC
>CAYZXP010000024.1:3469-7332 GCA_964482415.1 uncultured Bifidobacterium sp. | reverse complement strand
CGCCCAGCGCAGCCGTCAGCCGCGCCTGTCGCTCCGTCTCGCGCCGCACCAGCACGTACAGCATGACGGCAGTCAGCAGCACGAAGGCCGTGCCTTTGAGCGACTGCAGGATCGCCGGCAGGCCGGCCGGCAGCCAGGTATGGAGCAACCAGTCGGAGCCCCAGATCCATGTGGCGGCGAGGATCAGGTAAATCGACGCGATTTTCAGGGCGGCGAGGTTCATTGGCATGCGTTCAGCGGTGTTCAGGTGGCCTGCCCGGCGAGGCCATGCCGGATTATGCCTGCATCGAGAGCACGGCCGGCATGGCGCCGGCGGCGGCTGTCAGGCAAAAAAATCTTCCTGACCGGCGGTCAGCTGCCATTGCGATTTGCCGGAACGCTTGGCCGCGTACATCGCGTGGTCGGCAAAACTGATCAGGGTTTCCGGCGTTTGCGCGTCCGACGGGTACAGCGCCACGCCCATGCTGATGCCGTAATGCAGGTCCTGGTCTTTCCAGCTGCAGGGCCGGTTCGCGGTCTCCATGATGCGATCGAGGATGGGCAGGGCCTGGTCGATATGGTGGATGCCGGACAGCAGCAGCACGAATTCGTCGCCGCCAAGCCGGAACGCGACGTCGCTCTGGCGCAGGCAGTTTTCCAGCCGCCGCGCGACCTGGATCAGCAGGTCGTCGCCGGCGTCGTGGCCGTAGCGGTCGTTGACGGACTTGAATTCGTCGAGATCGAGGAAACAGATCGCGAAGCCGCTGCCTTGCTTGTCGCTGCCGGCGATCATCCGCACCAGCTGCTCGCGCAGCATGTGCCGGTTCGGCAGCCCGGTCAGGCTGTCGCGGTAGGCGACCGACGTCAGTTGCCGCTGTATCTGCAGCAGGCCGCTTTCTCGCGCCTCGAATTGCTGGTGGGTCTGCCTCAGCATCAGGCCGAGGATCAGCATCAGGCCCGTGCCCATGCCCGTCAACACCCAGGTGACCTGGCTTTGCAGGCTGAGCAGCGCGGCATCATAGGCGGACGACTTCAGCTGCACGCGCAGCCGGCCCACCCGGATCGGCGCGCCGATCTCGACCCAGCTCTCGGCGATCCCGTCGACAAAGCGAACCTGCGACCAATCCGCCGGCATGGCGGCACTGCCGGCGTCGAACATCGCCAGCGGCTGCTGCGTGTCGGGATCCCGTTGCACATGCGCGACCACCTTGCCGCTACCGTCCAGCAGCAGCGCCGACAGCAGGTTTTCGGTCGACATGGCCTGTACCAGCCGCGACTCGAGCGCGCCGTAATCGCGCGTGATCAGGTCGTCATAGACTGCATTTGCCAGACCCATCGCCACCAGCCGCGCCGACCGTTCCTGGCTGGCGCGCTGGATTTCCTCGGTCTTGTTCGAAATCCAGAACACGAGGATCAGGCTGCTGATGACCAGCGCCAGCCCGGCCCCGATCAGCGACAGCCACAGGCGCCGCCTTGACACCGAGCCCAGCCGCCGCGGCCGCATCGCGTCAGTCATCGGCCGCCACCACGAATTTGTCCAGCCGCAGCTGTTCGAGCGGCGCGTAATCGCGCGCGTAGTCCGCCGCCACCGGGCGGGGAATCTGTATGTCGTCCAGCAGCTGTTGCCCGGCCGCGGTGGATGCCAGCTGCAGGAAGGCGAGCACCAGCTTGTCGCGCTGCGCGGCCGGCACCCGCGGGTGGGCGACGAAGGGATGGGGCGCGTAGCTTGGCGTCTCGTGCAGCACGCGCAATTGAGAGCGCAGCCTGTCGGGCTCGCGCTCGAGCGTGTTGTTGACCGCGCCGCCGGCCGGCATGTCGCCGAGCGCGACCGCGCGCAGCACGTTCGCGTGGGTCTTCACGTAGACCGGCGTGATGCGGATGCCCCTGGAAGCCAGCTCGGCGCGAATCAGCAGCGACGCGGCGAACGCGTTCGGGGCCGGGAAGGCCACTTTCTGTCCGTCCAGCTGCTGCAGCCGGTCGGCGCCGCTCTCCGCATGTACTACCAGCACGCCGCTCAGCTTGACCTTGCCGTCGCGGATCAGCGGCGCATACGCGTGCGCGCGGCGCGCCATCACCAGGTGGTACGGATTGACGAAAGCGAAGTCGGGCCGGCCTGACATCAGCTCGTGCTCGAAGGCCGGTATGGTCGAGGCGATCCGCAGCTCGAGGCACAGGCCGGCGGCCTTGCCGATTTCATCGAGCACCGGCGCCCAGCGGCCGAACAGCGTCGCCGGCGCGATCTGCGGCACCACGTCGACGCGATACGCTTGCGGCGCCGTCTTGTTGCCGAGGCATTCCGCCGGCGCGACCTGCGCATGCAGCGCCAGCGCGGCGGCCAGCGCGGGCGCGGCGCGGCGGAGCATCCCGGGCGGGGAATGGGTTTTCGTCACGGACGCTATACCGTTCTATATTCTTTATGTTGTTTGACGAGGGCGGCATTTCTTGCGCGCCGCGTTGGCTGATTATGCCGCAGCGGGAGGCAGTTGGCCGCTTCTGCTTGCCGATTTGGCATAATCTTAAAAAAAAGAGATCGATATCGGTGCTGTCATCGCGGAGAAAGGCGGTCCGCCGTGGCCGCGAAAACGGTTGAGGGACCTCAGGTGAACAAGAAAAAGATCATTGCGGTGCTGACCGGCGTGCCTTTCCTCGGCGCGCTCGGTGCAGTTGTCCTCTACCTGCTGTTCGGCTACCTGGCGGTCGATCCGCTGGCCCGGCGCGCGCTGCCGTGGGTCGGCGAGAACATGCTGGCCAGCCGGATCGCGGTGCGCGAGGTGAAATTCGATCCGCTCAGCCTCGAGCTGACCGTCAGTGATTTCAGGCTCAGCCGGCCAGACGGCGCCGTGCTGGCCGGCTTCGGGCAGCTGTATGTCGACCTGCAGGCTGACAGCCTGTTCCGCCTTGCCTGGCACTTGCGCGACATCCGCATCACCCGTCCCGAGATCAACCTTGAAGTCGGCAAGGACGGCAAGCTCAACTGGGCCGAAGTGATCGCAAAGCTCAGCCAGGACAAAAAGCCCTCATCCACCATGCCGCGCGTGGTGATCGACAGCCTGAAGATCGACGGCGGCCGCCTGCAATATGCGGAGCTGAACCGCGCAGAGCCTTTTCGCACCGGCCTTGCGCCGCTGTCGCTCGAACTCGGGCGTTTCTCGACCTTGCCCGAAGACCGCGGCGATTACCTGGTCGCGGCCGAACTGGCGGGGCTGGGCGGACGCCTGCGCTGGAAGGGCGACCTCGGCGTCAACCCGCTGGCGTCGGCCGGCGCCGTCGAGTTGCAGGGGCTGAAGCTGGCGGGACTGCTGGCGCTGGCACGCCAGCCCGATCTGCCGCTGACGCTGTCCGGCGGCGAACTCGGCCTGCGTTTCGGCTATGACTTTGCGATGGTCGCCGGCAAGCGGCAGCCGTACCCGCAGCTGCGCCTGTCGCAGGTGGGCGTGGACGTGAAAGACGTCGCCGGCGCGCTGGGGCCGCGCACGACGCTGGCGCTGCAAAGCCTGGCCACCACCGTACCGGCCGTCGACGTCAGCATTGACGGCAAGGCGAGCGTGCACATTCGTCCGTTCGACGCCGGCGCGTCCGGGCTGCAGCTGCGGCATGAAGGGCAACCCTTGTTCACGCTTGCCCGCGTGCAGGTAACGGGCATCGACGTCCGGCCCGACGAGCGCCGGCTGGCGGTCGCCGCCGTCGCGCTGGAGCAGGGCGCCGTGCGCGCCACGCGCAACCGCGACGGCACGCTCGACTGGCTGCAGCTCGTGCCGGCTGCAGGCAAGCCGAAGGCAGGCGCGGCGGACGTTGCCGGCAAGGACGCCGGCAAGGACGCCGGCAAGGATGCCGGCAAGAGCGCTGCCAGGGACCCTGGCCCCTTCCGTTACGAAATTGGCGAG
>CAYZXP010000024.1:0-3369 GCA_964482415.1 uncultured Bifidobacterium sp. | reverse complement strand
TGCCGGCAAGAGCGCTGCCAGGGACCCTGGCCCCTTCCGTTACGAAATTGGCGAGTTCAGGCTGGACGGCTGGAAGCTGGCGCTGGAAGACCGCACGTTCATGCAGCCGCTGCAAGCGAAGGTCGACCGCGTCGACGCCCGGCTACAGCTGGGCGACGCCGGTGACGGCCTGCGCATTGGCGGGCTGGACGTGAAGCTGGCCGCGCTGAGCCTGCAGGCGGCCGGACAGGCGCAGCCGGCGGCGCAGCTGGCGCGCGTCGCGCTGTCCGGCGGCGAGGTGGCCGTTGGCGAGCGGCGCGTGCGTGCCGCCGCGCTCGACCTGTCGGGACTGCAGACCAAAGTGGTCGTCAATCCCGACAAGTCGCTCGACTGGGCCGCGCTGCTGCGGCCTGCCGTCGCCGCCCCCGTGGCAAAGCCGGCCGCGGCGCCGGCGCGCGCGCAGGGCGGCGACGCCTGGAAGCTTGCGCTCGACAGGCTGCGGCTGGACAAGCTGGGCGTGCATGTCGAGGACCGCAGCCTGCTGCAGCCGGTGGCCGTCGACCTGCAGGATGCGCTCGTCGAACTGCGCGGCGTCTCGCTCGACCAGGCGCGGCCGGTTGCGCTGACGGCGCGGCTGCCGCTGCGGCAGGGTGGTCGGCTGGACGTGAAAGGCAAAGCGTCGCTGCAGCCGGCGCGCGGCGATCTGCAGCTGAAGCTCGCCGGGCTGCAGTTGAAGCCGTACTCGCCCTATCTGTCGCAGTTCGTGATGGCCAATCTGACGAAGGGACAGGCCGAGCTCGACGGCCGCCTGTCGTTCAGCGCGGCGAAGGAATTCAGCGCCCGCTTCAACGGCGGCTTCAGGGTCAGCGAGCTGGCGATCGCAAAGGAGAGCGACGGTTCCGAATTCCTCAGCTGGGATGCGCTGTCGTCCGATTCGCTGACGCTGTCGCTGGCGCCGAACCGGCTGCACATGGGCGAGCTGCGCATCGGGCATCCGACCGCCCGTCTCGTCATCTTCGAGGACAGGACGATCAACCTGCAGCAATTGCTGCGCGCGCCGCCGGCAGCGCAGCCGGCGCCGGCACCGGCACCGGCACCGGCCCGGCCGCAGGCGGCGGGCGCGAAGGCCGCGCCGGCCGATTTCCAGTTCGCGATCGAGCGCGTGCGCGTGGCCGACGGCGACCTCGAGTTTGCCGACTTGTCGCTGCGGCCGCAGTTCGGCGCCCACATCCACTACCTGGACGGCGTGATCAACGGCCTGTCCGGCGACCCGGCCAGTACCGCGCAGGTCGAGCTCGACGGCAAGGTGGACGACTATGGCTCGGCCCGCGTGCGCGGCACGCTGCAGCCTTTCCGCGCGACCGACTTCACTGACCTGAAGGTCGAATTCCGCAACCTCGAGATGAACCGGCTGACGCCTTACTCGGGCAAGTTCGCCGGCCGCAAGATCGATTCAGGCAAGCTGACGGTCGACCTCGAATACAAGCTGAAGAACCGGCAACTGGTCGGCGAGAACAAGGTCGTCATCGACAAGATCCGCCTCGGCGAGCGTGTCGACAGCCGCGATGCGATGAGCCTGCCGCTCGACCTGGCGATCGCGATCCTCGAGGACAGCAATGGCGTGATCGACATTGACCTGCCGATCAAGGGCAGCCTCGACGATCCGCAGTTCAGCTACGGCAAGATCATCTGGAAGGCGGTCGTCAACGTGCTGCAGAAGGTGGTCACCGCGCCTTTCCGCGCGATCGGCAAGCTGCTCGGCATCAGCGCCGACAAGCTGGAGGCGGTCAGCTTCGATCCGGGCTCGGCCACGCTGGCGCCGCCGGAGCTGGAAAAACTGAAGTCGGTGGCGACCGCACTGGGCGGCCGTCCGGCGCTGACGCTGCAAGTGGCGCCGTCGTATGACGTCGCCGCCGACAAGGCCGCGTTGCAGGAGATGGCGACGCGGCGCGATGTGGCCGCCGAACTCGGGCTGAAGCTGAAAGCGGGCGAGCCGGTCGGGCCGCTCGACCTGTCGAACGTGAAGGTACAGACTGCGATCTCCAACCTGCTGAAGGACCGCTCCGGCGAGAAGCGCAGCCTGAAGATGATCGACAGCGTGAAGGACTATTTCCGCGAATCGAAGCCCGAAGACTTGCAGAAATACGGGGAGCTGCTGGAACGGCTGAAGGCGACCGTGAAGATCGGCGACGCCGAGCTCGCGGCGCTGGCCGGCGCGCGCGCGGCGGCGATCCGGGGCAATCTCGTCGAGACGGGCGGGCTGGCTGCGGAGCGCGTCAGCATCGGCGAGCCGGCGAAGGTGTCCGGCGATGGCAAGTCGGTCGCGCTGAAGCTCACGCTAGGCGCGCGCCGAGCACCGTAACGGCGAGGGCGGCGGCGCGCGCCGGGACGACGCTACTTGCGCGCGCACAGCACCATGTTGGTCGCGGTCGTCGCCACCGCCTGCACGTCGCGAAAGCCGGCCTGCTGCAGCACGATCGCCAGCTTTGCCGGCCCTGCCTGCGCGCCGAGCGCCAGCCCGACCTCCTGCGCCAGGGAGGCGGGTACGCAGCCCATCGTCGATGCGGTGTAGTACATCTGGCCGACGACGTTGAAATTGTCCTCAAGGCGGTCGCCGGCATAGGGCTCGATCAGCACCAGCAGGCCGTCGTCGTTCAGCTGCCGGTACGCGTGCGCGGCCGCGCCGACCGGGTCGCCCATGTCGTGCAGGCAGTCGAAGAAGCTGATCACGTCGAACGGCCCGGCGTAGTCCTTCGCGCTGCACGCTTCGTAGGTGATGCGCGCACCGAGCCCGGCCTCGTCGGCAAGGCGGCGCGCTTCGTCGATCGACGGGCCGTGGAAGTCGAATCCGGCCACCCGCGCGTCCGGGAAATGCTGCGCGACCAGCATGGTCGACACGCCGTGGCCGCAGCCGACGTCGGCAAAGCTGCCGCCGGCCTCGAGTTTCTCTGACAAGCCCGGGATCTTCGGCAGCCAGCGCGACAGCAGGTTCGATTTGTAGACCGGCTTGAAGAAGCGCGCGGTGCCGCGGAAATAGCACGGGTGATGGTCGCTCCAGGGCACGCCTTCGCCGCTTTTGAACGCGGCGCGTACCTTCGGCTCATCCATCACCAGCGACGCGAGGCTGTCATAGGCACCGATCATCAGCGACGTGCTGTTCTCGTCGGCGAACACCGCGGCCTGTTCCGGGCTGAGGAAGAAATGGCCTGCATCGCCGTCATACGACGCATAGCCGGCGGCGCACATCGCGCACAGCCATTCGAGGCTGTAGCGCGGATGGATGCCGGCCCCCGACGCGAAGGTGGCGTTGTCGCACGGACCCGCCTGCGCGAGCCGGGCGAACAGCCCGAGTTCGTCGCCGATGCGCATCAGCGGCACGAGCTGCGCAGC
>CAYZXP010000023.1:17248-25979 GCA_964482415.1 uncultured Bifidobacterium sp. | reverse complement strand
GTCTTGTCGATCGACATTGACGATGACTTGACCACAAACCATTCTTCGAAACCACCATCGGCTGCATAGCCGGTTCCGTTTTTGGTTCCGAACTCTGAATAAATATAAAAATACGCGGACGGCTGCACGCCGGCAAAACCGAGATTGTTCGAATCGCCTGCTACAGGTATCAAGACCTGGTAATCACCTGTGCCACTACCCTTGTTCCAATCAGTAAGATCGGTGAAATTATCTGTCTCTCCGACGTCCAGGGCATCGCCATCGTGATTGGTATCGATATCCAACTCATAGCGCAACGTCGCTGTCGGAAACAGCCTCGTCGACGTATCCATGTTGGTCAGATTACCGGTGCTCGCAGTAAAGATCTTGATGTTTTGCAGCGTGATCAGGTCGGCATTCGGATCGTTGGCATTGCTCTCGTTCAGGTCCAGATTCAGGACGAGGTAGGTCACACCCTCAATCGTCACCTTGGGTACTTCGATGTAGCGTATTCCAAAATTATTTTGCGCAGAGGTGTCTTCATTGAATTGAACCGGGCGGCCATCGGTGTTGTAACCGGCCTCGAATCCAGGCGAGATATTGTTGTCCTGCATCCGTAGAAAAGAATTGATAACGCCGGTGCCGGTTGAATCGGGGACTTGATAGTCAATAAATTTTGCAAAATTCGCTTCAGTCGGACTGGCCGCCACGGCCTCGCCCAGCTTCTTGCCATCGGTGAAGGTGTTCGATGTGATCCACCCATTGCCGCTGGCCGTCAGCAGGAAGGTTTCATCGAGTGAATCATCCGGATTGACGTACCACGAGGTTTGGATACTTCCATTCGCCAGACCATCTGCATCGCCTGACCCACCGTCAATAATCGTCCACGGATCGTGCCCCGCACCACTTAGCACAACCACGTCGTCATCGAGCGTCCCGTAGACTCCGTCCGCTCCGGGGCCGCTGACATGCTGGACGCGGAAAGTTACTGCACTTCCGGCCTGAAATCCGGAAGAGGAAATGTATGCCGTCGCCCCCGGTGCATAGTCGTTGAGGTCGGTTGTCACACTGTAAGTCGTAGTCATGGATATCTCCGGAAGTCGCCTGCATGGAAGGAACCTCTGAAGTCGATCGCACGGCACTACTGACCGGGCGTGCTCGGCTTTCCGGAAAGATTAAGCAAGACGAAGGAGAGCCACATCCGTCATTTGAACGATGCCGCTGCACTATGATGCGGGACGTGGGCAACAGTAGCCCGGCGAACTCACCGCAAAGGCGCGGCCGGATTAAGGAAGGTCAGCGGAGACAAGCGTCGCAGGAGATCCGACTGCCGCTGTGCACCCGTCTTCTTGAGGATTGAAGAAAGCTGAGACCGGATAGTCGAGACGCTCAGATGCAATGCCGATGCTGCCTGGCCAGGAGACTGTCCCTCGAGAAGCAGTAGCGCGAGCCGGGCCTCCGCAGGCGTGAGATGGTAGATGTTCTGCAGCAGCTCGTGCGCATGCAAAGGAATGTCATCTTCGCCCTGCACTACGACCAGGGCAGCCGGGACATGTCCACCGCCAGGGGCAAGTACATGTCTGGGCAAGACCAGCAGGTAAGTCGCTCCCTTCGCCGCAGACGCGGAAAATTCAATGACGCCGCCTGCTGCCGGCTTTGCGCATGCACGTTCGATGAGCTGCGCAAATTGCGATACCGACACCCCGGGAAGAGCTGCAGCGATTTTTCCAGCCGGAACGCGCGCCGTCAGACAAAACCGCGCCCTCGCCGATGCATTTGCCGCCAGCGGCCGCAGCGATGCGTCGAGCAGCAGCATCGGCATGCGAATTCCGTTCAACATCGCGGTCTGCTGATTGACCTGCAGACTCAGCTGCTGCAAGCGCGCGATCGGATCGAGCGCCGGCAGCAACGCGCGACACGCATCGGTGGCGATAGCCAGTTGCGCCTGCGGGTCGGGCCAGTCACCGCCTTGCCGGTGCAATGACAACACCGCTTCGGCCTGAAACAAAGGCAAGCGTGTGCTGAAGATGATTTCGCGCGGCGGGCATTCACCGGGCTCCTGTGCTCCGCTTTTAGGTGCCCGAAGCTGCGGTTGTTCCTGCCGGGTCCACTGGCCGGATTCAACGTGACGGATCAGCGTGCGCAGTAACGGCTCAGGCTGCACGCCATCATCGATACGCAGCTCCCATCGATCTTCGACATGCAGCGCCTCCACAACGCTGGCCCAGTAACCGCGCCTGTCCCATATACGCAAGGACACGCGTTCACAATCAAGCATCTCACCGAGCCGTCGCAGCCCATGTGCCAGACGACGAGGCTTTGAGATGCCCTCGTAAAAACATGAGAGCAGGGAGGGGTCGACTGTCGACGTCCGCGGGATCGCCACTTCGAAATCCTTGACTGCGAGACTGGCCCTGTCGGGCGACGGACAGCAAAACGCAACGGCGAAACAAAGTCGCACGCGTCATGCACGGCCTGCCAGCGTAGCACTCGGCACGATGATTGAAGTAACGGCGGAGGATGCGCGATGCACTAATCGCGACTCAGGCCAGCAACACGCGGCGGCTGGCCGGGAAGAGCTAACTCAGGCAGATTTGTCGAACAGGTTGAAATGTTCGACCTTCGGCGGGGCAGCAAAGAAAGGCCCGACAATGCCGCGCCATGCCGGGAAAGCTGGCGATTCCCGAAAGTCGACCGTGTGATTTTCCAGGGTCTCCCAAAAAATCATCAAAAGGTAACGCTCCGGCGACTCGATTCCCTTGTTAATCTTGTAACCACGAAAACCCTTGGACGGGCTGATCACGGTTTTCAGTCCATGCAGGATCGCGGCTTCGAATTCGACTTGCTTGCCGGGTTGAATCTGAATATCAGCGAGCTCGAGGATCATGAATACTCCCGAAAATGGTGGTGTCGAATTATCTCACCTGATTCACGAGCGAATTCCTCCTTTCCAAAAGTTGACACTTGGCACAGCAAAAGTTAAACCTCATCACCTCATGAATCTGCGAACGGCCTGTGCGCGCCCCGAGTAATTTTCCACCATGCAGATAGCCATCCTTGATAACGATCTCCAGCAGCGCGCTCTTCTGGTGGATGCACTCACCAATGCACAGCACGCTTGCACATCGTATGAGCAGATCAGCGGACTGAAGGAGGGACTGCGCGCAGGCCAGGCGGATTTACTCGTCTTTCACTGGCAACCGGAAGCCGAAGGACTGCGGCAACTGCGAGAGATTCGGCAAGCGAAGCCGGCATTGCCGACCCTGCTGCTGACCGGGCGTGCACTCGAACAGGAACTGGCGGAGGTGTTGGCCGGTGGCTGCTGCGATTATCTGGTGAAGCCGCTGCGGCGCACCGAATTAATGATGCGCGTGCGCGTCCTGTTTGCCCGTGCGCATCCGGAAGTGGCCAATGCCCCGACCCTGGATTTCGGGCCATACGCCTTTGACGTCCGCGCAGCCCGGCTGAAACTCCATGGCCAGCCGATCGAAGTGACGCAAAAGGAATTCGACCTGGCCCTGCTGTTCTTCCGCAACCTGGGACGGCCCTTGTCGCGCGCCACCATTCTCGAGGCCGTCTGGCCTCAAGACACCGAGTTCAGCTCCCGCAGCATGGACACGCATGTCTCGCGCGTGCGCAGCAAGCTCGGACTACGGCCTGCCAACGGCTTCCGGCTCGCGCCGGTCTACAGCTATGGCTACTGCCTGGAACAGCTGGCAGGGCAAGCCGCTTAGGCCCTGTTGAGCTACGGGTATAATACCGGTCGTTCCCATCCCGGCTTTTCCACGCATGCAACTGCTCGCCGTTGGTCTCAACCACACCACGGCTCCGCTCTCGCTCCGCGAGAAAGTGGCCTTCCCCGCTGACCAGCTCGGTCAGGCGGTCGCTGCTGCGTGCGCGTGGTTCGGCAATGCCAACCAACGCCCGCAGGAAACCGCCATTCTGTCCACCTGCAACCGGACCGAGATTTACGGGGCGAGTGCAATCGACGGCAACATCGAGGCAGCGATCGACCAGACCGCGCATTTCGTCGCCGATTACCACAAGCTTTCCTACGCTGACCTGCGCCCCTACCTGTATGCATTGCCCCAGGACGGCGCCGTCCGCCATGCGTTCCGCGTGGCCGCGGGGCTTGACTCGATGGTATTGGGCGAGCCGCAGATCCTCGGCCAGATGAAAGACGCGGTACGGCAGGCGGAAGCCGCCGGCGGTCTGGGCACCTACCTGCACCAGATGTTCCAGCGCACCTTTGCGGTCGCCAAGGAAGTCCGCTCGACCACCGAGATCGGCGCACACAGCGTGTCGATGGCCGCGGCAGCAGTACGGCTGTCGCAGCGCATCTTCGACAGCCTGGCCGACCAGCATGTGCTGTTCATTGGCGCCGGCGAGATGATCGACCTGTGCATCACGCACTTCGCGGCACAGCACCCGAAGAGCCTGACTGTTGCGAACCGCACGCTGGAACGCGCCGAAACACTCGCGCACCGCTTCGGCGGCCACGCCATGCGGCTCGGCGAATTGCCGGACCAGCTGGCGCATTTCGACGTCGTGGTGTCCTGCACCGCGTCGTCGCTGCCGATCATCGGGCTTGGCATGGTCGAACGTGCGATCAAGTCGCGCCGCCACAAGCCGATGTTCATGGTCGACCTGGCCGTGCCGCGCGACATCGAGTCCGAAGTCGCCCGGCTGAACGACGTATTCCTGTATACGGTCGACGACCTTGGTGCAGCTGTGCAGATCGGCGTCGAGAACCGCCAGTCGGCGGTCGCACAGGCCGAGGCCATCATCGAGACCCGCGTCCAGGCCTTCATGCACTGGCTCGACAGCCGCGCAGTGGTGCCAATCATTCAGGACCTGCAGGAAAGCGGCGAACAGATGCGTCGCGCCGAGCTCGACCGCGCCCGCAAACTGCTGGCCAAAGGTGAAGACATCGAGGCGGTGCTCGACGCCCTGTCGAAAGGCCTGACCGCAAAATTCCTGCACGGCCCGCAGCAGGCGCTGCACCATGCCGACGCCGATGAGCGCGCACGCCTCGCACAGCTGCTGCCACAGCTTTTCCGTACCAAGCGCTAGCGGTCGCTCGGCCCGGCTGCGCGTCTGCCGTGGTGAACGCGCGATTCCACGCATTCTTTCCCCAATCCCCGAATGACACCCTCACTGCTCGCGAAGCTCGACCAGCTCACGCACCGGCTTGAAGAAGTCAGCGCGTTGCTGAACCAGGAAAACGCGACGGCCAATATGGACCAGTACCGCAAGCTGACACGCGAGCATGCGGAACTGGAGCCACTGGTCGGCGTGCATGCGCAATGGGCGCAGGCACAAAACGACATTCGTACCGCGCAGGAGATGTTGTCCGATCCGGACATGAAGTCCTTCGCGCTGGAAGAGCTGGATGCCGCGCAGGCCCGTTCGGCTGCGCTCGAGGTCGAGTTGCAGAAGATGATGCTGCCGAAGGATCCGAATGACGACCGCAACATTTTCCTCGAGATCCGCGCCGGTACCGGCGGCGACGAATCAGCGCTTTTCGCCGGTGACCTGCTGCGGATGTATACGCGCTTCGCGGAACGGCAGCGCTGGCAGGTCGAAATGGTGTCGGAATCACCGTCGGAACTGGGCGGCTACAAGGAGGTGATCGTGCGCATCGTTGGCCACGGTGCGTATTCGCGGCTGAAGTTCGAGTCCGGTGGCCACCGCGTGCAACGCGTGCCGGCGACCGAGGCGCAAGGCCGCATTCATACGTCCGCCTGCACGGTTGCCGTGATGCCGGAAGCCGATGAGATCGAAGCGGTCGACATCAATCCGGCCGACCTGCGCATTGACACCTTCCGCGCCTCCGGCGCCGGCGGCCAGCACATCAACAAAACCGATTCGGCGGTGCGCATCACCCACCTGCCCACCGGGATCGTTGTCGAATGCCAGGACGACCGCAGCCAGCACAAGAACAAGGCACAGGCAATGAAAGTTCTGGCCTCCCGAATCATGGACGTCCAGCTGCGCGAGCAACAGGCGAAGGAAGCGGCAACGCGCAAGTCGCTGGTTGGCTCCGGTGACCGCAGCGAGCGTATCCGCACGTACAATTTCCCGCAGGGCCGGATCACAGACCACCGGATCAACCTGACCCTCTACAAGATGGAAGCGATGATGGAAGGCGATCTGCAAGAACTGACCGATGCGCTGATGGCCGAGCATCAGGCAGAGCAACTGGCGGCGCTGGCGGAAGCGGGTTGAATTCTGGCCGCCTGCAATCCGGAATGTGAATCCCCAGAAAGCTTCGCGGCGACTTCGCCAAAACTGCCGGCGCACATACAGCGCCACTCTGGCGCAAGCCGCAACACCGAGTCATTCATCACCACACCTGAGCCTTGAATGCCATGAGCCGATACGCCAAGCCCCTCCTGCTACTGACCGCCATCACCTGCATCGCGATGCTTGCCGTCGGCCTCTACCTGCAGCAAGTGCTGGACATGCTGCCCTGCCCGCTGTGCATCCTGCAGCGATATGCATTTGCGGCGGTCGCGCTCGCCTGCCTGGTGACCGTGGGGCTGCCGGCGCCGGCCACGCGGATCGGCGCGGCGCTGGCCGGTGCCGCATCGCTGACCGGCGCCGGCATCGCGATCCGCCACCTGTGGATAAAAGCGCATCCGGAAATCTCGTGCGGCATCGACCCGCTGGAAACGGCGCTGAACAAGGTCTTCATCGCAGAGTGGTTCCCGACACTGTTCCAGGCCGACGGGCTGTGCTCGACCGAGTACGCGCCCATCCTCGGCCTGTCGATACCGCAATGGGCGCTGGCGTGGTTCACGGTGTTTGCAATCGTCACCGGCGCCATCGCGCTGCGCAAGAGACGCGGCAAATGACGGTCGAAGGACTGCTCCGGGCTGCGCAAATCGATCCGATGGAGGCGCGCATCCTGCTTGCGCACGCGCTGGGCTGGACGCGCGTGCAGCTGGTGATCCGCGCCAAGGAAGAACTCACTCCGTCGCAGGAATCCGCCGCAGGCGAGCTGTTCGGGCGCCGCAGGAACGGTGAGCCAATAGCCTATCTGACCGGCGTGCGTGAATTCTACGGATTGAATTTCAATGTGACGCCCGACGTGCTGATCCCGCGCCATGAAACCGAGCTGCTGGTCGAGCTCGCGCTGGCGAGGCTGCCGAAGAGCGGCTGTGCGCTCGACCTCGGCACCGGATCCGGCGCGATCGCGGTATCGATTGCGCATGCGAGGGCCGATGCGCAGGTCACGGCCACTGACGCGAGCGCCACAGCGCTCGCCATGGCCAGCCGCAATGCCGCGCAAAATGGCGTCGCCGTACGCTTCCTTCTCAGTGACTGGTACCGGGACATTGACGGACAATTCGATCTGATTGTCAGCAACCCGCCCTACATCGCCGCTGGCGACCCGCATCTGCTCCAGGGCGACCTGCGCTTCGAACCGGCTTCGGCGCTGACCGACGATGCCGACGGCCTGACCGATCTCGCCGCAATCATTGGCGGTGCGCCAGCCCACCTGCTTCCCGGCGGATGGCTGCTGATGGAGCATGGCTACGACCAGGCCAGCGCAGTGCGCTTGCTGCTGGAGCGCGCCGGCTGGCAACAAGCGCAGAGCTGGCGCGATCTCGCCGGCATCGAGCGCGTGACCGGCGCGCAGCGCCCCGCGAACTGAGCGCCTGTCAAGACTGGCGCCACGCAATGATTTGCGTATCATCCGACGCTTTACTGATTCCTCCTCACCGTTGATTGACGATGTTGCCTTCGATTGAACAACGCCTCGCCGGCGAACTGGCGGCCCGTACTGAACAAGTGACTGCAGCCATTGCGCTGCTGGATGAAGGCGCAACCGTGCCCTTCATCGCACGCTACCGGAAGGAAGCGACCGGCGGCCTGGATGACATCCAGCTGCGCCTGCTGGAAGAGCGACTGCGCTATCTGCGCGAACTGGAAGCGCGGCGCGAGGCGATCGTTGCGTCGATCGAGGAGCAGGGCAAGATGACCCCGCAGCTGAAGATCGCGATCCTGTCTGCCGAGGACAAAACCCGTCTTGAAGACCTGTACCTGCCGTACCGTCCGAAGCGGCGCACCAAGGCACAGATCGCTGTCGAGGCCGGGCTCGAGCCGCTGGCCGACTCGCTGCTGGGTGACCCGACGCTGGTGCCGGAAGAGGAGGCGGCGAAGTTCATTCGTGCCGCATTCACGACCGAGCAGGGCGAGAACCCGGGCGTGGCCGACGCGAAGGCGGCGCTCGACGGCGCACGGCAGATCCTGATGGAACGCTTTGCGGAAGACGCGACGCTGCTGCAGGACCTGCGTGCCTATCTGCTTGAGCATGGCGTGGTCGACAGCAAGGTCATCGACGGCAAGCAGGACGCCGGGGAGAAATTCGCCGACTATTTCGACTACTCGGAGCCGCTGGCGGAGATTCCGTCGCACCGCGCGCTCGCGCTGCTGCGTGGCCGCCGCGAGGAAATGCTGACCGTCACGCTGCGCCTCGACAGCGAAGAAGAGAAGCCGACCTGGGCATCGCCGCCCAACCCGTGCGAGAGCCGCATTGCGCAGCGCTTCGGGGTATCGCAGCAAAACCGACCGGCAGACAAATGGCTGATGGACACCGTGCGCTGGACCTGGCGCGTGAAGGTATTCATGCATCTCGAGACGGAACTGATGACGAAGCTGCGCGAGGATGCCGAGGCTGAAGCAATCCAGGTGTTCGCGCGCAACCTGAAGGACCTGCTGCTGGCCGCTCCTGCCGGCCCGCGCG
>CAYZXP010000023.1:9559-17148 GCA_964482415.1 uncultured Bifidobacterium sp. | reverse complement strand
TCGAAGGAGCTGCCGGAACTCGACGTGTCGTTGCGCGGCGCAGTGTCCATTGCGCGCCGCCTGCAGGATCCCCTGGCGGAACTGGTGAAGATCGAGCCGAAGTCCATCGGCGTCGGCCAGTACCAGCATGACGTGTCGCAGACGCGGCTTGCGCGCACGCTGGATGCCGTGGTCGAGGACTGCGTGAACGCGGTCGGCGTCGACGTGAACACCGCGTCGGCGCCGCTGCTGGCGCGCGTGTCCGGCCTGAACGGCAGCGTAGCGCAGAGCATTGTCAACTATCGCGACCAGAAAGGCATGTTCACGTCACGCGCGGCGCTGCGCGACGTACCCCGGCTGGGCGAAAAAACGTTCGAGCAGGCAGCCGGCTTCCTGCGTGTGATGAACGGGGAAAATCCGCTGGACGCATCGGCGGTGCACCCGGAATCCTATCCGCTGGTCGAGAAGATCCTGGCCGACATCAAACGCGAAGTGAGGGGCGTGATCGGCGACAGCGGGCTGCTGAAATCGCTCGATCCGAAGCGCTACGCGGACGAACGCTTTGGCGTGCCGACCGTGGCCGACATCCTGAAGGAACTCGACAAGCCCGGCCGCGACCCGCGCCCGGCCTTCGTAACGGCCAGCTTCAAGGATGGCGTCGAAGACATCGGCGACCTCCGCCCCGACATGATCCTTGAAGGCGTGGTGACCAACGTTGCTGCATTCGGCGCTTTCGTTGACATCGGCGTCCACCAGGATGGCCTGGTGCACATCTCCGCGTTGTCGAACCAGTATGTGAAAGACCCGCATACCGTGGTCAAGGCCGGGCAGGTGGTAAAGGTCAAGGTGCTGGAGGTCGACGTGAAGCGCAAGCGCATCGCGCTGACGATGCGGCTGTCGGACGCTGCTCCGGCAGCAGGCGAACGGCGCGAGGCACGCGATCGCAATCCCGCTCCGCGCGGTGCGGCGCCGCGGCGCGAGCAGGCACCGTCCGGGACGGCGATGGCTGCAGCATTCGCCAAACTGAAGGGCTGAAACCCGGGCATCTGCCGGCATGCCGTCAGCGGCATCCGGCGGGCGAAAGCCCTATAATGGCGCAGTCAACCACCCTGCATTCGAAGGAAAAGGATTTATGAGCGACGTACAAGCGTGGATCAAAGAGACCGTGACCAGCCATCCGGTCGTGCTGTTCATGAAGGGTACTGCGCAGTTCCCGCAGTGCGGCTTCTCCGGCCGCGCAATCGAGCTGCTGAAATCGGTCGGCGTCGAAAACCTGGTCACGGTGAATGTGCTCGAGGACGAAGAAGTGCGTCAGGGCATCAAGGAGTTTTCCAACTGGCCGACGATTCCTCAGCTGTATGTAAAAGGCGAGTTCATCGGCGGCTCGGACATCCTGACCGAGATGCACCAGTCCGGCGAACTGCAGACCCTGCTGAAGGGCTGATCCCTTGAAGCGCCTGGTCGTCGCCCTTACCGGCGCGTCGGGCGCGCTCTACGGCGTCCGGCTGCTTGAGCAGCTGCGGCGCACCGCCGGCGTCGAGACTCACCTGATGATCTCCGACGCCGCCGCCCTGAATCTCCACCACGAACTCGACGCCAAACGCAAAGACATCGAGGCGCTGGCAGACCACGTGCACAGCGTGCGCGACATCGGAGCCTGCGTGGCCAGCGGATCTTTCCGCGTCGATGGCATGGTCATTGCGCCGTGCTCGATGAAGACCCTGGCGTCGGTCGCGAATGGCCTTTGCGACAACCTGATCACGCGCGCCGCCGATGTCATGCTGAAGGAACGGCGCCGGCTGGTGCTGATGGTGCGCGAAACGCCGTTCAACCTTGCGCACCTGCGCAACATGACTTCGGTGACCGAGATGGGAGGCATTATCTTTCCGCCGCTGCCCGCGCTTTACCAACGCCCACAGAGCATCATCGAGATGGTAGACCACACCGTAGGCCGGGTGCTCGACCTGTTCGACATCGAACAGGCGCTGGCGCCGGAATGGCAGGGGATGAAGCCTGCCGGCTGACCGGTCAGGCAGCGGCCTGCCGTTGCGTTGCAACGCAGACCGGAAGTCAGAGTCCCGAAGGCAGGCGCTTGCCGCGCGTACTTTCGGTGCCTGGCCTTGGCTCCGTGTCAGGCTCATCCTGCGATCCCTTGCCTGCACCGTCTTTCGCATCCGCGGTCGGCTGCGCTGCGGGTTCTACTGCGGACGCTGTCGATTGCGTCGGCTCGGCCAGCTTTTCCTCGACTTTGGCTGGCTCCACGGGCTGGGCAGTCGCGGTTTCGCGAGCCTTTGCCCGCTCTGCCGCTTCCTTCTCTGCGGCGATACGCGCACGTTCCGCGGCGGCCTCCTGCTCGGCGGCCTTGCGTGCGGCGGCCTGTTCCGCGGCCTGACGTGCACGCTCAGCAGCCTCTTGCGCCTTGCGCGCACGCTCGGCCGCTTCTTTGATGCGACGCTCGCGATCGGCCGCTTCCAGCGCTTCGCGCTCAGCGCGCCTTGCGCGCATTCCGGAGGCCACCCGCTCCGTTGCCTCGCCATAGCCGTTCATCTGAAACTGACTGATCCTGAATTGGCCGTTCGACAGCGGGAAAGCGATTCCGATGGCATCCGACTGCATTAACGCGTCATTCAGCTGCGGCAGCTCGGTAAACCAGTAACGCGTCACTTCGCCACCGGCTGTCGCGGCAGGGGCGCAGATTGTTTCTACGGCCATTGAACCAGCCGACGTCGAGATCACGATCGGGTAGTTGTTGCCCGGCTCACAATTGATGCCATTTTCGTAATACAACCGACAATTGTCTTCATTGCATGACAGCCCAAACCTGGCCATGCCCTCTTCTTTGGTCGAGGCCTCGCCCGTGCCTTGGTAGAACTCCGAAGCCCACTCGGCATGTTCCATACGCTCATCGGCCAGCACGGGGGAAGCAGCGGCCGCTAGCAGCGCGGCCAGTGACAACAGGCGTCGCATTACCGTCTCCCGGAAAAATTTGGGCGACTGTAACACGACGCGGCCATTCAGTCCCCGATGTCGAGGCTGACCTCGCCAAGATGATCGATCGCGACCCTTACACGGTCACCTGCGTTCAGCCATTTTGTTTCGACCACACTGCCCAGCATGACGAACTCGCCAGCCTTCAATCCCGGCAAGCCGTGCTCATGCTGCGCGTTTGCGAGCCATGCCAGCGCATTCAGCGGATGCCCCATCACCAGCTCCCCCTTGCCCATGCCAACCTCTGAACCATTGACCCATGCGCGTCCGGTCACTTCGGCGAGATCGAGTGCGCGCCAGTCTTGCACCGGATCCCCCAAAACACACCCGGCGTTGAAAAAATCGTCGGCGACCAAGGTGGCCACGCCAATCGTGCGGAAGTCCCGATACCGCTCATCCACCAACTCGATCGCTGCCATCACTTCAGCGACAGCAGGCGCCACATCATCCTGCGAATACGGTTTGGCACGCGGCGGCAGGTCGCACTGCAGGCGCACGGCAATTTCACACTCCATGCCAATCTTGACAAAACCATGGTGTGGTACGCGACCGTGACCATGCATTACGGTACTGCGAAAAATGCGTCCGGCGCACGGCTGGTTGATGCCAAGGAACGCCTGCATCACCTTGGTCGTGCAACCAATCTTGTGCCCGACGATTTCGCCCATGCCGGCATCGACCAGTTGCCGGTTGAGTTCCTGCTGAATCGCATAGCCCTCGGTAAGGGTCGCCGGCGCAAGCCCTCCCGACAGGTTCGTCATCGGCGTCAGCGACAAACGCTGACGCCGCAACTCCGCTGCCGCTTGCACTATTGTTGTTTTCATCACACGCCTCCTTGTTATTGTTCGGTAAACGCCTAATGTTGCCGGAGGAGTCTAGCAAAATCCGCAACACATTCCGGCCTTTTGCTTACTCTGCGGCGCAGCATCAAAAGATGTTTTTCTGTTGGATTTTTAATGAATCCAACGTGTATTTTTCATGCGTCGGATCGGGGGATGTCCCTGCGGCCCCGGAGTTATAATCCGCCGTTTTCTCTCAATCTCTACCCGTTTTCGGAGACATGCTCATGGGCTCTCTAGTCAAGCAAGCCGGATGGATGGCGCTGGCACTTCTCGGCGCCTTCGCACTCGGCACAGTCGCGCTTTCGCGCGGCGAGACCATCAATGCCCTGTGGATCGTTGTGGCGGCGGTCGCCCTCTACCTGATCGGCTACCGCTACTACGCCAGGTTCATCGCTACTCGTGTCATGGAACTCGACGGCAATCGCGCAACGCCGGCGGTTCGCCTGAATGACGGACTGGATTTCGTCCCGACCAACAAGCACGTTTTGTTCGGTCATCACTTTGCAGCGATCGCCGGCGCAGGCCCGCTGGTCGGTCCCGTGCTGGCCGCGCAGATGGGCTACCTGCCCGGCATGATGTGGCTGATCGTCGGCGTGCTGCTTGCCGGCGCGGTGCAAGACTTCATGATCCTGTTCGTCTCGACCCGCCGCGACGGTCGCTCGCTCGGCGACCTGATCAAGTCCGAACTGGGCATCGTGCCCGGCGTGATTGCGCTGTTCGGCACGTTCATGATCATGACCATTCTCCTGGCCGTGCTCGCACTGATCGTCGTGAAGGCACTCGCAGAAAGCCCGTGGGGAACGTTCACGGTCGCGGCGACCATACCAATCGCGATCTTCATGGGCCTGTACACCCGCTACATTCGCCCTGGCTGCGTAGGCGAGGTGTCCGTCATCGGCTTCATCCTGCTGATGGCATCGATCGTCTTCGGCGGCACCGTTGCTGCCGATCCGTACTGGGGCCCGGCATTCACGTTCACGGGCCTCCAGTTGACCTGGATGCTGCTGGCCTATGGTGTGATCGCTTCTGTGCTGCCGGTCTGGTTGCTGCTGGCTCCGCGTGACTACCTGTCGACGTTCCTGAAGATCGGTGCCATCGGTGCATTGGCCATCGGCATCCTCATCGTCGCGCCCGACCTCAAGATGCCGGCGGTGACCAAGTTCATCGACGGCACCGGCCCGGTCTGGTCCGGCAACCTTTTCCCGTTCCTGTTCATCACGATCGCCTGCGGCGCCGTGTCCGGCTTCCATGCGCTGATTTCGTCCGGCACCACGCCGAAGCTGCTGGAGAACGAGATGCACGCCCCGTACATCGGCTACGGCGGCATGCTGATGGAATCCTTTGTCGCCATCATGGCGCTGGTCGCAGCCTCGATCATCGAGCCGGGCGTTTACTTCGCAATGAATAGCCCGAGCGCACTGATCGGCACCACGCCCGAAACCGCGGCAGCGGCCATCAGCCAATGGGGCTTCGTGATCACGCCTGAGGTACTCGCTCAGACCGCGAAAAACGTAGGCGAGACCACGATCATTTCGCGCGCCGGCGGTGCACCGACGCTGGCCGTCGGCATGGCCTACATCTTTTCCGAGATGCTGGGCGGCCCGGGCATGATGGCTTTCTGGTATCACTTTGCGATCCTCTTCGAGGCGCTGTTCATCCTGACCGCTGTCGATGCCGGCACGCGCGTTGGACGTTTCATGCTGCAGGACCTGATCGGCACGCTGGTGCCCTCTTTCCGCAGAGTACCGGCGGTGACCTCGAGCATCATTGCGACCCTGCTGTGCGTCGGTGCCTGGGGTTACTTCCTGTATCAGGGCGTCGTTGATCCGCTCGGTGGCATTAATACGCTGTGGCCTCTGTTCGGCATTTCGAACCAGATGCTCGCCACCATCGCGCTGCTGCTCGCAACCGTCGTGCTGTTCAAGATGAAGCGTGAGAAGTTTGCGTGGGTCACGCTGGTGCCGACGGCATGGCTGCTGATCTGCACGCTGGCAGCCGGCTATCAGAAGCTGTTCCATGAAAATCCCCGGATCGGCTTCCTCGCACATGCGAAGAAGTTCGAGACAGCACTGGCCAATGGCGAAGTGCTGGCACCGGCGAAATCGGCGCTGCAGATGAAGCAAATCATCATGAACGACTACATTGATGCCACGCTGGCTGCGATCTTCATTGCAGTGGTGCTGTCAATCCTGTTCTTCAGCATCCGCGCCTGCGTGCAGGCGCTGCGGACTGACAAGCCGACCACGCAGGAAGCCGAGGCCGTTCCGCTCGGCGCCGCATCGGCCTGATTCAGTTGCGGAGACTACCGTGCTAGGCAAACTCGGCGCGTATCTCGGGCAGACCGCCAGGCTGATGGTGGGCCTGCCCGATTACGACAACTACTTGAATCACATGCAGCAGAATCACCCGGACCAACCGGTGATGACCTACGAAGAGTTCTTCAGGGAGCGTCAGGATGCGCGTTACGGCGGAAATGGCCGAATCGCGAAATGCTGCTGAAGACTGCCTGGCACGTCCTACAAAAGCCCGATCATCGATCGGGCTTTTTTTCATCCCACATGTACTCGCAAATATTTGCTGAACTTAGCGGCAGCATGACCAGCCCAACCCGACAGGAGATGCCCGGCGCAAGAAGCTAAAACTTGTGTCGATGACTTGGGCCTTACGGGAAGTTGTGGTCATGCCTAAAGGAAGCAAGAATGCGTACACCTACAAGCAGAAGCGACGTGTCCGGCATAGTGAACAGGCATATGAACAGCGCGGAGCGCCGGTACAGGATGCCAAGCGAATCGCCTGGTCTACTGAAAACAAGCTTAGCGGCGGTGGCCTAAAAGGGAAATCAAAGCACTAGAGAAGAGTTCATGCTGCGACGTTCCGAGTTGCGGTCCCGTTCCGGGAACGTAGCCACGCGAATGCCGCCTGCGTTGAACGACTCGTCCCCGTATCGGCCACGAATTCTGTTCGTTACGGACAGCGTCGATCCGTCGGGAATCGGCGCTCACATGCTGGCGCTTGCGTCCTGCCTGAAGAAACACGCAGAACTTCGTCTCATTTTTTCCCGTGTCGGGGCCGCGCTGCCCTGGATGCGGCGCGCCGTGCAGTCGGGTATTCGAGTGAACGCACTTGCGCCCGCACAGCTAACAAAAGGTGGACACGCGCTCATCAGCTTGCTGCGTTCCCTGCGCCCTGACGTTGTCCATGTGCATGCGGGCATAGCGTGGGAAGGGCATGGCTGTACGCAGGCGGCGAAAGAGGCCGGGATATCCGCCGTGGTCAGGACGGAGCATTTGCCCTACACGCTCAGGCCGTTGCGTGCGCCGGATCTTGAAACGTCGTACGCACAGAACGCCGTGAATGCAGACCGGATCATCTGCGTTTCCGATGCCGCGCGCGCTACCTTTCGGATGTCTGCCGTCCGGCCCACGCTCTACCAAACGATCCACAACGGCATCTGCCCTTCCGTCCCAACGCGGGCTCGCGCGGCGACACGTGCGTTGCTGCGCCTGCACGATGAACCACTGATCCTCACAGTGGCACGCCTTACCGAACAGAAGCAGCATACGGTGTTGCTGCAAGCGATGCGCCGGGTCTTGCGAGCGTGTACTGACGCGCACCTGCTGCTCGTCGGAGACGGGCCTCTCGAACTAATGCTGAAGGCACTCGCCCGGCAAGCCGGCATTGCCCAACGAGTCCATTTTCTTGGCCAGCGCGAAGATGTTCCCGACCTGCTTGCTGCCAGCGACCTGTTTTGCCTCCCCTCTCACTTCGAGGGCCACCCGC
>CAYZXP010000023.1:1574-9459 GCA_964482415.1 uncultured Bifidobacterium sp. | reverse complement strand
CTGCTTGCTGCCAGCGACCTGTTTTGCCTCCCCTCTCACTTCGAGGGCCACCCGCTTGCGCTGATGGAGGCCATGGCCGCCGGGATGCCCGTAGTCGCGACCCGCTCGCTCGGCATTACCGAGACCGTGATCAATGGTGAAACAGGAATCCTTGTTCCGACGCGCGACCCGGTGGCTCTTGGTGCGGCGCTGATCCGCGTCCTTTCCGACAAGATCCTTGCGCTTCGGCTCGGCCAATCCGCCAAACACATCGCGTCTACCGAATTCAGCGCCGAACGAATGGCTGCACGCACGCTTGCGCTCTATCAGCGATGCATCCAAGAGCGATTTGCATCCATCAACTGTTGAGTGAAACACCAGTACACTGCCGGCTACCTTAGAAATCTGCGCCAGCCCTGCCTCGGGTGGTGTCACTCGGTCAGAAATTTGTTGATATTGATGGAGCCCGCATGAACGCCAGCACAGCCCCCCGCTTGAAGCTTTACAGCTACTTCCGCAGTTCGGCGGCTTATCGTGTCCGAATCGCGCTGAATCTCAAGGGCCTGTCTTATGAGTATGCGGCCGTTCACCTGTTGCGCGAAGGGGGCATGCAGCTTGCCGAGCCCTTTCGCGCACTGAATCCTCAGCAACTCGTACCGGTGCTGGAAGACGGCGATTTTCAGGTCAGCCAATCCTTGGCCATCATCGAATACCTTGATGAAAAATTCCCTGATGCGCCGCTCATGCCCGAGACCGCCGCAGGACGCGCCAGGGTCCGGCAGTTGGCACTGGCCATCGCCTGCGACATCCATCCGCTGCAAAATCTGCGGGTCCTAAAATATTTGACCGGCACGGCCGGCTTTTCCGAGGACGACAAACTGGGCTGGCTCAAGCATTGGCTGGGACTGGGTTTACAGGCGCTGGAAGCCGATCTGTCGCGTTCTGAAACGCGCGGCAAGTTCTGTTTCGGGGATCGTCCCACCCTGGCCGATTGCACGCTCGTACCTCAGATGTTCAGTGCATCCCGCTTTGGCGTCGACGTTTCCCCCTACCCAACGCTGCGTGCGATTTACGCAGAATGCGAAGCGGTCGAAGCCATCGCCGCGGCGCACCCGTCAAAGCAGCCGGATGCCGAATAGCCGAGAGTAGAAATGAAAAAACCCAACCTCTCGGTTGGGTTTTCACGATGTTGCTGGTGCCGGCTGCAGGACTCGAACCCGCCACCCCATGATTACAAATCAAGTGCTCTACCTGATGAGCTAAGCCGGCAACGAGGCGCGATTATACGTTATTTGATTCGTGTCAGGCGCGGGCGACCGCCCGGCTTCGGCGGCTCCGGAACGTCGTCGCCATCCGGATTGCCATGCTCACCAGAGACATCTGCTCCCGTTGCCACCGGCGTCAGCAGAGGCGCTTTATCTTCTGCTTCGACGACATCCGAATCCTCAGCCGCATCGCCGTGGCTGGAGACCTCAAACGCCATCCCCTGGCCGTTTTCACGGGCATAGATTGCGCTGACATTGCCGACCGGGATTTGGATTTCCCGCGCAATGCCGCCGAACCGGGCCTTGAAGGTGATCATTTCATTGTCCATCTTCAGGTTGCCGGTCGCATCGAAACTGATGTTCAGCACAATCTCGCCGTTCTTCACGAACTCCATCGGCACCCGCGTACGCGCATCAACTGACACAACGATATACGGCGTAAAACCGTTATCGGTGCACCATTCGTAGAGTGCGCGCAGCAGGTAGGGCTTGGTGGAAATTTCGCTCATCGGGATGTGACGGGCCGCTATCAGCGGCGCATGACCTTTTCGGAAGGGGTCAGCGCTTCGATGTAGGCCGGACGCGAGAAGATCCGTTCAGCATACTTCATCAGCGGCGCGGCGGTCTTAGACAGCTCGATTCCGTAGTGGTCGAGGCGCCACAGCAGCGGCGCGATGGCCACGTCGAGCATCGAGAATTCGTCACCGAGCATGTACTTGTTCTTCAGGAAAAGCGGCGCAAGCTGCGTCAGGCGATCGCGAATCTCGATCCTCGCCTTCTCGTGCGCCTTTTCTGCGGCGCGCGACTTTTCGTTCTCGAGCGTGTGCACGTGGATGAACAGCTCTTTTTCGAAGTTGAACAACATCAGGCGTGCACGAGCACGCATCAGCGGATCGGCCGGCATAAGCTGCGGATGCGGGAAACGCTCATCAATGTATTCATTGATGATGTTCGACTCGTAAAGCACCAGTTCGCGCTCGACGAGAATCGGCACCTGCCCGTAAGGATTCATCGTTGAGATGTCCTCAGGCTTGTTGAACAGGTCCACATCGCGGATCTCGAAGTCCATGCCCTTTTCGAACAGAACCAGTCGGCAGCGTTGCGAGAACGGGCAAGTCGTGCCCGAATAGAGAACCATCATGATTGCAGTCCCTTGAAACAAAGAGGGTGAGACGACAGCCGTCTCACCCCTCAAACAGATTTCTGCCCTGTCAGTCGGCCATCAGGACAACATGCCCTGACCCTCCTGACGGAACAGTCCTACTTATTTCACTTCGCGCCAGAACGATGCGTTCAGGCGCCAGGTCAGCAGCACCAGCAGCGCGAGGAACATCAGCACCCAGACACCCAGTGCCTCGCGTTTTGCCTTGACCGGTTCAGCCATCCAGCCCATGAACGCCACCAGGTCGGCAACTTGCGAGTCGAACTCCGGCGCGCTGAGCTTGCCCGGCGTAACCTGCTCGAAGCCGGCGAACTTGTGCACCATCTTGCCTTCGTTGTGCGGATCCTTCTCCTCGACGAACTTCGCCTTGCGCACACCCTGCAACTCCCACAGCACGTTCGGCATGCCGACGCCCGGGAAGGCCAGGTTGTTCCAGCCGGTCGGGCGGGCTTCGTCCTGGTGGTAAGTACGCAGGTAGGTGTAGACGTAGTCCGCGCCCGAGCCGGCACCCGACGCCTTTGCGCGGATGATCACCGACAGGTCAGGCGGCACGCCGCCGAACCATGCCTTTGCATCCTTCTCGGGCATCGCCACCTTCATCAGGTCGCCGACCTTTTCGCCGGAGAACAGCAGATTCTCGCGGATCTGATCTTCCGACAAGCCGATGTCGCGCAAACGATTGTAGCGAACCAGCGAAGCCGAGTGGCAATTCAGGCAATAGTTAACGAACAGGCGCGCACCGTTTTGCAGTGCCGACAGATCCGAGCTGCGGTCCGGCGCACGGTCGAGCGGAAATCCGCCTTCGGATGCCACGGCCAGGACCGGAACCAGCGCCAGTGCCGCGAGCAATTTTTTCAGGAGTTTCATTGTTGTATTCCTTTGCGACTCAGTGCGGCTTGAAGTTCACGCGGGTCGGGACGGGCTTGAAGACGCCCATCTTGCTCCACCACGGCATCAGCAGGAAGAAGCCGAAATAGATGAAGGTGCAGATCTGCGCGACCAGGGTGCGGCTGGCGGTCGGCGCCTGCACGCCCAGGTAGCCAAGGATCAGGAAGGTGATCACAAAGACCACGTAGACCCACTTGTGCCAGTCCGGACGGTAGCGAATCGACTTCACCGGCGAATGGTCGATCCACGGCAGCGCCGCGAGGATCATCACCGACACGCCCATCAGCACAACGCCCCAGAACTTCGCATCGAACACCAGCATCAGCACGGCGATCACGACAGCCGCACCCATCACCGCCTGCTTGACCTTGGCGGGCAGGCGGGTCTTGAGCGCGATCAGCGCGCCGTACGCAAGCACACCGACGATCAGCGCGTACATGAATTGCGAAGTGGTCGCGCGCAGGATCGAGTAGAACGGCGTGAAGTACCAGACCGGCGCAATGTGCGGCGGGGTTTTCAGCGAGTCGGCCGGGATGAAGTTGTTGTACTCGAGGAAGTAGCCGCCGAACTCCGGCGCGAAGAAGACCACCGCGCTGAAGATGAACAGGAAGCAGGCAACGCCGAAGATGTCCTTGGTCGAGTAATACGGGTGCGACGGAATGGTGTCAACGCCATGGCCGTCCGGGCCCAGGTTGTCCTTGACTTCGATGCCGTCCGGATTGTTCGAACCCACTTCGTGCAGCGCAATCAGGTGCGCGACCACGAGGCCGAGCAGAACCAGCGGAATCGCGATCACGTGGAAAGCGAAGAAACGGTTCAGCGTGGCGTCGGACACGACGTAGTCACCGCGAATCCACAGCGACAGGTCCGGGCCAATGAAGGGGATCGCGCCGAACAGGTTCACGATCACCTGTGCGCCCCAGTACGACATCTGGCCCCACGGCAGCAGGTAACCGAAGAAGGCCTCTGCCATCAGGCACAGGAAAATGCCGACGCCGAACAGCCAGATCAGCTCGCGCGGCTTGCGGTACGAACCGTACAGCAGGCCCCGCATCATGTGCAGGTAAACCACGATGAAGAAGGCGGAAGCGCCGGTCGAGTGCATGTAGCGCACCAGCCAGCCCCACGGCACTTCGCGCATGATGTATTCAACCGAAGCAAACGCGAGGTTCGCATCCGGCTTGTAGTTCATCACGAGGAAAATGCCGGTGACAATCTGAATCACCAGCACCAGCGCGGCCAGCGAGCCGAACAGGTAGAGCAGGTTGAAGTTCTTCGGCGCGTAGTACTTGCCCCACTGATCATTCCACAGTTTGGTCAGCGGGAAGCGGGAATCGACCCATGCCAGCGCCTTTTGCGCGGCCGGCGCGTCAGCCGGCAGTTTTTTCTCAACGAATGCCATGGTCAAGCCTCGCCTTTCTCGTCTTTGCCAATCACGATGCGGGTATCGCTGACGTACATGTGGCGCGGAACCTGAAGGTTGTCCGGTGCCGGAACGTTCTTGAACACGCGGCCGGCCAGGTCGAAGGTCGAGCCGTGACACGGGCAAAGGAAGCCACCCTGCCAGTCATCCGGCAGCGACGGCTGAGCGCCAGTCTGGAACTTGGTCGTCGGCGAGCAGCCGAGGTGCGAGCAGATACCCACAGCAACCAGGACTTCCGGCTTGATCGAACGCGTTTCGTTGCGCGCGTATTCCGGCGTCAGCTCGTTCGGGTTGCGCTCAGACTTGGGGTCGGCGACCTTGTCATCCGTCTTTTTCAGCGATGCGACCATTTCCGGCGTACGCTTGATAACCCACACCGGCTTGCCGCGCCACTCAACCGTCTTCATTTCGCCCGGCTTGAGGTCGCCAACGTCGATCTCGACCGGCGCGCCGGCCGCTTTTGCGCGCTCGGAAGGCTCGAAAGTTGACACAAAGGCACCGGCCGCAGCCAGCCCCGCCACCCCACCTGCCGCACAGGTCGCAACCAGCAGGCCGCGTCGACCCGAGTCGACCTGATTTTCGTCACTCATGACAACCCCAATCAATAAAGTGCTAATTTTTTGGAACTTCCTGCAACCCTACATTATATCGGAGGCGTCACTGAATAGTAAGCGCGCGCGGGGCGGTGAATGACGAATTGCGCGGGAATATCCGCGTCAGCAGAAGAGGAAAAGGCCTTGGGCAGCATGAGAATTTGCCATATTGGCATGTGCCGGCAGTCCGGAGGCGCGTCAGTACGGTGTACGCCCCGAAATCCGTGCCGGCTCAGCGGATATCAGGCCGCGGCGCTGTGCCTCGATGATGGCCTCGGTGCGCGAATGCACCGACAGCTTTGCATAGATATGCTTCACATGCGTCTGCACGGTGCCCACGGACAAACCCAGCGCCTGCGCGACTCTGGCGTAAGTGCCGCCGCGTGCAATCAGCTCAAGGATCGCGGCTTCCCTGCGAGTGAGCATGGCGTCATCGGAGACCTCGAATGCCTGCCGCCCTGCCGCATGCCGGCGCATGCGCACAAGCACCTTGCGCGCTATGACAGGGCTGATCGGCGAGCCGCCGGCGCGCAGCTCGAGGATGGCGCGAAGGATGTTGAGATGTCCGGAATCCTTCAGCACATAAGCGGAGGCACCCGCCTCGATGCATGCGAGGATCTGGTCTTCATCGCTCGACAGCGTGATGACCATGATGTCGGCCAGCGGCAATCGCCGATGACAACTGCGAATCACCGCAAGACCGGAACCGTCCGGCAAGCCGAGATCCGTCAACAGCAGGTCGATCGGCATGCGCTCGAGATATGCCTGCGCATCGACCACGCTGCCGAACGCGGCACTCAGCTGTAGCGTCGGCTCAAGCGCAATCGCACCGCACAGCAGCCGGCGAGTGACGACATCGTCCTCGACGACCATCACCCTGCAAACCTGCGACCTCCTGTGCGATAACATCACAGCGAACCTGACCCGTAGACAAACGCATCCTCGGTACAGATTCTTTTCGCTTAGTTCCGCGAGGAGGCGCCGGCGCGCCGGCCGCCCCGGCACCTCCCGACGACACTCAGACAGGATTCTCGATATCGACGAAACTGTGCGCCACGCCAAACAGCTGCGCAAGGCTGTCGCCAACGGCCTGCACGCCATAGCGCTCGGTCGCGTGATGCCCGCAGGCGAGATAGGCAACGCCGCTTTCGCGCGCAAGATGCACGGTCTGCTCCGAAATTTCACCGCTCAGATAGGCTGTCGCGCCCGCATCGATCGCCGAGTCCAGCGCCCCCTGCGCGGCCCCGGTGCACCAGGCGATGCGCGCGATCGGCTGGTCGGCATCACCAATCACGAGCGGCGCACGCCCCAGGGCGCGCCCGACCCGCTCGGCAAGCTCGCCGACCGTCTTTGCAGGCGACACGCCCAGCCAGCCAAGGTCCTGTTCGCCGAAGCGCCCGTCAGCTTCCAGGCCCAATACCTTTGCCAGCTGCGCGTTGTTGCCAAGCTCAGGATGCGCGTCCAGCGGCAGATGATAGGCAAACAGGTTCACGTCGTTCTCCAGCAGCAGCCTGAGCCGGCGCTGCCGCGTTCCGATGACGCGCGGATCCTCACCACGCCAGAAGTACCCGTGATGCACCAGCACCATGTCGGCCTGCAGCGCAACAGCCGCCTCCAGCAGTGCAAGAGTCGCCGTCACGCCGCTGACGATCCGGCTGATCCGTGCACGCCCTTCGACCTGCAGCCCGTTTGGGCAGTAATCCCGAAAACGGTTAATATCGAGCGTACTTGCGAGATGTTTTTCTATTGCATCGCGCGGCACGCCATTTCCGGCCTTTTCGCCCATTGTCCTATCCCGTCATGCGTCGTCTGTGGTTATTGTTCGCGCAAACCGTTACCGTTGCGCTCGCCTTGTGGTTCATTGTAGCGACCCTCAAACCGGAGTGGCTTGCACGCCCCCCCGGCCAGGTTCAGCTGCAATCCACAACTGTGCCGGTACGCGAGGCCGACGGCTCCGCCGCGCCGGCACTGAACACCTACCGCACTGCATCGCAGCGCGCGATGCCCGCGGTGGTAAACATCTTCACCACCAAGGCGGCCAAGCAGCAGCCGCACCCGTTCGGCGACGACCCGCTGTTCCGCCGCTTCTTCGGCGACAACTACGGCGCGCAGGACGAACGCCAGTTCAGCCTCGGTTCCGGCGTCATCGTCAGCCCGGATGGCTACATCCTCACCAACAACCATGTGATCGAATCAGCCGACGAAATTGAGGTCGCCCTGGCCGATGGCCGCAAGGTTCCGGCCAGACTGGTTGGCACCGACCCGGAGACGGATCTTGCCGTCGTCAAGGTCAACCTGAAAGAACTGCCGTCGATCACGCTGGCGCGGGTCGACAACGCCAAGGTCGGCGACGTCGTGCTCGCCATCGGCAACCCGTTTGGGGTCGGCCAGACCGTCACGATGGGGATTGTCTCGGCACTGGGCCGCAATCATCTCGGCATCAACACCTTCGAGAATTTCATCCAGACGGACGCGGCGATCAACCCCGGCAATTCCGGCGGCGCGCTGGTCGATACCGATGGGCACCTGCTCGGCATCAATACCGCGATCTATTCGCGCAGCGGCGGCTCACTCG
>CAYZXP010000023.1:0-1474 GCA_964482415.1 uncultured Bifidobacterium sp. | reverse complement strand
GGGCACCTGCTCGGCATCAATACCGCGATCTATTCGCGCAGCGGCGGCTCACTCGGCATCGGCTTTGCCATTCCGGTCAGCACGGTCAAAACGGTCATGGAGGCAATCATCCGCAACGGCCAGGTGGTGCGCGGATGGATAGGCGTCGAGCCTCAGGACATTACGCCCGAACTCGCCGACAGCTTCGGCCTGCAGAAGAGCTCGGGAACCATCATCGCCGGCGTGCTCAAGGGCGGCCCGGCCGACAAGGCCGGCGTGAAGCCGGGCGATATTCTGCTGGCGGTCGGCGGACACCCGGTGACCGACACGGTGGCCATGCTCAATCTGGTGGCCCAGCTGACGCCCGGTGAGCAAGTGGATCTGGTGGTGCTGCGCAAATCGCAGGAAACCCGGCTCAGTGTTGTCGTTGGCCGGCGTCCGCGGATGAAGCAAACGCCGCAACAGGATACGGAGTAAACACGGTGCACCTGCGCGACCTGACCCGGTTCCTGCACGAACTGTCGGAGAACAACAATCGTGCATGGTTCGTGATGAACAAGCCGCGCTATGACATCCTGCGCGCGGAATTCCTCGAACTCGTCACGACGCTGATCACCGACATCGCCAAGTTCGATCCGGCAGTCGCCGCGTGCAACCCGAAGCGCGCGCTGTTCCGCATCAATCGCGACCTCCGCTTTGCGCGTGACCGCGAGCCTTACAAAACCACCTTCTCGGCATCCATCACCGCCAGCGGCCTGAAAAAGCCGAGCCAGGGCGGCGGGCCTGCCTACTATTTCCATATCGATGCCAACGGCAGGCTGCTGACCGGTTGCGGGGAGTACATGCCACCGGCAGATCGGCTGCGCGCGATACGCAATCACATCGTCGCGGACGCCGCGGGATTCGGGAAATTGCTGAAGGACAGGGAATTGAACGAACGCTTCGGCGGACTGAGTACGGAAGACAGTCTCGTGCGGCCGCCGAAAGGCTTCGACGCAGACGCGCCGCACATCGAGCAAATTAAGCTGAAGAGTATTCTGGTCTGGCGTGAAACGAATGCGAACCGCGTCGCATCCGACCAGTTGCCAGCGATGTTGCTTGCCGACTTTTTCGCCGGCCTGCCGCTGGTGAAATGGTTACGCGGCGCCGGGCCAACGCCCTGAACCGCGCGTCCGCGATTACAGCGAACCGGCCGATTCTTCCGGCGCCTGCGTAACTTTCACGAACAGCGGCGCAAGCAGCAGACCGATTTCATACAGCAGACACAGCGGCACCGCGAGGAACAGCTGGCTCATGATATCCGGTGGCGTGACGACTGCAGCCACCACGAAAGCGCCGACCACCACATAAGGCCGGATCGCCTTCAGCTTCTCGACGGATACGATGCCGAGGCGCACCAGCACGACCACCACCACCGGGACCTCGAAGGTCAGGCCGAATGCCAGGCACATCATCAGCACGAAATCGAGGTAGTTCTCGATGTCCGGCGCGACCG
>CAYZXP010000022.1:0-25980 GCA_964482415.1 uncultured Bifidobacterium sp. | reverse complement strand
TGGCCGAGGGCGAGGTGAAGAACCTGCCGCTGATCATCAAGGCCGACGTGCAGGGCTCGCAGGAAGCGCTGGTCGCGTCGCTGCAGAAGCTGTCGACTTCCGAAGTGCGCGTGCAGGTCGTGCATGCGGCCGTCGGCGGCATCAGCGAATCCGACGTCAACCTCGCGCTCGCATCGAAGGCCGTCATCCTCGGCTTCAACGTGCGTGCCGATGCATCGGCACGCAAGCTGGCCGAGACGTCCGGCATCGACCTGCGCTACTACAACATCATTTACGACGCGATCGACGAGATCAAGGCGGCAATGGGCGGCATGCTGACGCCGGAGAAGCGCGAGCACAACATCGGCCTCGTCGAGATCCGCCAGGTCTTCCACGTCAGCAAAGTCGGCTCGATCGCCGGCTGCTACGTGCTCGACGGCCTGGTCAAGCGCGGCTCCAGCGTTCGCCTGCTGCGCGACAACGTCGTGGTCTGGACCGGCGAGCTCGAGTCGCTCAAGCGCTTCAAGGACGACGTGAAGGAAGTGAAGTCCGGCTTCGAATGCGGCCTGTCGCTGAAGAACTTCAACGACATCAAGGAAGGCGATCAGCTCGAAGTCTACGAAGTGCAGGAAGTCGCACGTACGCTGTAACAGCGAAAAGTCGCGGGATTCCGGCCTGCGCCGGAATGACGGTTTTGTGGCCGTACAGCTCCCGAACCGTCACCCCGGCACAGGCCGGGGTCCCGTGTCTTTGAATCCGTTCTATCCATGGTTAAACACAGCAAATCCATTCCCGGCCGCAGCCAGCGCGTCGCCGACCAGATCCAGAAGGATCTGGCCGAGCTGATCGCGATGGAGCTCAAGGATCCGCGCGTCGGCATGATCACGCTGACCGAAGTGCAGCTCACGCCCGACTATGCGCACGCAAAAATCTTTTTCACCACGCTGATCGACAACGACGCGGCGGTGCAGAACACGCTGCAGGGACTGCGCAAGGCCGCCGGCTTCCTGCGCGCGCAACTCGGCAAGCGCCTGCATATCCATACGCTGCCCGAACTCCATTTCGTCCACGACATCTCGCCGTCGCGCGGCGCCGCCTTGTCGAAACTGATCGACGAAGCCAACGCCAGTCGCGCGAAAGACGCCGACGAACAGTAAGCCTTTTCACTGCATGAATTTCCCCGCGAAACGCAAGCGCGTGCCCGTGCACGGCGTGCTGCTGCTCGACAAGCCTGCGGGCATGAGTAGCAACGACGCGCTGGTCAAGGCCAAGCGGCTGCTGAACGCCGAGAAGGCCGGCCATACCGGCACGCTCGATCCGTTCGCCACCGGCCTGCTGCCGCTGTGCTTCGGCGAGGCGACCAAATTCGCGCAGGACCTGCTCGACGCCGACAAGACCTACGAAGCGACGGTACGGCTCGGCGAGACGACCGAAACCGGCGACACCGAGGGCGATGTACTCGAATCACGGCCGGTCGACACCAGCCCCGCGCAAGTCGAGGAAGTGCTGGCACGTTTCCGTGGCCCCATCCTGCAGGTGCCGCCGATGTATTCGGCGCTCAAGCGCGACGGCAAGCCGCTGTACGAATATGCGCGCGCCGGCGTGACGCTCGAGCGCGAAGCGCGCCCGGTCACCATTCATGCGCTCGAACTGCTCGAATTTGCGCCGCCGCTGCTGAAGCTGCGCGTGACCTGCAGCAAGGGTACCTACATCCGCGTGCTCGGCGAGGATATCGGCCGCGCGCTCGGTTGCGGCGCGCACCTGACCGCGCTGCGCCGCACCGGCATCGATACACTGGAACTGTCCGGCGCAATCACCCTCGAAGCGCTGGCGGAGCATCCGGAGGCTGAACGCGCGCCCGGGCTGCTGCCGGTCGACGCCTTGTTGTCGAAATTTCCACGGGTCGAGCTCGATGAGGAGCTGACCCGGCGTTTCCGGCAGGGGCAGCGCATTGCGCTGAACCGCGCCGGCATCGAGGCGCCCTGCCAGGAAGGACGCGTGCGCGTGTACGGCCACGACAGCGCGCTGCTGGGCACCGCGCAACTGACGCACGGTGCGCTTCTGGCGCCGGAGCGGCTCGTGGCCACTATCCCAAGCCATTGAAATTTCAGGATTTTTCATGATCCGGCCGCGCGAGCGTGATACACTCGCCGGTTTATCCGATTCGCATTGCACTGCAACAGGACACCATGACCACCACTGACCGCGCGTTGCGCAACATCGCCATCATTGCCCACGTTGACCACGGCAAGACCACCCTGGTTGACCAGCTGCTCAAGCAGTCCGGCACCTTCCGTGAAAACCAGCAGGTTGATACCCGCGTGATGGACTCGAACGATCTCGAGAAAGAGCGCGGCATCACCATTCTCGCGAAGAACTGCGCGGTCGAATACGAAGGCACCCACATCAACATCGTCGACACCCCGGGCCACGCCGACTTCGGCGGCGAGGTCGAGCGCGTGCTGTCGATGGTCGACTCGGTGTTGCTGCTGGTCGACGCGGTCGAAGGCCCGATGCCGCAGACCCGCTTCGTCACCCGCAAGGCGCTGGCCCTCGGCCTGAAGCCCATCGTTGTCGTGAACAAGATCGACCGTCCGGGCGCGCGTCCTGACTGGGTCATCAACGCGACCTTCGAACTGTTCGACAAGCTCGGCGCGACCGAAGAGCAGCTCGACTTCCCGGTCGTCTTTGCGTCCGCGCTGAACGGCTACGCGAGCCTCGACCCCGAAGTCCGCGAAGGCGACATGAAGCCGCTGTTCGACGCCGTGCTGAAGCACGTGCCAGTGCGCGATGACGACATCGACGGCCCGCTGCAGCTGCAAATTTCGTCGCTCGACTACTCGTCATACGTCGGCAAGATCGGCATCGGCCGTATCAAGCGCGGCCGCGCAAAGCCGCTGCAGGACGTGCTGATCATGAACGGCCCGGACTCGACCCCGATCAAGGGCCGCATCAACCAGGTGCTGAAGTTCAAGGGCCTCGAGCGCGAGATCGTGTCCGAGGCGCTGGCCGGCGACATCGTGCTGATCAACGGCATCGAAGAGCTCGGCATCGGTTCGACCGTCTGCGCGGTCGACACGCCGGACGCGCTGCCGATGCTGACCGTCGACGAGCCGACGCTGACGATGAACTTCATTGTCAACACCTCGCCGCTGGCCGGCCGCGAGGGCAAGTTCGTCACCAGCCGCCAGCTGCGCGAGCGCCTCGAGCGCGAACTGAAGTCGAACGTCGCGCTGCGCGTTGCGCCGACCGACGACGACACCATCTTCGAAGTGTCGGGCCGCGGCGAACTGCACCTGACCATCCTGCTGGAAAACATGCGTCGCGAAGGCTACGAGCTGGCCGTGTCCCGTCCGCGCGTGGTGTTCAAGATGATCGACGGCGTGCGTAACGAGCCGTTCGAGAACCTGACCGTCGACGTCGAAGAGCAGCACCAGGGCGGCGTGATGGAAGAACTGGGCCGCCGTCGTGGCGACCTGCAGGACATGCAGCCGGACGGCAAGGGCCGCGTGCGCCTCGAGTACCGCATCCCGGCGCGCGGCCTGATCGGCTTCCAGGGCGAGTTCATGACGCTCACCCGCGGCACCGGCCTGATGAGCCACGTGTTCGACGCTTATGGTCCGGTTGACCCGAACAAGGGCGAAATGGCCGGCCGTCGCAACGGCGTGCTGATCTCGCAGGACGACGGCGCCGCTGTCGCCTACGCACTGTGGAAGCTGCAGGATCGCGGCCGCATGTTCGTCAGCCACAACGACCCGGTGTACGAAGGCATGATCATCGGCATCCACTCGCGCGACAACGACCTCGTGGTCAACCCGATCAAGGGCAAGCAGCTGACCAACGTGCGCGCGTCGGGCACCGACGAAGCGGTCCGCCTGGTGCCGCCGATCGAGCTGACGCTCGAATACGCGGTCGAGTTCATCGAGGACGACGAGCTGGTCGAGATCACGCCGAAGAGCATCCGCCTGCGCAAACGCCATCTGAAAGAGCATGAGCGCAAGCGCGCTTCGCGCGAAGAAGCGGCGTAAGCAGCTCCGGCATCAAGCAACACACAAAAGGCACCCGCGGGTGCCTTTTGTTTTTTCCGGCCAGCCGCCTTGGCTTGTCCGCTTGCACGACGAAAGAAAGGTGAGACAGGCAGAGGAACAGGGAACAGGGCGCAGGTACTGAGCAGTCCGGCAGCGCATGTCATGCGCTGCGTACCCACACTCATCCTGATTCCGAAGAGGCCGGCCCGATGTTCAACACCACGCCCCCCGACAGCCCGCGCGCGCAGTCGCCCTATCACTCTGATGTCGCCGTTGGATCGTCGACTGAAGAAGAAAGCGTGCCAGCGTCGACCTCCGCGCTGTTGCCGGCCATGTCGACACGCGAGCCGGGGACGGCGAGCGACGGGGAGAGCGCCATCGCTACGGCCGATTGCGCAAAGCCGGAACCGGAGCATAGCGATCCGCGCATGCTGGTTCGGGCCGGTGAAGGTACGGGCGCGATCAGTGAGGCGCAACGTGACGATGAACAGCACGCCACCAGCCGCGATGATGTGGCGACAGGCAGCAAGCCGGCTTCGCGCGACCCGCACAAGCAGCTGGCCCGGCAGGAGCGCGTGCTGAACCTGAAGGAAAAGCAGCTGCACCTCGAGTTCGACCGGATCTTGCAGGAAGAGGAGGGCGAGTTCGACGCGGACATACGGACTGCGCAGGACATGGCGGCGCTGGCCAGCTGGCTGGAGGCCGGCCCGCCTGTGAAGGTCTTCCGGCTCACCTGTGACTTTGGCGGAATGCATCAGGCGCGCGCCGATGCCAGCGAAGACAGCGAAGAAGGCGCGACCGATCCGAAGTACGAGAAGCTCGATGAGCAGTTGTTCGATCGCGTGCTGGCAGCCTGCCGCGGCATCGAGGTGATGGACCTGTCCGAGTGCAGGCTCAGTTCGGCCAATTACAGCATGCTGAGGCGCTACCTGATGCGCAAGGACTGCACGCTGGATTGCCTGCTGCTGGGCCGGCAAATCATCGGAGAAAAAGAGGCGGCCCGGCTGGCGACAGGGCTGGAGCGCAATCGCAGCGTCACCATGCTTTCGCTGAGCGGCACGTCGATAGCGTCATCCAATCTGAGAAAGATCCTCGGCGGGGTCATCCGCAATCCTCGCATCGATTCGCTGTGGCTGGAGGATGTCTACGGCAGCGAAGCGCAGCTGTCCACGCTACGCCTTTTGCTGGTCGCCGATCATTGTGCTTACCTGGGCGTCCAGCATCCGACGGGCGTGACCATGATCGGTCGCGACACACGCTTCTGGAACACGCTGTTCGAGCAGTTTTGCAACCAGCTCAGTGTCTGCGGCTCCCTGCGCCTGCTCGACTTGTCGGGCTTTGACCTGACCGACGAAAATTTCAAATCGCTGGTCGATGCGCTGAAGCACAACCGGGATCTCGAATGGCTGGAGCTCGGTGCGAACAAGCCCGACAGCAAGCAGTCCGCGCTGATCAAATCCTGCCTGCTGCGCAATCGTGCCGCCAGACGCATGGCGCTGATCCCGCCCGCGAGGGCAGCACTCGACCTGCTGGCCGGCGCCGCGATAACGGATGGCTGGCCGGGAGAGCTCAGCGATGTGATCGTCGCCGGGATGGGCAACGCCACCCTGGAGCAGATGAAAAAAGGCATTGATGCGGGCTTCCCGAAGCCCAGGCCCAAACGCGGGGCGAAAGCATCTTCCGCATCGGCGCCGTCGCCGACCACTACCGCTGCAACGGCGCCCGGCGCACGCAATACGACGGATGCGCGGGCGCGCGAGAAGCGCGGCGAATGAAGCCCTTGCCTGCCACTACGCTTACGGAGCATTCCTGATGTCCACACCCATTTCATCCAGCCCGAAATTCACGGAACCGCTCGACGGCAGCAACGCCGTGTCCGCCGCGATCCCGTCAGCCGCATCGAGCGCACAGACGCCGGTCAATGCAGTCGTCGCGCCGACCATGGCCAGCAAAGATTCGGGCACGGCCGGTGCCCCGGATCCGGAGCATCCGTCGCCACTCCCTGCGCAAGCGCCTGCGCCCACGTCGACGCAGCCGCTGCCCGGCTCGGAACCTCGCCTGGTCTCTCTTGCCCATCCGATGGACAACGCCGTCATGGAGCCCGGACCGGTTGCGCAGGATAAGCACGGCCAGACGGGCGGGCTGGCTGGCACGCGAGATGTTCGCATCGACTCGTTGCAACAGCTGGAAGCGCTCGTCATCCGCCTGCGAGCGGGCGTGCAGGTCGGTCGTGTGGCGTTGTGCATAGACTTCGGCAAGCTTCCTGCCGAAGGCCTGTCTGGCTGCAAGCGCATCCCGTCCCTGCGCACGCTGCTGGATGCGGCGGGCGGGATCAAGGCGCTCGATCTCAGCGCATGCAAGCCGGAACGCGGAGATTTCCAAGCGCTGGCGGGCTTTCTTTCGTCAGGGCGGTGCAAGCTCGAAGCGCTGTACCTGTCAGAAAATATGATCTCCGACCCAGTCGCGCATGAGCTTTCCCATGCCATCCGTTGCAATGACAGCCTGAAGGTCTTGTCACTGAGGTCGGCCACGCTCACGCCCTCCGGCTGGACTTTTCTGGTTACCGCGTTGTCCGCCGGCTGGCCCTGCATCGGCGCGCCAATGGGCGGCAGGCGCTTCGAAACGCTGGTACTCGAATCGACGCGCATGCATGCAGTGCCCTCGCATTTGCTGGGGGCGGTCATTCGCGACAATCCCTGCCTGCGCGAACTGGTCGTCTCGTCTGCGCCGACATGTTCTGAAGGCACGGCGTTGCCAGCGGATGACTGGGCCGAGGAATTCGACCGGTTCTGCGAGACGCTGACGACAAATGGCAGTCTGATGAAACTTGACCTGTCGTGCTACAAGATCTGTGCAGCCAATCTCGACAAGCTGATCCTCGCGCTGGGTGCGCATCCCTGCCTCGAAGAATTGCGCCTCGGTGTCAGCCAGCCGATTCCGGAGCAGGCTGGCAAGCTCGCCGCCATCCTCGAGCGCAATGCGCTGGCCAATCATGCGCGGCACGACCCTGCCGCCGCAGCGGCGCTCGACCTGCTGGTGCCGGCCGCGGACGGCACCGTGGATACCTGGCCACCCGAGCTCAGCGACGTGATTGCCAGCCAGATGCACGGGCGCACGCTGCTGGCAATGAAAGAAGGGCTGGAGGTGGCCTTTGCCTTGCCAAAGCTGAGCTAGCGAGGCGCTGCCGGTCACCGGCAGCGCGAACACGCTGGAACACAACAACAAGCGGTCGTTACGAAGCGCGCTCCTCATTCATTTCATTGGCGGAGCCTGCCCCATGTCCCTCTCGAACTTTCCCGCGAACCTTGCGCAGACACCGTCGTCTGCCGTGATCCCGCAAGCCCCGCAGCAGCCCGTTTCGTCCGGACAGCCGGCCCGGGTAGCCCAGCCGCAGCCGACCATGGCAAACAAGGCGCCGGCTACCGAGGTGACCACCAACAGCGTTCCCGCCAGCGTTGCAAAGGCGGCGACGCAGGGCGGCCCCGTGCCGTTGCTGGCGTCCGACGTGCCGAAGCTCTCCAGAAGGCGCGGAGAACAGCAAAAACTGGTGCGCACCGAAACCATGACCCGCAACATCTACCAGAAGAGCCCGCGGCTCGAGCTGGTACGGCTTGCGACGCAGGGAAAAGGCACGATCGATATCCAGATTGATACCCGCGCGCAGTTCACGCGGCTTTGCCAGTACCTGAAGGATGGCCCGGTGCTGCCGGATGGCACGCCGGTGCGCGGGCTGAAGATCAACTGTGACTTCGGCAAGCTGGCGCGCGAGAAGCGAGGCGAATACGTAGCGCCCGGCGCCTTGCTGGGAGAGCTGCTGGATGCTTCGCTGTGCCTGGCCTCCCTCGACCTGGGCGCTTGCGAAATGGGCGATGCGGATTACCAGGCCTTGCCCGCTTTTCTGGCCGACCCCGACTGCGGTCTCGAGTCGCTCTACCTTGACCGCTGCATTCTCTCTGACGATACCGCGCTGGCCTTCGCCAGCGGACTGGCGAAGAACCAGAGCCTGAAAACGCTCTCGCTGGAGGGCACCTACATGCTCCAGCCCAGCTGGGCGCGCATCGCCAACGGGCTGACCTCGTGCAAGCAACTGGAGAAGCTGGTTGTGCAGCCGACGGCGGCGGGCAGCTTGCCAGTCTGGCTGGTGGCGACGATCGTCGACCATGTCGGCAGCCTGCGCGAACTGTCGGTGTCCTGCGCACCGAGGTTGTCCCTCTACCCGGAGCAGGCTGCAACGGAGTGGCGCCAGGGTTGGGCCAGCTTCTGCGAGGCCATCGCGAAGAGTCCGAAGCTCTCCGTGCTCGACCTCCGGGGCAGCACGCTGTCTGCGGCCGATATCGACCAGCTGGTGAGGGCAATCGAGAAGGGCGGGGTGGTGGAACAGCTCGAGCTGGGCGACAACGCACTGAGCGCGGAACAAGCGCTGAAGATCGCCGGCCTCCTCGCCCGCAACAAGGCATCGAATCTCGCCAAAGGACAGTCTTCTGGCGCGGCGCAGGCCACGCCGGTACTTGCCGATACCTCCGGCGGCGCGCCTGCGTCGACCAGCTCCACCAGTTCTACCAGCGATATGCGTCGGACGCCGGACAGCAACGGCTGATACACGGATTCGACCAGACCCTGCGGCGCCTGCGGGCGCCGCTTTTTTTCCCTCACCGGGCCGAAGGTGGGGCTGCCGGCAAGCCGGTACAATGCGGCCTGACCTATCCGCACCGACCCGCATTGCAAGCCGTGACCAAGAAGACAACCCTCCCGCCGCGCCGCCTGTCCGTCGCTCCCATGCTCGACTGGACCGATCGCCACTGCCGCTATTTCCATCGACTGATCACGCGCCACACCTGGCTGTACACCGAGATGGTCACGACCGGTTCGCTGATCCATGGCGACCAGCAGCGCTTCCTGAATTTCAGCGAACAGGAGCATCCGGTCGCGCTGCAGCTCGGCGGCAGCGAGACCGACGAGCTGGCCATCTGCGCAAAGCTCGGCCAGCAATGGGGCTATGACGAGATCAACCTGAACTGCGGCTGCCCGTCGGAGCGCGTGCAGCGCGGCGCGTTCGGCGCCTGCCTGATGATGGAGCCGACGCTGGTAGCCGACGGCGTGAAGGCGATGCGCGATGTGGTCGATATCGACGTCACCGTCAAGCACCGGATCGGCATCGATGCGGTCGAGTCCTACGACTTCGTGCGCGACTTCGTCGGCATCGTCGCCGACGCCGGCTGCAAGACCTTCATCGTCCATGCGCGCAATGCGATCCTGAAAGGCTTGTCGCCGAAAGAGAATCGCGAGATACCGCCGCTGAAGTACGACTACGTGTACCAGCTGAAAAAGGATTTTCCCGAGCTCGAGATCCTCATCAACGGCGGCATCCGCACGCTCGACGACATCGACGTCCACCTGCGGCATGTCGACGGCGTGATGGTCGGGCGCGAGGCGTATCACAACCCGTGGCTGATGTCGGCATTCGACGAACGCTATTACGGCGACGCAGCGTCGGACAAGACCCGCATCGAGGTGGTCGAGGCGATGCTGCCCTACATCGAGCGCGAGCTGGCCGCCGGCGGCCCGCGCCTCAACAGCATCGTGCGCCACATGCTCGGCCTGATGACCGGGCTGCGCGGGGCGCGCCTGTTCCGCCAGACCCTGTCGGATTCGAAACTGCTGGCCCAGAGCGATCCGGGACTGGTGCTGCGCGCCGCGCAGGCGCTGCCTCTGGCCGCCTGACCAAGCGCCTGAGGCGGCTTCCGGGCGGTGGCACGGAAGCTGCACGGCATGCCGCGTGAACCTCTCCGCGCGGCGACCATGAGCGACCAGAACTTCCCTCCGCAGCAGCAAGAGCACCAGCCCGGCGTCGAGGCCTCAATGACGCCGCGGCCACAGATCGAAGGAAAAAATTACCGGCCTGCCGGCAAGCTGCAGGGCCGCGTTGCGCTGGTGACCGGCGGCGACAGCGGCATCGGCGCATCGGCCGCGCTCCATTTCGCGAAGGAAGGTGCGGACGTTGTCATCACCTACCTCGAAGAACACCAGGATGCCGAACACGTACGGCAGCTGGTCGAACAGCAGGGGCGGCAGTGCCTCGTGCTGGCCGGCGACATTGGCGATGAGGGCTTTTGCCAGCAACTGGTTCGCGACACCCTCGCGCGCTTCGGCCAGCTCGACATCCTCGTCAACAATGCAGCCGAGCAGCACTCGGCGGCCAGCCTCGAAGACATACCGGCCGGCCAGTTCGAGCGCACCTTCCGCACCAACATCTTTGCGTACTTCTACCTGACCCGCGCCGCCCTGCCGCACCTGAAGGAAGGCGCGTGCATCATCAACACCACCTCGGTGACGGCTTACCGAGGCAGCAGCCACCTGCTCGATTATTCGGCGACCAAGGGCGCGATCGTCAGCTTCACTCGCTCGCTTTCACAGCAGCTCGCACAGCGCGGCATCCGTGTGAACGGCGTCGCGCCGGGGCCGGTGTGGACGCCGCTGATCCCCGCCAGCAGCAGCGCGCAGGGCATACCGGAGTTCGGCAAGAGCGTGCCGCTCGGACGGGCCGGGCAGCCGGAAGAAATCGCGCCCTGTTACGTCTTCCTCGCCAGCGAGGACAGCCGCTACATGACCGGGCAGGTGCTTCACCCGAACGGCGGCGAGGTCGTCAACACCTGATATTCCTTCAGCCGGTTGTACAGGGTCTTCACGCTGATCCCCAGCGCCGCGGCCGTCAGCCGCTTGTTACCGCCGTGATGCTGCAGCGTGGCCACGATCAGTTCACGCTGCGCGTCAGCCAGCGGCGTGCCGATCGCGAAGTTCAGCGCGCCGTCCGCGAACACGGACCGCTGGCCACGCCGTGTATCCGGCGCGTCGACCTGCACCAGGTCGGCCGACAGGATGTAGGCGCGGACCACGAGGTTTTTCAGCTCGCGCACATTGCCGAGCCAGGGCCGGTGGCGCAGCCGGTCAAGCGATTGCCGCGACAGCTGCTTGGCCGTGCCCGCCGCTGCATTCAGCTCTTGCAGAAAATGGCGCGCCAGCAGCTCGACATCCTGGCCGCGCTCACGCAACGGCGGCACGCGGACCGGAAAGACCGCCAGCCGGTACATCAGGTCCTGCCGCAGGCTGCCTTCCTGCACCGCCTGCAACAGCGGGCGATTGGTCGCCGCGATCAGCCGTACATCGACGCGCACCTGTTCGCTGCCGCCGATGCGGTGGAAGCGTCCGCTCTCGAGCACGCGCAACAGCTTCACCTGCATGTCGCAGGGCATCTCCGTGATTTCGTCGAGGAACAGCGTGCCTTCCGAAGCATGTTCGAAATACCCGGCCTGCCGGCGCAGCGCGCCGGTGAAGCTGCCTTTCTCATGTCCGAACAGCGCGGCCTCGATCAGGTGCGCGGGAATCGCGCCGCAATTCACCGCGACGAATTTTTCCGCAGCGCGGCGGCTCGCGAGATGCAGGGTCTGCGCGATCAGTTCCTTGCCAGTGCCGCTTTCACCCTCGAGCAGCACAGTCGCTTCGGTGCCCGCGACGCGGTCAAGCTGGCGGTACAGGGTCTCCATGGCGGCCGAACTGCCGTACAACAGGCCGAATCGCTTCAGTGGCTTCTCGCTGGACATCGCAGGGCGCTGAGGAAACAGGGTTTGGACAGCTGTATTCGCGATCTGCACCGGCGCATGTGACGACACCTGCGGCGCGTCAAACGAAGGCCGGGCCGCTTCGGCTGATATTGCGCCAAGGGCTGCGTGCGGTTTGTCTGGCCGCAGGGCCCGCCGGCAGGTGTTGAAACTTATGCAGCATCGTCCAGTCAAGACGAAGGCGACGACATCATCGTTATGTTGAAAGGAAAGGCAATGAATCCAAAACTGCATGCTTCCGGGATCGTGCTCTTGATGGGCCTGCTGGCGATGAGCGTCACGGCCTGCAACAAGGGCGGCGGCGAGAAGTCGGAAGGCACCACGGGCAGCACCGGCACGACCACCACGCCGTCCACCACGCCGCCGCCGTCCGAGTCGCCGAGCACAACGCCGCCATCGTCACCGGGGGCGGGCAAGGGCACCAGCGGCACCGAGAGTACCGCGCCCGGCGCGGCGCCGGCGCCTGGCGCCAGTCCGTCGAGTCCGTCCGGCTCCACCGGCGAGTCCGGCACTCCGCCGGGCAAATCAGGAACGTCGGGCACCTCCGGTACGTCCGGCAGCACCTCGGGCGGCACGTCGGGCGCCAGCGGCATGACCGGCAGCACCGGCGCCAGTTCGGGCGGATCGACCGGCGGCGATACCGGCAGCGGCATGCCGTCAGGCGGCACCTCCGGTGGGACCTCCGGCAGTTCGACCGGCGGCAGCACATCGGGAAGCGCGAAATAGGCGAGCGCCGCGCAGCCATGGAATCCCCGGTAACGACCGATCCTTGATGAGGGCAATGCAGATGAACAAACGACTCCAGCGATGGCTGGCACTTGCGATGGTGCCGGCATTCTTGACAGGCGCGTTGGCCGCCTGCCAGCGCGCCGGCGAGGACGCCGGCAGCAAGTCCTCCGGCGCGAGCAGCAGCGGCAGTTCGCAGTCCGGCGGCGGTGAATCGTCCGCAGGCGGCGGCATGGGCGGCAACAGCTCCGGCGAGTCATCGTCGGACAAGTCGGGCTCGGGCTCGGGCAAAGGCAGCCGTTAAGGCCGCCGGCACGATTTCCGCCGGCTGCCGCAGCGGCGGCGTCGAGCGCGCAGGTGTACAGCGTCCATGCACCATGTCCTGATCATTGACGCTGACGCCGACAGCGCAGCCGCATTGCGCGACTGGTTCTGCGCGGAGGGCGTGTCATGCATGACCGCCACCCAGCTGCGGCAGGCGCGGGTGCAAGCGTCGCTGCAGCAGCCCGACTGGATCCTTGCCGCCGACCTGCTGCCTGATGGCAGCGGCCTCGACCTGCTGGACGATCCGGACGTCGCTGCGCCGCTGCTGCTGATGACGGCACGACCTTCGCTCGAACGTGCGGTCGATGCGTTCCGGCGCGGCGTAGCCGATTACCTGGGCAAGCCGGTGGATGCCGAGCGCCTGCGCGCATTGCTGCACGCAGGCGGACTGCGCAGCCGGCATGACGCCGGGCGTGGCGAAGCAGCGCCGCAGCTGCTCGGCGACTCGGCCGCGATGCAGACGCTGCGCGAGCACATTGCGCGCGTCGCGCCCACTGAAGCCAGCGTGCTGCTGCTCGGCGAAAGCGGCACTGGCAAGGAACTGGTCGCGCAGAACATCCATGCGCAGTCACGCCGGCATCGTCAGCCTTTCCTGCCGGTGAACTGCGGCGCGATCTCGCCGCAGCTGATCGAGAGCGAGATCTTCGGTCACGAGAAAGGCAGCTTCACCGGCGCCGACCGCCAGCACAAGGGCTATTTCGAGCGCGCGACCGGCGGCACGCTGTTCCTCGACGAAGTGATCGAAATGCCGGTCGAACTGCAGGTGAAGCTGCTGCGCGTGCTTGAAACCGGCACCTTCATGCGCATCGGCAGCAACCAGGAGCTGCACACCGACGTGCGCATCGTCGCGGCCACCAATCGCGACCCGGAACCGGCGATTGCCGAGGGGCGGCTGCGTCTCGACCTGTTCCACCGGCTGAACGTGTTCCCGTTGCCGGTGCCGCCATTGCGCGAGCGCGGCGATGACATCGGCCTGCTTGCGCAGCATTTCCTCGCCGAGCTGAACGCCGCGCACGGCACCTCCAAGCAGCTGTCGGCGCGCACCGCGTCCACGCTGCAGGCATGGCACTGGCCGGGCAACGTGCGCGAGCTGCGCAATTTCGTCCAGCGCGCCTACATCCTCTCTGACCAGCTGATCGACGCGCAGGCGCTCGGCCCCGGGCCCGCGCAGGGCACGTCGGCGACGCTGACGCTGGCGGTGCCGGTCGGCAGCACGCTGGCCGATGCCGACCGGCGCCTGATCTTTGCCACGCTCGAACTGTGCGGCGGCGTGAAGAAGCGAGCCGCCGAACTGCTCGGCATCAGCCTGAAGACGCTGTACAACCGGCTTGAAGAGTACGGCAGCGAGCCGGCCGCGCGCCTCGGCGGCACGGCATGGGAGCGGCAGCTGCTGAATTAGCGTGTGCGGAACAGCGCCGCAGCATCATTGCGCAGCGTCGGCATCCACGTTTTGTCACAGGCACTTAATGGCCGCGCGCGCAGTCCAACACCATCCACGGCGAACGCGCGGGCAGCGCGGGCGTCGTATTCACCGAACCCTTCGAAAGGATCAGCCATGAGCCTATCTTCCAATACGCCGCAGGGAACGCAGGCGCAGCAGGGCGCGCGCATCATGCAGCGCCATCCGGACGACCACAGCGGTCCGGGGCCGGACGTGATGGCGGCAGAGACCCTGCAGGGCGACGACGTGGTCAACCTGCAGGACGAGAAACTCGGCACCATCGAGGACATCATGCTCGACGTCGGCAGCGGCCGCATCGCCTATGCGGTGCTGTCCTTCGGCGGCATCCTCGGCATGGGCGACAAGCTGTTCGCCGTGCCGTGGACCGCGATGACGCTCGACGCCGACCGCAAGTGCTTCGTGCTCGACGTGCCCAAGGACCGGCTGCAAAGCGCGCCCGGCTTCGACAAGGACCACTGGCCGGCCATGGCCGACCAAAGCTGGGCGTCGCAGGTCTATGCGTATTACAACCAGCAGCCTTACTGGCAATAAGCCGCGCAGTGAACCGGACAGCCGCACGTGCGGCCTGTCCGGCTTGCCCGGGCCGCCGCGACGCGCCGGCACACGTTGAGCCGTGGCCGCGTTGCAGGGCATCGACGTGGCCGCGCTGTTTCGGCTGACGGTGCCGGTTGCGGAAATCGTTCTGCGCGGCTCCGCCATCTACGTTTTTCTCTTCCTGATATTTCGCTTCGTGATCCGTCGCGATGTCGGCTCGGTCGGCATCGCCGATGTGCTGCTGCTGGTGCTGGTCGCCGATGCCTCGCAGAATGCGATGGCCGGCGAATATACGACCGTCAGCGAAGGACTGGTGCTGGTCAGCACGCTGATTGGCTGGAACGTGCTGCTCGACTGGCTGGCCTTTCGTTATCCCGCCGTGCGCCGTTTCGTCGAGCCGACCACCTTGCCGCTGGTTCGCGATGGCCGCCTGTTGAGGCGCAACATGCGCCGCGAGTTCATTACCGAGGAAGAGTTGCTCGCGCGATTGCGCGAGCAGGGCGTCGAAGATCTCGCACAGGTGAAGGCTGCCTATCTCGAACCGGACGGCAATTTCAGCGTGATCCGCCGGTGACTGACGAAGGCAGCGGCGTCCCGATCAGTTCCTGTACTGCCTGCAGTACCTCGCGCGGATCGACGCCGGACAGGCAGCGCGCGTCGCCGTACGGGCAAACACTCTGGTAGCAGTCATGGCAGGGCACCGGCTGGTACAGCAACCGGTGCCGGACCTGCCACGGCGCATGCTGCGGATTGGTCAGCGCATACAGGTCGGCGACCGGCGTGCCGGTGGCTGCGGCGAGATGGGCCGGCGCGCTGTTGCACGCAACCAGCACGCGCGCCATCTGCACCAGCGCCGCGAGGCCGCCAAAGTCCAGCCGGCCGGCCAGCGAGGGCCAGCGTGCGGCGTGCCCGGAGCGGCCATCACCGATGATCTCGCGCACGCGTTCCACGTCATCATGGCCGCCGGCGAACACCAGCGGCAGTCCCGCATGCCGTGCCAGCAGGTGCGCCGCGTCGCGCCAGTGCGTGGCCGGATAGCGCCGCGATGCTGCGCTGGCGCCCGGGTGGAGCAGGATCCAGCCGCTGTCCGGATCGATGCCGGCGGCGTACAGCGCGGCGCGCGCCTGCGCGCGATCGTCTGCATCGATGCGCACCGACAGCCGCATCGACGCCGGCCGGCAACCCAGCTGCGCAACCAGGTCCGCCTGCCGCTCCACCTCATGACGCAGTTGCGGCGCCGGTTCGCTTTCGCGCACCCAGTGCGTCAGCAGCTGGTAGGGATTCTCGCGGCAATGCGCAAGCCGCAGCGGAATGCCGGCCATCTGGCACAGCAGCGCCGCCGGCAGCGCGCTCTGGCTGTAGCTGGTGAAAATCACCGCGCCGTCGAATCCCTGCTGGCGCAATTGCGCGGCCATCGCCGGCACGCAGCCGGCCGTTAATGCGGCGCTGGCCTTCATCCACGGCGCGGCCCAGCAGATCACGTCGGCCACGCCGTCGATGCGCTCGCCGGCCAGCGCGCCGGCGGCCGATGTCAGCAGGGTCACCTGATGCCCATGCTCATGCAGCGCGCGCAGCGCAGGCGAGCACATCAGCACATCGCCGGCCGAATCCAGCCTGATCGCCAGCAGCTTCATGGGTACGCCGCTTCGTGCGCAATGACGGCGGCCGCTTGCGGCAGGTCCGGCGCTCGCCGGTGCGGACGGCGTTGCGGCCCCGGCAGCCATTCGGTTTCGTGGCCGTTGTCGATCAGCACGGTGCGGCAGCCCGCGCGGCGACCGGCTTCGACATCGTCGAGGATGTCTCCCACCATCCAGCTGTGCTCCAGCGTGAGCCGGTGCTCGTGCGCGGCGCGCAGCAGCATCCCCGGCGCGGGCTTGCGGCAGCTGCAGGCCGGCGCGCCGGATGCGGGCGGCGCATGCGGGCAATAGTAGAAGCCATCGAGCACGACGCCGTCGTCCGCGAGCAGCTGCGCAATGCGATCGCGCACCGGCCCCAGCGCTGCCTCGTCGAACAGCCCGCGCGCGACGCCGGACTGGTTGCTGACGACGAACAAGCGAAATCCCAGCGCCAGCAGTCGCCGCAGCGCCATGCCCGCGCCCTGCGCGAGCCGGATGCGCTGCGGATCGATGTTGTACGGCACATCGTCGACCAGCGTGCCGTCCTTGTCGAGGAAGACGGCGCGCTTCACGGCCACGAGGTTTCGCGCATCGGCAGGATCGTGACTTCGGGCACCACGGTGCCGGCCGGCAGCTCCAGCAATTCGCAGATCGCCAGCGCGACATCCGCCGGATCCTGCAGCGCGCTGCGGTCGATGCCGGGGAAGCGGTCCAGCAGGAAGGGCGTGCTCATGCCGCCCGCGATCACCGCCATCACCTTGATGCCGGCCGGACGCAGTTCCGCATGCAATGCATGCGACAGCGCAAGCAGTCCGGTCTTGCTGGCGTGATAAGCGACCGCGTTCGGCCATTGCCGCTTGGCGGCAGTCGACGTGATGTTCACGACCTGGCCGCGGCCGCGTCCCATCATGTAGCGCGCGGCGGCGCGCGTGAGCACGAAAGGGCCTTGCAGGTTGGTGCGCAGCACGCGCTCCCAGTCGTGAATCTCGAGTTCGGCCAGGCTGCAGGTGACGTCGATGCCGGCATTGTTGACCAGTACGTCGATCGCGCCGAAGCGATCCATCGTGTGCCGCACCGCATGCTCGGCCTGCGCCGTGTCGCCGACGTCGCAGCCGATGGCCTCTGCCTGCAGGCCTTCCCCGGCCAGTTGCCGGGCGAGCGCCTGTGCCGCGTTTTCGCGCAGGTCGGCCACCATGACGCGCGCGCCGCGCCCGGCAAGCTCGCGGCAGAGCGAGGCGCCGAGGCCGCTGGCGCCGCCGGTCACCAGCGCGGACTGCTCATTGAGGGAAACGGTTTGCGGCAGTGTCACATGGCCTCCTGAATGGTCCGGCGCCCCGGGGCGCATTGCGAGGTGGACTGGTAACGCGTCGCAGTGTTCCGCGCCATTGCGTTTGGCATGTTTGCTGCTCACGCCTGCTTGCACTGGATCGAGCGCGCAGCGCGCTGAAGGAGCAGAGATGAAGATCAAGGCAATGGCATTGCCGCTGGCGTTGGCGGCCCTGTTGTCGGCCGGCTGCCAGGGCACCGGCGGCGACCTGTTCGGCAGCCGCGAACAGACGCAGCAGATTGCGGCCAACGTGAATGGCAGCGGCACCATACAGTCGGTCGACCTGGTGCCGCGCTCGAAGGGCATTGGCCTCGGTACGCTGGCCGGCGCGGCCGTCGGCGGCCTGATCGGCCACCAGGTCGGCGGCGGCACCGGGCGCACCGTGGCGACGGCGGCCGGCGCAGCCGGTGGCGCCTACGTCGGCCACGAGATGGAAAAACGGCGCAGCGCCGGTGAAATTTACAAGGTCACCATCAAGATGGACGATGGCACCACGCAGTCCTTTGCGCAGGAGAACGCGCCGCTGGTCAATCCCGGCGACCGCGTGCAGATCACGAACGGCGTGCTGACCAAGCTGTGATGCGAAGCGATGCGTCCCTTGCTGCCGGCGCCTGCCGTTTGATGCGCGCCAAAGGTGCAGGAATTTTCGGGACGCACGCACTCCAACCCCAACCCGAAGGATCACGCAAGGAGTTTTGCCGATGGCCACCATACATCTCGACACTGGCGCCGCCTATCCGGGCGGCACACTGATCTCTCAGGAAAACATCGTCCGCCGTCCGCTGTTTCCCGCCATTCGCTGGGGAGCGGTGCTGGCCGGCGTGGCCGTCGGCATCTCCGTGCAGCTGGTGCTGACCCTGCTCGGCATTGCCAGCGGACTGTCGATGACCAGCGTGCAGCAGGGCGAGGCGCCGGGCACCGGCGCGATGATCTGGGCCGGCATCTCGATGCTGGTCGCAGCGCTGATCGGCGCCTATGTCGCGGGCCGCATGTCCGGCCTCAAGCGCAAGACCGACGGCATCTTGCACGGCGTGGTGTCATGGGCGGTGACGACGCTGCTGTTCGTCGTGCTTGCGACGTCGGCCGGCGGCTCGCTGCTGTCCGGCCTGTTTTCCAGCGTCGGACAAGGCGCGACCAGCATGGCGCAGTCGGGCACGAGCCCCGGCGGACTGGCGGCGATGCTCAACCGCCAGCTCGGCGTAAACGTCACCCCGGACGCGATGCGCACGCTGCAGGGCCATATCGCGGCCGGGCGGCGCGACCAGGCAATCGACTACATGAGCACCAGCATGGGCGTGCAGCGCGATCGCGCGTCCACGCTGGTCGATCAGGCGCTGATCATGTCCGGTTCGCCCGAGCAGGCATCGCCGCAAGGCCGCGCCGCGGCCGACCGCGCGATCCGCGGCGCCAGCACCGCGGCCTGGGTGGTGTTCGCTGCCGTCGCGCTGTCGCTGGCGCTGTCCTTCGTCGGCGGCCTGCTCGGCGCGATGGGCGCGCGCCGCACCACATGGAACGAGGCAGGCGAAACCGCTGCCGGCACAGCGGAACTGGGGCGCAGCTGATTTGCGCGGTGCGCCCGCGCACCGACGGCGCGCTTGAGATGCGCCGGCGCGCGTGAACTTGCCGGAGCGGTGGATTGTCCTAATCTACTCATCGGAGCGTGCGCCATGCTGAAGACTTTCGAAGGGGGGAGCGGCACTGCGAGGTCTCGCCGGCGGCGCTTTGCCTGCATGACGGCGGGACAGTCTTCGGCCACCGAATTGCTGCGCTCCTGTCCGGTCGTTACCGCCACCGGGCAGGCGATGGGGCGCGTCAAGTCGGTGCTGGTCGACGTGCGCAGCCGGCAGCTGCGCTTCGTCGTGGTGGCGTCGCAGGGCGGCAAGGCACCGGTGGTGATTCCGTGGCAGGCGCTGTATTTCGATTCGTCGCTGGTGCGGCTGGTGTACTACACCTACTCGTGAGCGCCGCGCAGGAGCGATCGGCCGCGCCGGCTCATGCCGTCACTCTTTTCAATGCGGCATTCCAGTCGCTGACGAAGCGTCCTATGCCGTAACGGTCGAGCGCGCGCTGCCGCGCGCAGGCACCGATGTGCTCGGCGATGCGATGATGCCTGAGCAACTCGCGCATCCGCTCGACCAGCCGGTGCGGACAGGTATCGATATAGCCGCTGACGCCGTTCTCGATTGCGTTCGGCATCTCCGTCGTCGCCAGCGCGACCACCGGCATGCCGAGCATCATGGCTTCGATCATGCCCAGCCCGAGGCTGGTGTAGCGCACCGGATGGAAGAAAAAGCGGTAGCGCGCGCACAGCTGCGGCAATTCGTGCAGCGGCAGTTCACCGAGCCCGCCGACGGCCTCGCTGCCCATGCCGGCCAGGTCCAGCGGCAATTGCTCGCGCACCAGCGCAAAGATGTCCGCGCCAAGCCGGCGTCCGCGCTCGGCGAGGTGGTTGACGACGGTGATGCCGCGCGCGAGTTCGCCGCGCCATTGCTGCCCGGGATCTGTCACGCCGTGCTCGATCACCACCGTCGGCGTGCGACCGCTGTCCCACATCAACGCATTGAATGGCGTTACATGCACCAGCAGCACCGACGGATCGTCGACCGGATGGCGCGTATCGGTCGGATGCGCGCGCGGCGGATCATGCTCGACATACAGCTGCGGCAGCCGGCGCTGCGCGTCCGACAGCAGCCGGTGACGGTCGTCGAGATACTGCGGGTCGTCCTGGTACAGGATGCAGTCGAACGCACCCTTGTGCACGGTCTCGACCGGCTGGTCGAACACATTGTCGCCCCAGCGGATCCAGCCGCAGCGACCGCCGTAACCGGGCGGCCGGCCGGGTCGCATCATCAGGTAAAAATCATGCGGCGCCTGCGACAGGTAGTGCAGGTAACTGCCATGGGTCAGCCAGGTGAGAATCTTCAGTCGGCGCATGTCTGCAGCCGTGCAAGTCGCGTTCCAGCGATGTGCGCTGTCGTCAATGCACCGGCGACGCCTGCAGCTGCAGCCGCCACAGCGCCGCATACGCACCGTTTCTTTCCATCAGCTGCAAGTGGCTGCCCTGTTCGACGATGCGGCCGCGCTCCAGCACGAGGATGTCATGCGCATGGACCACGGTTGACAGCCGGTGCGCAATGACCAGCGTCGAGCGGTTGCGCGCGAGGCGCTCGAGTTCGTCCTGTATCGCGCGCTCGGATTGCGAGTCCAGCGCCGACGTGGCCTCGTCGAAGATCAGGATCGGCGGGTCCTTCAGGATCGCGCGCGCGATCGCGATGCGCTGCCGCTCGCCGCCGGAGAGCTTCGCGCCGCGTTCGCCGACCTCGGTGTCGTAGCCGTCTGGCAGCGACTCGATCAATGTGTTCACATGGGCCGCGCGCGCCGCGGCGACGATCTGTTCGCGGCTTGCGCCAGGACGGCCGTAGCCGATGTTGTACGCAATGCTGTCGTTGAACAGGCTGGTGTCCTGCGGCACCACGCCAATCTGCCGCCGCAGGCTGTGCGCGCTGACGCTGCGGATGTCCTGCCCGTCAATCAGCACTGCGCCGCTGTCCGGGTCATGGAAGCGCAGCAGCAGGCGCGCCAGCGTCGACTTGCCCGACCCGCTTCCGCCGACCACCGCGACCGTGCGGCCGGCAGGGATCGTGAAGCTGACGTCGTCCAGCACGGGCCGTGCGGCCTCGTATCCGAAACAGACGTGGCGGAATTCGATGCGCGCCGCCTGCACGCGCAAGTCCGGCAACGTGTCGCTGTCGTCGAACTCGGGCTTCTCGTTCAGCAGCGCGCGCATGCGTTCGATGTTGATCAGCGCATCGCGCGCCTCGCGGTAGACGAAGCCGAGCGAGTTCAGCGGCAGGCAGATCTGCAGCATGAACGCATTGATCAGCACGAGGTCGCCGACCGTCAGCCGGCGCCCGAGCACATCAGCGCCGGCCAGCAGCATCACCGAAGCGACGCCGATCGCGATCAGCGCGCTCTGTCCGACGTGCAGCCGGAACAGCGCCCACTGGTTGTCGTACGCAGCGCGGCTCCAGTCCTGCATGATGCCGTCGAAGCGCCGCACCTCGAGCGCTTCATTGGTGAAGGTGCGCACCACGTCGGCATTGATCAGGCTGTCGGCCAGCCGCCCTTTGGCGTCGCTGTCGAGCCGGTTCACGCGGCGCTGGTGGATCGCGCGCCGCGCGGTGAAGGTGAGCGTGAAGCCGGTATAGGCGACGAAGGTGACTGCGATCGCCAGCGTGTACCACGCGCTGTATCGCGAGAACATCACCGCCAGCACCAGCGCGATCTCGACCAGCGTGGGCAGCAGCGTGAACAGGCCGACGCTGAGCAGGAATGCCAGCCCGGCGGTGCCGCGGTCGATCTCGGGCAGCAGTCCGCCGATGCGCCGGCGCGCATGGAAGCGCGGACCGAGCTGGTGCAGGTGCGCGAAGATGCGCCGCGCAAAAGCGGCGACCGCGACCTGCGTGACGCGCGAGAACACCAGGTCGCGCCACTCGTTGAACAGCGTGCTGGCAAAGCGCAGCAGCGCATAGCCCGACAGCAGCACGACCGGCAGCAGGGCGAGACGCTCGGGCCGCGACAGCGCATCGACGATATTCTTGAGCGACAGCGGCACCGCCACGTTCGCCAGCCGCGCGACGATCAGGAACAGCATGGCCAGCCCGATGCGCGCGCGGAAACGGACGGCCAGCTGCCAGATCTCGCGCTGCAGAGCGGGGCGAAGCTTGTCGGCGGCGAGCATGCGAAATGGCGAGGTGCGAGAGGTGTTGCGATAGGTGGTGCGACGCGATGCGCCGCTGCTGCGCAAATAATTTCTGACGGCATCGCGCGGGATTGGTTCGGCACGGCGCGGCGCGCGGGAACGCAGCAGGCGCCGGCGCGGTCTTCTCCGCAATACCGCTGACAAGGAGGAAGCATGGCCAGCATCAGGCAAAGCGTCGAGGTGCGCGTACCGCTCGCCGCCGCCTACAACCAGTGGACGCAGTTCGAGAATTTTCCACGCTTCATGGAAGGCGTGCGCGAGGTCAGGCAAGTCGATGACGCGCACCTGCACTGGCGCGCCGACCGGCGCGGCCGCACCGTCGAATGGGATTCCGAGATCACCGAGCAGGTGCCCGACCAGCTGATCGCATGGCGCGACCTTGGCGGCCCCGGCAACAGCGGCAGCGTGCGCTTCCAGCCCTTGCAGCAAGACCTGACGCGGGTGGACCTCGACATGGAGCTGGCGCCGCAACTGCCCGGCGACGAGCAGGCGCAGCATGAAAGCGAGCTGCGCCGTCGCGTCGAGCAGGACATGCTGCGCTTCAAGCAGATGCTGGAATCACAGGGCGGCGCATCCGGCGGCTGGCGCGGCGAGATTCACCGCGGCGCCGGGCAGTAGCGAACGCGCATCGCCGGCGCGTGTAAATATTGCCGGTGCCGGCAAGTCTGGCCGACTGCGCCCGGCTCTGAAACCAGCGGGCACGCGCGTTCCTGCGCAGGCACGGCGCTTGCCTCGATTCCTCGACCGGCCGCCGGCCTTCTGGGGATGAGCGCAGATGCAGAGGATCGCTTTCATCAGCGAGCACGCGTCGCCGCTGGCGCCGCTGGGCGGCATCGACAGCGGCGGGCAGAATGTCTACGTCGGCAATCTCGCGCGCGAGCTCGGTCGGCTCGGCTATCTGGTCGACGTCTACACGCGGCGCGACGATCCCGTGGCGCCGCAGGTCGTCGACTGGCGTCCCGGCGTGCGCGTGATCGCCATGGATGCCGGTCCGGCGCGCGTCCTGCCAAAGGAGGCGCTGCTGCCCTACATGCCGCAGTTTGCGCAGGAGATGCAGCACTTCCTGCAGCAGCAGGCGCTGCGCTACGCGCTCGCGCATGCGAACTTCTTCCTCTCCGGCATGGTGGCGCAGCAGCTCAAGCAGCGGCTCGGCCTGCCCTATGTGATCACCTTCCATGCGCTTGGCCGCGTGCGCCGGCTGTGCCAGGGGGCGGCCGATGGTTTTCCCGATGCGCGTTTCGCGCTCGAAGAGGCGCTGATGCGCGACGCCGATTGCGTGATCGCCGAGTGCGAGCAGGATCGCCGCGACATGCTCTCGTTGTATGGCGGTGCGCCGGCGCGGCTGTCCGTGGTGCCGTGCGGCTTCGACCCGGATGAATTCTGGCCGGTGCGTGCCACCGCCCGCGCAACGCTCGGGCTGCCGGAACGCGACTTCATCGTGTTGCAGCTCGGCCGGATGGTGCCGCGCAAAGGCATCGACAACGTGCTGCACGCGCTGCGGCTGCTGCTGGACGACCATCGCATCGCCGCCCGCCTGCTCGTGGTCGGCGGCGAGGGCGGGGACGATCCGATGGCCACGCCCGAGATCCGGCGTCTTGCGCAGCTCGCTCGCACGCTCGGCATCGACGATCAGGTCAGCTTTGCCGGCGCGCAGCCGCGCCATCGGCTGCGCGAGTACTACAGCGCCGCGGACGTGTTCGTCACCACGCCGTGGTACGAGCCATTCGGCATCACGCCGCTGGAAGCCATGGCCTGCGCGACGCCCGTCATCGGCAGCGCCGTCGGCGGCATCCTCAGCACGGTGCTGGACCGGCAGACCGGTTTCCTGGTGCCGCCGAACGATCCGCCCGCGCTGGCCGAGCAACTGGCGCGCCTGCACCGCGATCCGGCGCTGGCGCAGCGCATGGGCTGGACCGGCCTGCGCCGCGCACAGCGTCATTTCACCTGGGACCGCGTTGCAATGCAGATGGCCAGCGTCTACCGCGCCGTGCTGGCGTCGAACGAGGCCGGCGGCGCGGCCGCTGCCGCTGCCAGTCCCGCGGTCTCCGGCATGGCGCAGTGAGATGCGTGTACGTGCCGTGTACTGGCTGATGCTGGCGCTGGCACTGGGCGGCAGCGTCGGCCTGCGCTGGGCGGTAGTGCACCGCGCGCCGGATGACTGGCAACCCGCCGTGTATCGCTATCCGGCCGACGGCATGCCGGCGTGCGCCGACCTGACCGGCCACGCCGAAGCGGTGCTGCGCCCGGCGGGACGCTGGTCGCGCGTGGTGCTGCCGGCGACGCCGCAGCGGTCCCTGCGCGGCTGCCTGCTGCGCGAGCCGACCCCGGTCTGACCGGCGCCGGCCTGCAGCGCCCGGTTCACATCCGGTTTTGCACGTTGCCCGCGGCGTCCTGCACGCGCTCGCCGCCGCGCTCGACGTCGCGGCCGAAGCCGCGCATGGTGTTGCACCCGGCCAGCGCCAGCGCTATCGACAGCAGCAGCGTCCATTGCAGTCGTGTTCGCATGATTGCTCCTTGGTTTGTGCCTTGATTGAGGGCGACGCCCGGGATTTACGGAAAGCGTGTTCCGGGACGGGCCGCCGTTGCGCCAGGCGACGCCAGTGAGGCCGGGCCAGCGCGCCGGCGCTGCTGCATCCAGCGCCATGCGCTGCCTGCGAACGCCGCCGCCGCCCGCAGGCGCGCCGGGTCGCGCAGCAGCAGCGCGGCAACGGTCAGCAGCGCGCGCAACGTGCCGCCGCTGGCGGGCGGCTCGGGCGGCCGCCTTGCCGATTTCCTGCGTGCCGCCGCGCGCCTGCCGCTGCCGATCACGCGCGGCGCCAGCAGCACCAGCAGCGCGACACCGGCCGCGACCCAGGCCGGATGCTCAGTTGCCCATTGCAGCGCACGTTTGCCCGGCGACGCGCCGGCGGCGTCGCCGGGCGAATGCCGCGGCGCGTGCGCGCCGGCGGTGTGCGCCTCTCCGGCCAGCATGCGACGATAGACTGCGCGGCTGGCCTCGATTTGCTCGAGCAGCGCGCGGCGTTCCTCTTCCAGCGAAGGTTTCACAGGCTTTCCCTGACCAGCGCGACGTCGCGCCGGAATTCGTCGCGCAGCGTGCCGAGGCCGCCGGCAGTCCGCGCATGCCGGCGCGCGAGCGCGATGCCGGCGGCCGCGCCGGCCACGTACAGCAACACCACCGCCCAGGCCGCCAGCGCGCGATAGTCGCTGTCCCAGAAACTGACGATCACGGCGACGCCGAGGAAAAGCAGCGCAAACAGGGCGCACAGCGCCGCGCCGGCGTAGCCTGCCACCTGTACGCCGATCTCGCGTCCCTGCAGCTTCATCTCGATGCGCGCCAGCGCAAGATAGTCGCCCAGCCTGTCCAGTGCGATCACGGACAGCTTCTTTGCCTTCTGCAAGGTCTCCAGCACGCGAACGCTCCCGGTCCGCTCAGCCGCGGCGCAGCATCGCGCCGACCAGCAGGCCGACGCCGGCGGCGATCGCGACCGACTGCAGCGGCTTGTCGCGCACGTAGTCGGCGGTGAAGTCGCGCCCCTGGCTGAACTGCCGGCCCGCCTGTTCGGCAAAGCCGCGCGCGGCGTGGCGCACCGACGTGAAGCGCGCAAG
>CAYZXP010000021.1:0-26403 GCA_964482415.1 uncultured Bifidobacterium sp. | reverse complement strand
CAGCGGCGATGGTGTGGATCACCGAGTACTACACCGGCACCGACTTCCATCCGGTGAAGCACATCGCGCAGGCATCGACCACGGGTCATGCGACCAACATCATCGCCGGCATCGGCATTTCGATGAAGTCGACCGCGTGGCCGGTGCTGTTCGTCTGCGCCGGCATCCTGGTGTCGTATGCGCTGGCCGGCCTGTACGGCATTGCTGTCGCCGCGACTGCCATGCTGTCGATGGCCGGCATCGTCGTGGCGCTCGATGCGTATGGCCCGATCACGGACAACGCGGGCGGCATCGCCGAGATGGCCGAACTGCCGGACAGCGTGCGCGACATCACTGACCCGCTCGACGCGGTCGGCAACACGACGAAGGCAGTGACCAAGGGTTATGCGATCGGTTCGGCCGGCCTCGCGGCACTCGTGTTGTTCGCCGACTATACGCATGCGCTCGGCGCGCGCGGCATCTCGGTCAGTTTCGACCTGTCGGATCCGATGATCATCGTCGGCCTCTTCATCGGCGGCCTGATTCCCTACCTGTTCGGCGCGATGGCGATGGAAGCCGTCGGCCGCGCGGCCGGTTCGGTGGTCGAGGAAGTGCGCCGCCAGTTCCGCGAGATCCCCGGCATCATGCAGGGCACCAGCAAGCCGGAGTACGGCAGGGCGGTGGACATGCTGACCGCGGCTGCGATCAAGGAGATGATGGTGCCGTCGCTGCTGCCGGTGATCGTGCCCATCGTTGTCGGCCTCGTGCTCGGTCCGAAGGCGCTCGGCGGCCTGCTGATGGGCACCATCGTCACCGGCCTGTTCGTCGCCATCTCCATGTGCACCGGCGGCGGCGCCTGGGACAATGCGAAGAAGTACATCGAGGATGGCAACCACGGCGGCAAGGGCAGCGATGCACACAAGGCGGCCGTGACGGGCGATACCGTCGGTGATCCGTACAAGGACACCGCCGGTCCCGCGGTCAACCCGCTGATCAAGATCATCAACCTGGTGGCACTGCTGATCGTGCCGCTGCTGGGATCGACCGGCCTGATCGGCTGATCCGGCGGCCGGCCCTGCGCGAAGAAGGCGGCGCGCAGGGCTGCCAATACCGGCTTCACACTATCCAAAGGCAGCTTCGGCTGCCTTTGTCGTTGCCGGGGTTATCATAGCGGGCTGATGGCAGGTCACGAGCCTTGCCTACCGTTTTCAGCTTCTGCAACCTCAGCCAACTGGAGAAACAATGGAAATCAAGAACAACGTCTTCATCATCACCGGCGGTTCGTCGGGCCTGGGCGCCTCGACCGCACGCATGATCGTCGAAGGCGGCGGCAAGGTCGTCCTGGCCGATGTGCAAATCGAGGCCGGCGAGAAGCTCGCCGCTGAACTGGGCGGCAAGTTCGTGAAATGCGACGTGACCTCCGAAGCAGACGGCCTGGCCGCAGTCGCAGCTGCGCAGTCGCTGGGCAAGCTGGTCGGCCTCGTCAACTGCGCCGGCGTCGCGCCGGCCGTGAAGACGGTGGGCAAGGACGGCCCGCACCCGCTGGACGTGTTCCAGCGCGTGGTCAACATCAACCTGATCGGCACGTTCAACATGTCGCGCCTTGCAGCGGCTGCGATGTCGAACAACGAAGCCAATGCAGCCGGCGAGCGCGGCGTGATCATCAACACCGCATCGGTCGCGGCGTACGATGGCCAGATCGGTCAGGCGGCCTACGGTGCATCGAAAGCCGGCGTCGTCGGCCTGACGCTGCCGATGGCGCGCGACCTGTCGCGCAACGGCATCCGCGTGATGACCATCGCCCCGGGCATTTTCGAGACGCCGATGCTGCTCGGCATGCCGCAGGAAGTGCAGGACGCCCTTGGCAAGATGGTGCCGTTCCCCCCGCGCCTCGGCAAGCCGGCCGAATATGCGCACCTCGCAAAGACCATCATCGAAAACACGATGCTGAACGGCGAGACGATCCGTCTCGACGGCGCGATCCGCATGCAGCCGAAGTAATCTGCCTTCAGGCAACTGCCGCACCTTCGGGTGCGGTTTTTTTTGCCCGTACGATTTGCGGATTGGTATTTTTGCAACAATGACATAGTAGCGAGCGGGCATTTCCGCAGTGCTTGCGGACTGGTAACCTGCCAGCATGTCTTCGCCGCAGAAAACTGCGTTGTTCCTGACTGGCGGCGGCGCGCGCGCCGCGTACCAGGTGGGGGTGCTGCAGGCCATTTTTTCACTGCTCAGCGAAACCGGATGGGAGCCTCGCCGGAATCCTTTCGATATCGTCTGCGGCACTTCGGCCGGTGCGATCAATGCGGCGGCCTTTGCCTGCCGTGCCGACAATTTCGAAGACAGCGTCACGCAGCTGCTGCAGACCTGGCGGCAGCTGGAGGTCGGGCAGGTCTACCGGGCGGATTCGATCGGCGTGATTCGTTCCGGCGCGCGCTGGCTATCGCTGCTGTCGTTCGGCTGGCTGCTGCGCAAATGGCAGGCGCAGCCCCCGGCTTCGCTGCTGGACAATGACCCGCTGGTCGGCCTGCTGCACAAGATGCTCGACCTGCCGCGGCTGGATGCGGCGCTGGACGCCGGACACCTGAGCGCGCTGGCGGTCTCGGCTTCTTCGTATACCGCCGGCCGGCATGTCGTTTTTTACCAGTCCGGCCACGAAATCGCGCCGTGGCGGCGTGCTCAGCGCATGTCGGTGCCTCAGCAGATCGGTGTTGATCATTTGCTCGCCTCGGCTGCCATTCCGCTGATCTTCCCTGCGGTGCCGCTGTTTTGCGATGATCGTTGCGAATATTTCGGCGACGGCTCGCTGCGCGAGCTGGCGCCGATCTCACCGGCGATCCATCTGGGCGCCAGCAAGGTGCTGGTCATTGGCGCAGGCAACATCAGCGGGCCGGAGCGCAGCTTTGCCGAGTTCTCCGGTTATCCGAGCCTGGCGCAGGTGGCCGGGCATGCGCTGTCGAGCATTTTCCTCGATGGCCTGTCCGTCGATCTTGAAAGGATGATGCGCATCAACAGCACCTTGTCGCTCCTGACGCCTGAGCAGCTCGCACGAACCCCGTTGCGCCCGGTCCGGATACTGGCGATGACGCCTTCCCAACCGCTGGATTCGATCGCCAGCCGGCATGTCGGCAGCTTGCCTTTACCCATCCGGACCCTGCTGTCGGCCATCGGCGCGACGGAGCGGCGCGGCGCGGCACTGGCATCCTATTTGTTGTTCGAATCAAGCTATACGCGGTCGCTGATCGAGTTAGGACAGATCGATACCTTGAATCGCCGGGACGAGGTGCTTGCCTTTTTTGACCAGGAATCCGAGCAGATGCCGGTACTTGTCCGTGACCATCCGATTGCTGCGATGCATTAATTTTTCGCGCCATTCCGGTCGTGGCGAAAGCGCGAGGAGCGGCAGAAAAACGGACGATTTCACGCCGGGCTTGCTGAAAGATTATTATTTTTGTATTTTTCCCGTGCGGTTGGCGGTCGTCAGGGGTTTTACCGGAACCAAAGCACGGGTATCATCTCGAATTGCTGTATATCAAGCGACTCAGCCGTAAGGTTTCTTTTTGGCACCGTTTTGGTGCTTCCACGCGCAAATTTGCAATTAAAACAACCTGTGCCGGATCGTGCCAGTTCTGGGTTGTTTCAACAGGATCGTGAATATTTACATGCTCAGCGCGCCTCCACAGCGCGACGAAGAGATCCAGGAAACAGTGGCAGGCGGCGATTTGCTGCACACGGTTCCCGGGAATGTAGTGCAATCCATTCGCGCATTCCGGGTCACCGAGTTGCAGTCCGAGGCCATTCGGCTTGCCCACCACTTCCTTTATGCGAACTGCTCGCAGGCGCTGACACGCCAGCAGGTGCTCGCAACCATCGCCGAGGCGTTCCACGTTCCCAGGCCCTTTGGCAAAAACTTTGACGCACTGCGAAATTGCCTGACCGAGCAGATGCACAAGGCTGGCCGTCAGACCGGCTTCCTGATCGTGCTCGAACAACTGCCGACGACGCAGAAATTCGATCGCGAGGCGCGCGAGAACTTGCTGGATGTATTCCGCGATGCCGCCGACTTCTGGGCCGAGAAGAAAATTCCGTTCCGCGTATTTTTCTCGTTCCAGTAATTCGCCCGGCGGCGGGACGCCGCCGGCGTCCGGCGCATGAGGCGGCTGTCGGGGCGCGGTTTGCGCTGCCTTTGCGCGCGAAGACGGCAGGCGGTGCGCTGTTAAAATGCGCGCCATGAGAAAAATCGTCATCCTGATTTCCGGGCGGGGCAGCAACATGGAGGCTATCCTCCGCGCTGCCGCTGCCGAGCAATGGCCGGCCAAGATCGCCGCCGTTATCAGCAACAAAGCCGGTGCAGCCGGGCTGCAGACGGCCGAGGCTGCCGGCATTCCTGCCGTCACCGTCGAACATCGGAATTACGCCGACCGCGACAGCTTTGACCGTGCACTGGCCGAGGCAATCGACCGCTTCGAACCGGACCTTGTCGTGCTGGCCGGCTTCATGCGCATCCTGACTGCCGCATTTGTTCAGCATTATCACGGCCGGCTGCTGAACATTCATCCGTCGCTGCTGCCGAGTTTCCCGGGACTGGCCACGCACCAGCAGGCGCTGGACGCCGGCGTGAAATTTCATGGTGCGACCGTGCATTTCGTAACGCCGGAGCTCGACCACGGACCCATCGTCGAGCAGGCGGTGGTGCCGGTGCTGGAGGATGACACCGAAGCCGTGCTGGCCAGGCGTGTGCTTGAGCAGGAGCATGTGATTTATCCGCGCGCAGTGCGCGACATCATCGAAGGCCGCGTCTGGCTGGACGGCGAGCGCGTGCGTCGCGTCACCAGCCACTGAATCATCGGGCCCCGCGTTGGCGGCCCGCAGTTTTTTTGTCAGGATTCCCCATGAGATTGCCCCCGTACGTCGTCGGCAGCACGGAAGAGGCTTTGCGCGAGATCTTGCGCTTTGCCGGCCCGGCTGACGTGACCCTTTCCCGTTATTTCCGCGAGCATCCCCGTCTGGGGGGCCGTGAGCGCGGCGCCATCGCCGAAGCAGTCTACGCATTGCTGCGCAACCGCCTGGTGCTGATGCAGTTCGTCGATTCGGGCGTCGGCCCGCAGATGCGGCGGATCGCCTTGCTGGCGCTGGCCGAAGCAGTCGGCGCCGAGTCCATCGCCGGTCTGTCGGAGCAGGAGTCCGAATGGCTGCTGCGCGTCATGTCGATCGATCGCACCAGCCTGCCGCCGGCGGTTCGTTCCAGTTTCCCCGACTGGATACGCGAGCGCCTGCTGGCGCAATACGGCGACGACGGTGCGGCCGCATTGATGGACGCGCTGAACCGTGCCGCCTCGCTGGACTTGCGCGTGAATGCGCTGAAGTGTTCGCGTGAACAGGCGGAGGCCGCGCTGACTGAAGCGAACATTGGCTTCGAGCGCACGCCGTATGCGCCGCTCGGCTTGCGGCTGGCAAAAAAGCCCGCTTTGCAGAACCTTGTGCTGTTCAAGGACGGCGGCATTGAAGTGCAGGACGAGGGCAGCCAGCTGCTCGCGCACCTGCTCGGTGCCAAGCGTGGCGAGATGGTGGTCGATTTTTGCGCCGGCGCCGGCGGCAAGACGCTGGCCATCGGTGCGGCCATGCGCAACACCGGGCGGCTGTACGCGTTCGACGTTTCCGAAAAGCGGCTGGCCAAGCTCAAGCCGAGACTCGCGCGCAGCGGCCTGTCGAATGTGCATCCGGTTGTGATCGCGCATGAAAACGATGCGAAAGTGAAGCGTCTGGCCGGCAAGATCGACCGCGTGCTGGTCGATGCACCCTGCAGCGGCCTGGGTACGCTGCGCCGTAACCCGGACATGAAGTGGCGGCAGCAACCCGACGACGTGGTCGAGCTGAACGCCAAGCAGCAGTCCATCCTTGCGGGCGCCGCGCGTCTGGTCAAGCCGGGCGGCCGACTCGTGTATGCGACCTGCAGCCTGCTGGCCGAAGAGAACGAGGCGATCGTCGACGCCTTCGTCGCCGCCCATCCGGAGTTCGCGCTGCTGCCCGTGAATGAACAGCTCGCATCGCAGAAGATCGCGCTGGACACCGGGGTATACCTGAAATTGCGTCCGGACCAGCATCAGACGGACGGCTTTTTCGCTGCCGTGCTCGAGCGCCGGCCATGATCTGCCGCGCGGCGTCGTGCGGATTGGCAGCGTTGATGCTGCTGGCCGGCACGGCGACCGCGCTGACCGCCTCGGCGCGTGACTGTGCGCGCCCGCTGACCGCGCTGCCTGCGACCGACGTATATTTTTCTCCCTGGGACGATGCGCAGCAGCAGTTGCTCAAGGTGCTGGACGAAGCCTGTGCACAAATACGGGTGCAGGCCTTCCTGCTGACCAGCCGGGACATTGCCGCCGCCCTGACGGCGGCACACCGGCGCGGCGTCGACGTGCAGCTGCTGGCCGACGCGCGCCAGCATGACGGGAATCCGGCGTCGTTGCTGGCGAAACTGCGGCAGGTCGGGATACCGGTATGGCTGGAAAACCGTTATCGGAATGCTCACAACAAGGTGATCGTAGTCGATGCTCACTCTCCGGCTCCGGTCGTCGTGACCGGCAGTTATAACTTTACCTGGGGCGCGCAGCACCTGAACGCTGAAAACCTGCTGATCATCCGCGGCCAGCCGGCGATCGCCGAACGCTACGCAGCCAATTGGGAAAGACACCGTGCTGATGCAGCCCCTTTGGCCGTACATTGATCGCACAGCCTGATGTCGGCAAGCCTGTCTGCCGTGAACCCGTGGTCATCAGGTAGACGAACAAGTCATTGATTTTGCAAGCTTTAATTTAAAAAAATCCGCCGGAAACAGAACGTTGGGCGGCAAAAAGACGTACAATCGCAGGTTGGGCGGGGTAAGGGCTTAGCGTTTATCCGTGTCCTCTGATTGTATGGAGAAAAAATGACTCAGAATTCCGGTCTGGATTTCGTACTTGATTTCCTGCTGAACGGCGTGACCCATTCGAGCGGCTGGGAAATCCTGCTGTTCACCCTCGCTGTCACCCACATCACGATTGCGGCCGTTACCATCTTCCTGCATCGCTGCCAGGCGCATCGCGCGCTGGACCTGCATGCGATCCCCAGCCACTTCTTCCGCTTCTGGCTGTGGATGACGACCGGCATGGTCACGAAGGAATGGGCCGCGATCCACCGCAAGCACCACGCCAAGTGCGAGACCGTCGAAGACCCGCACAGCCCGGTCACGCGCGGCATCGAGAAAGTGGTGTTCGAAGGCGCCGAACTGTACCGCACCGAAGCGAAGAACCGCGAGACCATCGAGAAATACGGCCACGGTACGCCGGATGACTGGCTCGAGCGCAATGTGTACTCGAAGCACTCGGCTCTGGGCGTGTCGCTGATGCTGATCATCGACGTCGCGCTGTTCGGTGTACTCGGCCTGACGGTCTGGGCAGTGCAGATGGCATGGATTCCCGTGACGGCGGCCGGCATCATCAACGGCATCGGTCACTACTGGGGCTATCGCAACTACGATTGCAAAGATGCGTCGACCAACGTCCTGCCGATCGGCATCATCATCGGCGGCGAAGAGCTGCATAACAACCACCATACCTTCGGCACGTCGGCAAAGCTGTCGGCCAAGTGGTACGAGTTTGATATCGGCTGGATGTACATTTCCATCCTCGCATTCTTTGGCCTGGCAAAGGTCAAGAAGATTGCACCGGAGCCGAAGTTCGATCGCACCAAGAGCGTTGCCGACACGGCCACTCTGCAATCGATCGTCGCCAATCGCTACGACGTGATGGCCAAGTATGCGCGCTCGGTGCGCCGTACCTGGAGCGAAGAAGTCGATCAGATTCGTGCGAAGTCCAAGCTTGAGTCCGGCTTCCTGAAGTCGACGAAGAAGCTGTTGCAGCGTGAGCCGGCATCGCTCGAGTCGAACCAGAAGCAGCAGCTGTCCGAGCTGTTCAAGCACAGCTCGGCGCTGAAGACGATGCACGAGATGCGCGTCGAACTGGCTGCACTATGGGAGCGCTCGCATTCGACTTCCGACCAGCTGGTCCACCAGCTGCGTGACTGGTGCGCACGCGCGGAAGCCTCGGGCATCCGTTCGCTGCAGGAGTTCTCGCAGCGCCTGCGCAGCTACGCCTGACCCTTCGCTGAGAGGCGCACGCGCGATGCGCGATGCGCGCTGCGCCTCTGGCGCCGGCGACCCGGCCGCGAAATTCAGGGCAATAAAAAACCCGCTCAATCGAGCGGGTTTTTTATTGGGGAACCGATCAATTACTTGATCTTGGTTTCCTTGTATTCGACGTGCTTGCGAGCTTTCGGATCGAACTTCATGATCGCCATTTTCTCGGGCATCGTGCGCTTGTTCTTGGTCGTGGTGTAGAAGTGACCGGTACCTGCGGTCGACTCCAGTTTGATCTTTTCCCGGCCTTTGCTGGTTGCCATGATGTCTTATTCCCTAATCTGAATTCGTTTAAACCTTGGCGCCGCGTGCACGCATGTCGCCGAGCACGGCATCAATGCCAAGTTTGTCGATGATACGAATGCCGGCGTTCGACACCGTCAGACGCACCCAGCGGTTTTCCGACTCAACCCAGAAGCGACGGTTCTGCAGGTTGGGCAGGAAGCGACGCTTGGTTTTGTTGTTTGCGTGGGAAACGTTGTTGCCGACCATCGGCTTTTTCCCGGTTACTTCGCATTCACGTGCCACAGCAGACTCCTTGAAAATTTCCGAAATTTGGAAAAAACGAGAGCATACAGAAAAACGCGCGAAAATTCAATGACTTGCGAAAATAAATTGTGTCTTGATGCTTTGAATTAAATTTAACAAATTTTCGCGCCAATGCTCGGCTTTGCTTTGGTCAGCACAGACCGTGAGCGCTGAATGACCAGATTTCCGTCCCCGTCACGACCAGATGGTCGAGCAGGGTGACTTCGATGCAGGCCATCACCTGCTTCAGTCGTCGCGTGAGCGCCTTGTCACTCTCGCTCGGCAGGGCAAGGCCGCCCGGATGGTTGTGCGCGAAAATCACCGCCGCTGCATTGTGCTTCAGCGCCAGCCGCACGACTTCGCGCGGGTAGACGCACACCCGGTCGAGTGTGCCGGTCGCCAGTTCCTCGAAGGCGAGCAGACGATGCCGCACATCGGTGAACAGGCCGACGAAGCTTTCGTGCTGCAGGCCATTGAAGCGATGCCGCAGGAAGCGCGAGACCGCCGTGGCCGAATCGAGCACGACGCCTTCGCCAAGCACCTGTTCCAGCGCGCGCCGCTGCAGCTCGTTCACTGCCAGCAGCTCGGCGCGCTTTGCGTTGCCAAGCCCGCGGATGTCTTTCAGCTCGTCCGGCGTGGCCGCGAGCAGGCGGGCGAGCGAGCCAAAGCGCCGCAGCAGCGCTTCGCCCAGTTCAATGGCGCTGACGCCGCCCGCGCCGGTGCGCAACAACAGAGCGAGCAGTTCGCTGTCGGCCAGCGTGGCCGCACCCATCGCGAGCAGCCGCTCGCGCGGCCTGAGTTCGGCGGGCAGGTCGGTGATGCGCATCGTTCCTCCGCAGGCGGGATAGAAGGCTTGCGGACTGTACCGGGCTGCGTCCGACGGCAGGCGCATCGCGCCGTGCTGGCTGGCTTACAATAGCGCGCTTACCTCCAGTCTCCAGATTTATGTCGAATTCGCCACAACCCGTTGTCACCGAGGGTGCTTTCCTGACCCTCCACTACCGGCTGTCGTCGCAGGACGGCCGCGACATCGTCACCACCTTCAATGACAACCCGGCCACGCTGCAGCTGGGCGCCGGCCAGCTCGTCCCGGCGCTCGAGGCCCGGCTGATCGGTCTTGCCGAAGGCGTGCACCAGACTTTTGAACTGGCGGCCGGCGAAGCCTTCGGACCCCGCAACCCGGAACTGCTGCAGCGCGTGTCGCTGGCGACCCTGCGCGAGAACTCTGATGCGGACGAAGACTATGCAGTCGGTGACGTCGTCGACTTCAATGCGCCCGGCGGCGGCCGTTTCGCCGGCGTGCTGCTGGAGCTGGGTGACGACGATGCGCTGTTCGATTTCAATCACCCGCTGGCGGGCCAGCCGGTGAAATTTGAAGTTCGCATCATCGGCATCCTCTGAACGGACGGAGTGACCGTGGACAGCCAAAACGAAATCCTGCTCGCGCAACCGCGCGGCTTCTGCGCCGGCGTCGACCGGGCGATCGAGATCGTCGAGCGGGCGCTCGCGCAGTTCGGCGCGCCTATCTATGTGCGGCACGAGATTGTGCACAACAAATATGTGGTCGATGACCTGCGCGCGAAGGGAGCCGTCTTCATCGAGGATCTCGCCGACGTGCCGCCGGGCAGTCATCTGGTGTTTTCCGCGCACGGCGTCTCGCGCGCGGTGAAGGCCGATGCCGAGCAGCGCGGGCTGCAGGTATTCGACGCGACCTGCCCGCTGGTGACCAAGGTGCACGTCGAGGTTGCCAAGATGCGCGGCGAAGGCCGCGAGATCGTCATGATCGGCCACAAAGGGCATCCCGAGGTCGAAGGCACGCTGGGCCAGAGCGACGGCGGCATGTACCTGGTCGAGACCATTGCCGATGTCGAGACGCTGAACGTCAGCGATCCGCAGCGGCTGGCCTTTGTATCGCAGACCACGCTGTCGGTCGACGATACCGCCGGCATCATCGGCGCGCTGAAGCGCCGCTTCCCTGACATCGCCGAGCCGAAGAAGGGCGACATCTGCTACGCGACGACCAACCGCCAGCAAGCGGTCAAGTTCATGGCGCCGCAGGTGCAGCTGGTGATCGTGGTCGGCAGCCCGAGCAGCTCGAACTCGAACCGGCTGCGCGAAGTGGCCGAGAAAAACGGCGTCGAAGCCTACATGGTCGACAACGCGGTCCAGATCGATCCTGCCTGGGTCGCCGGCAAGTCGCGCATCGGCGTGACTGCGGGTGCCTCCGCGCCCGAGTTGCTGGTACAGCAGGTGATCGATCGCCTTCGCGAACTCAGTCCCGCGACCGTGCGCGAGCTCGATGGCGCCGAAGAAAACGTCACCTTCCCGCTGCCGAAGGGCCTGACGGCCCGCGACGGCAACTAAGCGATGGACATCCTCGTCCAGCAACTGATCAACGGCCTCGTGCTGGGCAGCATGTACGCGCTGGTCGCGCTCGGCTATACGATGGTTTACGGTGTGCTGAACCTGATCAACTTCGCCCATGGCGACGTGCTGATGATCGGCGCCATGGTGGGCTGGACCCTGCTGGAGGTGCTGCAGAAGCTCAGCCCGCAGATGCCGGGACTGCTGCAACTCGCCATTGCCATCGGCGGCGCGATCCCGGTCTGCGTTGCCGTCAGCGTGCTGATCGAGCGGGTTGCCTACCGGAGGCTGCGCGACGCGCCGAGGCTGGCGCCGCTGATCACGGCGATCGGCATCTCCATCCTGCTGCAGACTTTTGCGATGATGATCTGGGGCCGCAATCCGCTGCCCTTTCCGCAGGTGCTGCCGACCGAGCCCTGGCATGTGTTCGGCGGTCTGATCACCCAGACCCAGGTGCTGCTGCTGGCGCTGGCCGCATTGGCCATGGGATCGCTGGCCCTGCTGGTCGAGCGCACGCGGATGGGGCGTGCGATGCGCGCAGTCGCCGAGAATCCGCGCGTGGCCGCGCTGATGGGCGTCGATGCGAACCGCGTGGTCGTGTTTACCTTCGCGATCGGCGCGGCGCTGGCCGCGGTGGCCGGCGTGATGTGGGCGGCCAACTATGCGTCCGCCCAGTTCGCGATGGGCTTCGTGCCCGGACTGAAGGCCTTCTCGGCCGCCGTCCTGGGCGGCATTGGCAACATCTACGGCGCGATGCTCGGCGGGATCCTGCTCGGCCTGATCGAAAGCCTCGGCGCCGGCTACATCGGTGACCTGACCGCCGGCGTGCTTGGCAGCCATTACCAGGACATCTTTGCGTTCATCGTGCTGATCCTCGTGCTGACGCTGCGTCCTTCCGGGCTGATGGGCGAGCGCGTCGCCGACCGTTCCTGAGCGAGCCGCGATGAGCATGCAAATTTCCGGCACGTCGCCACGCTTGCGCTTAGCCTTGCTGGCGCTGCTGGTGCTGGCATTTCCCTTCGTCGCTTCGCAGTTCGGCAACTCGTGGGTACGCATCGCCGACATCGCGCTGCTGTACATCATGCTGGCCCTCGGTCTGAACATCGTGGTCGGCTTTGCCGGCCTGCTCGACCTCGGCTACATCGCATTCTTTGCGATCGGCGCCTATCTGGCGGGACTGCTGGCCTCGCCGCAATTCGCGGTGGTGATCGAGTCGCTGCAGATGGAGTATCCGGCGGCCGGCGAATGGCTGCTGCAGGCGGTCGGTCCGGCGGTCGCCGCCAATGGCATCCACCTGTCGGTCTGGCTGATCGTGCCGCTGGCAGCATTGGTGGCCGGCGTGGCCGGCGCGCTGCTCGGCGCGCCGACGCTGAAGTTGCGCGGCGATTACCTCGCCATCGTCACGCTCGGCTTCGGCGAGATCATCCGCATTTTCATGAACAACCTGAACGGACCGGTCAACTTCACCAACGGGCCGCAGGGCATCAACCTGATTGACCCGGTCCGCATCGGCAGCTTGTCGCTGGCCGGCGAGGCCGGCGCCGGCGGCATCGTCCGGGTCGGCGAATTCACGATGCCGTCGGTGAACGCGTATTACTTCCTCTTCCTGCTGTTGTGCGTCGCGACAGTCTTCATCTCGGCACGATTGCAGCATTCGCGGCTGGGCCGCGCATGGATCGCGATCCGCGAGGACGAGGTCGCCGCGAAGGCCATGGGCATCAATGTGCGCAACGTGAAGCTGCTGGCGTTCGCGATGGGCGCGACCTTCGGCGGCGTGGCCGGCGCCATGTTCGGCGCCTTCCAGGGCTTCATCTCGCCCGAATCATTCACGCTGACCGAATCGATCGCGATCCTTGCGATGGTCGTGCTGGGCGGCATCGGCCACATTCCCGGCGTCGTGCTCGGCGCCGTGCTGCTGGCCGCGCTGCCCGAGGTGTTGCGGCATACGGTCGAACCGGTGCAGATGGCCCTGTTCGACCATGTATGGATCGAGGCCGAAGTACTGCGGCAGCTGCTGTACGGACTGGCGCTGGTGCTGATCATGCTCGCGCGCCCGGCCGGGCTGTGGCCGTCACCGCGCCGCGAAGACCGGATGAGCGCAAACGCCGGCGGAGGCGCGGCATGAGCGTGGCACTGCTTGACGTGCAGCGCGCCAGCAAGCGCTTCGGCGGCCTGCAGGCGCTGTCCGACGTGAACCTCGCCATTGCGCGCGGCCACATCCACGGGCTGATCGGCCCGAACGGCGCCGGCAAGACCACCTGCTTCAACGTCATCACCGGCATGTACCAGCCCGACGGCGGCTCGTTTGCGCTGGCCGGCAGGCCGTATTCGCCGAGCGCGCCGCATCAGGTGGCGCGAGCCGGCATTGCACGCACCTTCCAGAACATCCGCCTGTTCGGCGAGATGAGCGCACTCGAGAATGTGATGGTCGGACGCCATGTGCGCACGCGCCAGGGCGTGCTCGGCGCGGTGCTGCGCCATCGCACCGCGCGCGACGAAGAACGCGCGATCGCGGCGAAGGCGCTCGCGCTGCTGGAGTTCGTCGGCATCGCCCACCTTGCGCACCGCACCGCGCGGCACCTGTCGTATGGCGACCAGCGTCGCGTCGAGATTGCGCGGGCGCTGGCGACCGAGCCGCTGCTGCTGGCGCTGGATGAGCCGGCAGCCGGCATGAACGCGACCGAGAAAGAGAGCCTGCGCATGCTGCTGCAGCAGATACGCGACAGCGGCACGACCATCCTTCTGATCGAACATGACGTGAAGCTCGTGATGGGCCTGTGCGACCGCATCACCGTGCTCGACTACGGCAAGGTGATCGCCGACGGCACGCCGGCCGAGGTGCAGAAGGATCCCGCGGTGATCGCCGCCTATCTGGGCGGAGAGGCGGCATGAACGCGCCGGCGGAAAAGCTGCTCGACGTGCGCGGCCTGTCGGTCGCGTTCGGCGGCATCGAAGCGGTGAAGGACATCGCTTTCGACATCGGTGCAGGCGAGCTGGTCACGCTGATCGGCGCAAATGGCGCCGGCAAGACAACGACGCTGAAGGCAATCACGCGCACGCTGCCCGCCGCGCGCACGTCCGGTACCATTCTGTTCGACGGCGCACCGGTCGGAGCGCTTGCGGCGCACGCGCTGCCGCCGCTCGGGCTGGCGATGGTGCCCGAAGGGCGCGGCGTGTTTGCGCGGATGACGATACGCGAGAATTTGCTGATGGGCGCGTATGCGCGCAAGGACATCGATGGCGTAGAGGACGACATCGACCACTGGTTCACGACGTTCCCGCGGCTGAAAGAGCGGCAGGCGCAGCTGGCCGGCACGCTGTCAGGCGGCGAACAACAGATGCTGGCGATGGCACGCGCACTGATGGGACGTCCCCGCCTGCTGCTGCTCGACGAGCCGTCGATGGGCCTCGCGCCTATCATGGTCGAGCGCATCTTCGAGGTCGTGCGCACCGTCGCGCAACAGGGTGTGACGATCCTGCTGGTCGAGCAGAACGTCCGGCAGGCGCTGTCGATCGCGACGCGTGGCTATGTGATGGAAAGCGGCCGCATCGTGCTGCACGATACGGCCGCCAATTTGTTGCAGGATGAGCGGGTGGCGCAGGCCTATCTGGGCGGCTGACGCCGCTTTGCCCGCAGGTCTCAGCCCGGGGTGCGGGCCGTGAATGCTTCGTAGTGGCCGGCCATGTCAACGATGCCGGCCACCCGGCTGCCTTCGCCCGTGGTCCTGACAGCGGGCTTGCCATCGAGATCCGCGGTGACGAACCTGAACTTCAGGTAGAGCGCGTGCCGGCTGCCGAAAAAATCGCGATTGATCTGCGCAATCAGCCAGCGGGTCAGTTCATCATCCGAGAACAGCGCATTGCTGGTCTTTTCCTCGCCGCCGCTTCGCTCGGCCAGCAGTTTCCTGTAGTGCCTGGCCTGTGCCGCATGCTCGCTGTGATAGTCGCCGCTCGCATGCTGCAGCATCGAGATGATCAGGCAGTTGTTTCCATTGCCCTTGTTGCTGCGGATGTCGAAGCCGTGGCTTGAAAGCCAATCCCTGAGCTTGTCGATCAGCGTGCGCTGCGCACTCAGTTCATCGTCCGGCACCAGATTGCGCGCCGCTTTCGGGGCGGCGTTGTCCGGCTCGAGGCTGGCCTGAATCCCGCGGGCCAGTGCGTCGTCATTGGCCTGCCGCATGGTGTCCGGGTCGCCGGTTTCGCGGGCAAAAATCTGCGCGGCGGTGAGTCCGTTGCCATCATCGGACAGGCTGGCGCGAAGGGCTTCCTGCAACGCGTCGTCATTCGCGCGCTCCAGCGTCTTCCTGCCGGCAGACAGGCCCTTTTGCTGGGCGGGGGTGATGAATGCGTCCAGCGGACGCAAGGAAGATTTAAATGGAGGAACGGTCATGATAAGCACCCACGAATAGTCAAACCATTCGTGGGTGTTGCTTCTGTCGCTGCTGTTCCTAGCGTTGCGGATCCAGCCCCGCGCGGCGCTGCGCCTGCAGCAACACCTCGGCCGGCAGCAAGCGCAGCAACATCGGCAGAACCAGGCTGACCAGCGCGAGGTCGTCGAGCCAGCCGAGCACTGGCAGCCAGTCGGGAACGAGGTCAAACGGGCTCAGCAGGTACAGCGCCATCAGCGCCAGCATCAGCCTGCCCGGCCACGCCAGCGCCGGGTCGCGCCACGCGTGCCAGCCGACCAGCAGGTGCCGGCCGGCCGCACGCAAACGGGTTCCCAGTCGCAACAGCATGGCTTTCTCCTTGTCAGGTCAAGCTTGGACAGTGTTGGCGACCGGCCGTGCCCGTTTCGGCAACGGCTGTCGTCAGGCCTTGCGGAACTTGACGACCTTCTGGCGCTGTTCGCCGAGACCGTCGATGCCAAGGTGCATCTCGTCGCCCGGCGCGAGGAAGCGCGGCGGCTTCATGCCCATGCCGACGCCCGGCGGCGTGCCGGTGGCGATCACGTCGCCCGGCATCAGCGTGATGAACTTGCTGACGTAGCTGACGATCTTCGCGACCGAGAAGATCATCGTCTTCGTGTTGCCGGTCTGGCAGCGCTCGCCGTTCACGTCCAGCCACATGCCGAGGCGCTGCGGGTTCGGCACTTCGTCGCGCGTGACCAGCCACGGGCCGACCGGACCGAAGGTGTCGCAGCCTTTGCCCTTGTCCCAGGTGCCTCCGCGCTCGAGCTGGAACGCGCGCTCGGAGACGTCGTTGACGACGCAGTAGCCGGCGACATGCTCGAGCGCCTGGCGCTCGCTGACATGCTGCGCCTTGGTGCCGATCACCACGCCGAGTTCGACTTCCCAGTCGCCCTTGGTCGCGTCCTTCGGCAGCATCACTTCGTCGTTCGGGCCGTTCAGGCAGCTGATCGCCTTCATGAACATGATCGGTTCTTTCGGGATCGGCATGTTCGACTCGGCCGCGTGGTCCGAATAGTTGAGGCCGATCGCGATGAACTTGCCGATGCCGGCGACCGGCACGCCGTAGCGCGGCTTGCCGCGCACCGCCGGCAGCTTGGCCGGCTTGACCTTTGCCAGTTTCGCCAGCGCCTTGTCGGACAAGGCTGCCGGCGAGATGTCGTCAATGATTGCCGACAGGTCGCGCAGCTTGCCTTCGGCGTCGATCATGCCGGGCTTCTCATGGCCGGGGCGGCCGTAACGTACCAGTTTCATCTTGTCTCCCTTGGCTGGTTGGTGATTGTTGGCAGTCGGCGCATTATGCACGTTCGCCACCGGCCCCGTGATCCGCGGCCGGTTTGCTCGCGCCGGCACGCTGCGGCGCACTCGATGCTTGCAGAAATTTGCGCCACCGCTTTCCGGTTTTTTAATATCCACCTTGCAGGCGCTGTGTTATTTTCGGCGAACTTTTTCGCAGGGCGGTTCAAATTCCAAAAGGGGGACTTATGTTCAAACCGTTTCGCAGCGTGATGGCCGCCTTCGGGCTGGCTTCCGTGCTGGCCATGTCGCCGAGCTTCTCGGCGCCGAGCGAGGCTGATTTCCTGGTCGTGCCGCCGGAGAAGCTGGTGTGGAAGGATGCCGGCGGCGGCGCGAAGATCGCCGTGGTGTACGGCGACCTGTCGAAGCCGGGCATGTACGTGATCCGCGCCTATTTTCCGCCGGGCGTGATGAGCACCCCGCATTTCCATGGCGAAGACCGCCATGTGATCGTGGTCGAGGGCACCTGGAATGCCGGTATCGACGACAGCTGGGATCCGCAGGCGACCGAGGCGCTGGCCACGGGCAGCTACATGTTCCACAAGGGCGGCGCGGTGCATTACGACGGTTCGGCCGGCGACAAGGGCGCGGTCGTGCAGATCGTCGGCATGGGGCCGAGCAAGACCACCTTCCTCTATCCGAAAGAGGGCAATTTCGGCAAGCCGCGGAAACTCAACTGATCGAAGCGATGAAGAAAATTCTCCTGATGGCGGCCATCGCCGCCAGCGTGCCGGCGCATGCCGAATGGATCTCCTATCAGCGCAACGGCGACATCGACGAGCTGGTCGATGCGCAGCCTCTCAGCCGTGACGGCAGCCGCCTGAAAATCTGGACGCTGACGAATTACGCGAAGCCGATGACGACCCTCGAAGGGCAGGACTACGCGTCCGAGAAGATGCTGACCACGGTGGACTGCGCGAGCCGCAAGGCAGGCGCCGAGCAGGTGGTTCGCTACAGTGGTCGCGATGCCGGCGGCGAGGTGATCAGTTCGATGGACACGCCGCTGCGCCTGATCGCCGTGAAGGCGGGCAGCACGGAAGACGCGCTGCTTGCGCGCGTCTGCCGCTGAACAAGCCGTAGCAGGGCGGGCGACCACGTCCGGACGGAAATCGCCGCCCGCTGATTATTTCAATATCCTGAAAAGGTCGTTCGCGTCATCGGTCCAGACGCCGAGTCCCGGGATGACCGGAGGCTCTTGAGCGGCCTCCGCGATGACCGGTCTGTCCAGCGATGCTTGATTGCGGGCGACCAGTACCCAGTCCGAGCTGGCCAGCGCGCTGGCCGGCTTCGTGTCCTTGACCAGCACCGCATGCATCTGCTGGTCCTCGGCAAGGCGGGCGACCACCGGCGCCAGCGCGAGGAAGCGGTTGGACACATGGAAAGCGATCACGCCATCTTTCTTCATGTGCCGTGCGTAGATCGCCAGCGCCTCGCGCGTCAGCAGGTGGACCGGGATCGAATCGCCGGAGAACGCGTCGATGGCCAGCACATCGAAGCCATTCGGCGCCTCTTTTTCGAGGCTGAGGCGCGCATCGCCCAGCACCGTCTCGATCATGGCGCGGCTGTTGCGCAAATAACCGAATTCCTGCTGTGCGATCGAGATGACGGCCGGGTCGATGTCGTAAAAGCGGAAGCGGTCGCCGGGCTGTCCGTACGCAGCCAGCGTGCCGGTACCGAGGCCGACGACGCCGACCGTGCGCGGCGTGCTGCCTGCCGTCGCCAGCAATGTGCGCCCAATGCCTGAGCTTGTGCCGTAATAAGTCGTCGGCTGCCGCTGGCCGTTGCCGTCCAGGTATTCCTCGCCATGCAGGATCGCCCCGTGCAGCAGGCGGCGCACGGTCAGGTCTTCATCCACCTGCACATCCCGGACCAGCAGGCGTCCGTAAAAATTGCGTTCCAGCAGGCGCGTTGACCGCAGGTCATTGCGCACCTGCTGCCCGAGCATCGTCGCGAAACCGATTGCGAACAGCAAGGCCGACAGCAGCATGATCCGGCGCCGCCGCAGCAGCACGGCCACCAGCAGCGCGATCATGATGAAGCCGATGCCCAGCTCATAGAACGACGGCAGCACGCGCGGCGCAACCAGGCCGACCAGTATGCCGCCCAGCGCGCCGCCGAGCGACAGCGCCAGGTAGAAGCGAGTCAGGTGGCGCGGCGCCGGGCGCATGGACGCCAGTTCGCCGTGCAGCACCATGCAGCCGACGAACAGCCCTGCACAGTAAAGCGGGATCGCGACCTTGATGTTCAGGCCGATGCCGGACTGGTTCAGCCCGTAGGCGCAGACGGCGAAGATCGCGAACAGCAGCGGCAGGAACAGCGCACGGCGGTACCAGCGGTCGCTTTCGAAACACAGCACGAAGCTCAGCAGGTACAGCGTCAGCGGCAGGATCCACAGGAAAGGAATGGCAGCGACGTTCTGCGTGATGTGGTTCGTCACCGCCAGCAGCAGCCACGAGCCCATCGCCGACAAGGCGATCCACAGCGCCTGCGTGCAGGCCGGCGGCACGGCATCGGTACCGCCGTGCGCCGTGGCGGGCAACGCGCCGCCTGGCCGGATGTTCCGGACCAGCGCCGTGCCCGACAGCACGCACAGCACCGCAAAGCCGGTGTAGACCACGGACCAGGCCGACGACTGCACCTCCAGCGGCAGCCAGGGCTCGATCAGGAACGGATAGCACAGCAGCGCCAGCAGCGACGCCAGGTTGGACAGCGAGAACAGCCGATAGACCCGCGGACCTTCGCCCGATTGCGCGGCCCACGACTGGATCAGCGGGCCTGTCGTTGAAAGCATCAGGTAGGGCAGGCCGACGGTGGCGCCGAGCAGCAACAGGATGTACAGGCCGGGATCCTCGCTGCCGTCAGGCTTCCATTGGCTGCCCGCCAGCACGGGAAGTGTCGCCAGGCTGGCCGCAAGCAGCAGCGCATGCAGCGTCACTTGCCGCGACGGCGCAAGCCGCCGGCTGACCTGGTCGGCGTACGCATAACCGAGCAGCAACAAGGTCTGGAAGAAAACGAGGCAGGTTGCCCAGACGGACGCGGATCCGCCAAACCAGGGCAGGATGTGCTTCGACACAATTGGTTGGACGAGGAAGAGCAGGAAGGCGCTGGCAAAGATCGTGGCTGCGTGCAGGATTGCGCTCATGAGTTTTATTTTGTTATAAATGTGAAAACAAATGTAGCATGCCCGCCCCGTTTTGCGTGGCATGCCGCCGGCGGTGCCGCTGATCTTGTGCTGCGCATGGGCCTGCCATAACCAATGGCAATGATGGCCGTGCGCCGGTTTCGTAGAATAGCGTTGTCCGCCGGACAATCGTGGGCCGTGCGTGGGGGTAAGGTGAGTTTCAACAAGAAATCATTCATGCTGGCAGTAGCCGTCGCAGCCATGGTCGCTGTCGTGTTCGCTGTCTGGCGACCCTGGCGCGACATCGGACCGGGCGATGGCTTCGTCAGCGGCAATGGCCGCATCGAGGCGACCGAAGTGGCGGTGGCGGCGAAGCAGGCGGGGCGAATCCGCCAGATACTCGTCGGCGAAGGCGAGTTCGTGAAGGCGGGGCAGACCGTTGCGCGCATGGAGATCGCCAGCCTGCAGGCGCAACGCGACGAGGCCAGCGCGCGGCTGCAGCAGGCGCGCGATGCGGTCGCCGGCGCGCATGCGCAGGTCAGGCTGCGCGAGAGCGACCTGCAGTCTGCGCTGGCGCTGGTCACGCAGCGAGAGAGCGAGCTGGAGGCTGCCAACAGTCGGCTCGCACGCTCCGAGCAGCTGACGCGCGAAGGTTTCTTTTCAGCGCAGACACTGGATGACGATCGTGCGCGCGTGCGCAATCAAAACGCGACGCTGAGCGCGGCGCAGGCGCAGGTGCGATCTGCGCAGGCGGCCATCGCCGCGGCGCGCACGCAGGTCAATGGGGCGGCGGCGAACGTGCGCGCCGCGCAGGCAACGCTGGATCGCATTGATGTCGACATGGCCGACAGCGACCTGAAGGCGCCGCGCGACGGGCGGGTGCAGTACCTGCTGGCGCGCGAAGGCGAAGTGGTCGGCGGCGGCGCGCGCGTGCTGAACTTGCTCGACCTGTCGGATGTCTACATGACCTTCTTCCTGCCGGAGGCCGTGTCCGGGCGCGTCGCGCTCGGCAGCGAGGTGCGCATCGTGCTCGACGCCGCGCCGCAGTACGTGATCCCGGCGTCGGTGTCTTTCGTCGCCAGCAGCGCGCAGTTCACGCCGAAGACAGTCGAGACTGCAAGCGAGCGGCAGAAGCTGATGTTCCGCGTGCGTGCACAGATCGACCGCGACTTGCTGAAGCGCCACCTCACGCAGGTGAAGACCGGCCTGCCCGGCGTGGCCTGGCTGAAGATTGATGCAAACGCGGTCTGGCCCGCGCACCTCGCCGTGACGCCCGGACTGTGAGCGCCGCGTCCGGCCTGCCCGTCGTCGCGCGGCTCGCCAATGTGAGCCTGCGCTACCGGCGCGCGACGGCGCTGGACGACGTGACGCTCGACCTGCCGGCAGGCGAGATCGTCGGGCTGATCGGTCCCGACGGCGTCGGCAAGTCGAGCCTGCTTGCGCTGCTGGCCGGCGCGCGTGCGATCCGGCAGGGGCGCGTCGATGTGCTGGGCGGCGACATGGCGCGGCGCCGGCATCGCGACGCAGTCTGCCCCCGCATCGCCTACATGCCGCAGGGGCTGGGCAAGAACCTGTATCCGAGCCTGTCGGTCGAAGAGAACCTGCTTTTCTTCGCGAGGCTGTTCGGGCATGACGAAGTCGAAGGTCGTCGCCGCATCGAACACCTCACGCGCAGCACCGGCCTGCATGAATTTCTCGACCGTCCCGCCGGCAAACTGTCCGGCGGCATGAAGCAGAAGCTCGGGTTGTGCTGCGCGCTCGTTCATGACCCTGACCTGCTGATCCTGGACGAGCCGACCACCGGCGTCGATCCGCTGGCGCGCGCGCAGTTCTGGGAGCTGATTGCGCGCATCCGCGCCGGCCGTCCGGGCATGAGCGTACTGGTCGCGACCGCTTACATGGAGGAGGCGGAAAGTTTCGACTGGCTGGTGGCGATGGATGGCGGCCGCGTACTGGCGACCGGCACGCCGGCAGAGCTGCTGGCGCAGACCGGCCAGTCCCATCTCGAAGAAGCGTTCGTCGCCTTGTTGCCCGCCGCGAAGCGCGACGGCCATCGCGAGCCGGCGGCGGCTGTGCCGCCGGACGATTCCGGCGAACTGGCGATCGAGGCGCGCGAACTGACGATGCGCTTTGGCGAGTTCGTCGCGGTCGACCATGTGAGCTTTCGCATCCGCCGCGGCGAAATCTTTGGCTTTCTCGGCTCGAACGGCTGCGGCAAGTCGACCACGATGAAGATGCTGACCGGGCTGCTGCCGGCCAGCGACGGGCAGGCGTGGCTGTTCGGCCAGCCGCTTGACCCGCGCGACATGGACACCCGTCGGCGCGTCGGCTACATGTCGCAGTCGTTTTCATTGTATGGCGAGCTGACGGTGCGGCAGAACCTCGTGCTGCATGCGCGGCTGTTCCAGGTGCCGGAGAGCGAGGTTGACGCACGCGTGGCCGAGATGATCGCGCGCTTCGGGCTGGCCGGACAGCAGGACGCGCTGCCGCCGGCGCTGCCGCTGGGACTGCGGCAGCGGCTGTCGCTGGCCGTCGCCGTGGTGCACCGGCCCGAGCTGCTGATCCTCGACGAACCGACATCCGGCGTGGACCCGATTGCCCGCGATGAATTCTGGCAGCTGATGATCGAGCTGGCGCGGCGCGACCGCGTGACGATCTTCATCTCGACGCATTTCATGAACGAGGCCGAGCGCTGCGACCGCATCTCGCTGATGCATGCCGGCCGCGTGCTCGACAGCGACACGCCGGCGAACCTGGTTGCGAAGCGCGGCGTCGCTACGTTGAACGATGCGTTCATCAGCTACCTGCGCGAGGCGACCGCCGCCGCTGCACCCACACTGCCGGAGCCCGCCGAAGCCTCCGCCGTGCGCGACGCAACGGCAGGCCGGCCCGGCTGGCGTGCGCGGCTGCGCGCCAGCGGCAGGCGCATCGCCGCCCATGTGCGCCGCGAGGCGCTCGAGCTGCAGCGCGATCCGGTGCGCAGCACGCTGGCGCTGCTCGGCTCGCTGCTGCTGATGTTCGTGATGGGCTACGGCATCAACATGGATGTCGAGGAAATGAGCTTTGCGGTGCTCGACCGCGACCAGACCGTGCTGAGCCGGGACTACACGCTGAACCTGTCCGGTTCGCGCTATTTTGACGAGCAGCCGCCGCTGGCGGACTATGCGGACATGGATCGCCGGCTGCGCGGCGGCGGTCTGTCGCTGGCCATCGAGATACCCTCCGGTTTTGCGCGCGACCTCGAGAGCGGCCGCCCGGTGCAGATCGGCGCATGGATCGACGGCGCGATGACGCACCGCGCCGAGACGGTCGCAGGCTATGTGCAGGGCATGCACTACCACTGGCTCGCGCAGAAGGCGCAGCAGCGTGCGATGGCGCCGGCCGAGCCGATGACGGTCGAGACCCGCTTTCGCTACAACCCGGACGTGAAGAGCCTGCCGGCGATGGTGCCGGCCGTGATACCGCTGCTGCTGCTGATGATGCCGGCAATGCTGGCGGCGCTGGCGATCGTGCGCGAGCGGGAACTGGGCTCGATCATCAACTTCTATGCGACCCCGACCACGCGGATCGAATTTTTGCTCGGCAAGCAGCTGCCCTATGTCGCGCTGGCGATGGTCAATTTTTTCCTGATGGTCACCGTCGCTGTGACGCTGTTCGGCGTCCCGCTGACGGGCAGCCTGCCGGCGCTGGCGCTGGCGGCGTTCCTGTTCAGCTTCAGCGCGACCGGCATCGGCCTGCTGATCTCGACGATGGTGCGCAGCCAGATCGCCGCCATTTTCTTCGCGATGGTCGCCACGATGATTCCGGCGGTCCAATACGCGGGACTGATCAATCCGGTGTCGGCGATGGAGGGTGCGGGCCGCTGGATAGGCGAGCTCTATCCGGCCAGTCACATGATCACCATCAGCCGCGGCGCGTTCAGCAAGGCGCTGGGCTTCGCCGAGCTGGCGCCGTCGCTCTGGCCGCTGCTGCTGGCGGCGCCGGTGATCTTCCTGTTTGCCGCCGCGCTGCTGAAGAAGCAGGGAGAGTGAGATGCGACGCCACCTGAACCATGTCTTCCGGCTCGGCATCAAGGAGCTCTGGAGCCTCTGGCGCGATCCGATGATGCTGTTCCTGATCATCTTCACCTTCACGTTTGCGGTCTACAGCGCCGGCAAGTCGATGCCGGACACGCTGCACCGGACCGCGATCGCGATCGTCGACGAGGACGACTCGCCGCTGTCGGCGCGCATCTTCACCGCGTTCTATCCGCCGACCTTCACCCCGCCGGCGCGGATCGCGCTGCCTGACGTCGATCCGCTGCTGGACGCCGGGCGTTACACGCTGGTGCTGGTGATACCGCCGAACTTCGAGCGTGACGTGCTGGCAGGCCGCCGTCCTGCGGTCCAGCTGAACGTCGATGCGACGCGGATGAGCCAGGCCTTCACCGGCAGCGCATTTGCGCAGCAGATCATTGCAGGCGAGGTCGCGGAGTTCGTGCAGCGGCAGCGCAGCGACAATGTGCCGCCGGTCGAGCTGGTGACGCGGATGCGTTTCAACCCGACGCTGTCGAACGTCTGGTTCGGATCGATGATGGAGCTGGTCGGCCAGATTACGATGGTGTCGATCATCCTGACCGGCGCCGCGCTGATCCGCGAGCGCGAGCATGGCACGGTCGAGCATTTGCTGGTGATGCCGGTGACGCCGACCGAGATCATGCTGGCCAAGGTCTGGGCGATGGGACTGGTCGTGATGCTGGCTGCGGCGCTTTCGCTGAACGGCGTGGTCCGCACCGTGCTGCAGGTGCCGGTCGAGGGTTCGTTGTGGCTGTTCTTCGGCGGCGTCGCGCTGCACCTGTTCGCGACGACGTCGATGGGCATCTTCATGGCGACGCTGGCGCGCAGCATGCCGCAGTTCGGGCTGCTGGTGATCCTGATCATGATGCCGTTGCAGATGCTGTCCGGCGGCATGACGCCGCGCGAGAGCATGCCGTGGTGGATACGCTGGGGGATGGCGCTGTCGCCGACCACGCATTTCACGGAATTGAGCCAGGCCATTCTGTATCGCGGCGCCGGACTGGCCGTGGTCTGGCCGTCCCTGCTGGCGCTGGCCATCATCGGGGCGGTACTGTTCGCGTTGTCGCTGCGGCGATTCCGCAAGGCGATCATGCAGATGGCCTGAAGGTCAGCTTTGCGCGGGCGAGGGGAGCGTGCCGGAGGTCGCCCGGCCTGCCGGGTCGACTGGTCCCGCCGCCGGGAATCGAACCCAGATCTAGCGCTTAGGAGGCACTCGTTCTATCCATTGAACTACGGCGAGGACGCGGATGCCGCGCGCAATGGCGCAGCACGGCGCGCATTATAGCCCAGCGCCCCCGTCCCGCCGACCTCATGTCGCGCTGTGGCACCATCCGCGCGCACTGTCGGTACAATAGCGCGCTGATCCACCCCTCCCGCGCGCCGGCTCCCGGCGTCTTTCACGATGGCAGTCATTTCCCTCAACGATGCGCAACTGGCGTTCGGTCACGTCGCTTTGCTCGACCACGCCGAATTTTCCCTCGAGACCGGTGAACGTGTTGGCCTGATCGGCCGCAACGGCACCGGCAAATCCTCGCTGCTGCGGGTGATCGCCGGTCTCTCCAGACTGGACGACGGCCAGCTGGTGCAGCAGCAGGGGCTGCGCATCGCGTATGTCGAACAGGAGCCGAAATTCGACGACGGCATTTCGGTGTTCGATGCGGTCGCCGGCGGCGTCAGCGACATCCGCGCGCTGCTGGACGAATACGACCAGCTGACCGCGAAGCTCGGCACGGGCGACGATACGGCACTGATGGACAGGATGCATGCGGTGCAGGCAAAGCTCGACGTCACCGACGGCTGGAGCCTGCCAAACCGCGTGCAGACCACGCTGCAGCGGCTGAGCCTTGACGGCCAGCGGCAGGTGGCCACCTTGTCGGGCGGCATGAAGAAGCGCGTCGCACTGGCGCGCGCGCTGGTCGCGTCGCCGGATGTGCTGATCCTCGACGAGCCGACCAACCACCTCGATTTTTCGTCGATTGCATGGCTGGAGGAACTGCTGCGCGACTTCCGCGGCAGCCTGCTGTTCATCACGCACGACCGCAGCTTCCTCGACAATATCGCCACACGCATCGTCGAGCTCGACCGCGGCCACCTGCAATCGTATCCGGGCAATTTCAGCGCGTACCAGGCGCGCAAGGCGGACCAGCTGGCGGTCGAGGAAATCGAGAACGCGAAGTTCGACAAGTTTCTCGCGCAGGAAGAGGTCTGGATCCGCAAGGGCGTCGAGGCGCGCCGCACGCGCAATGAAGGCCGGGTGCGCCGGCTCGAGTCGCTGCGGCTGGAGCGCTCGCGTCGCCGCGACCAGCAGGGACAGGTGAAGATGGAGCTGTCTGCCGGCGAGCGTTCCGGCAAGATCGTTGCGGAACTGATCGACGTCTGCAAATCATACGACGGCCGCCCGATCGTGAAGGATTTCAGCGCGACCATCATGCGCGGCGACAAGGTCGGCCTGATCGGCGTGAACGGCGCCGGCAAGACCAC
>CAYZXP010000020.1:20868-27201 GCA_964482415.1 uncultured Bifidobacterium sp. | reverse complement strand
GGCGGTGGCCCACCTGCTGCCCTACATCGAGGCCGAGAAGCTGGCCACGCAGGCCGCGGGCGGCGACGTCAAGCCCAAGGGCAAGATCGTGATCGCCACCGTCAAGGGCGACGTGCACGACATCGGCAAGAACATCGTGTCGGTGGTCCTGCAGTGCAATAACTTCGAAGTCGTGAACATGGGCGTGATGGTGCCATGCGCTGAAATTCTTGCGAAGGCCAAGGAAGAGAATGCGGACATCATTGGCCTGTCCGGCCTGATCACGCCGTCGCTGGAAGAAATGGCGCACGTCGCGAAGGAAATGCAGCGCGACCCATGGTTCCGCGAGCGCAAGATCCCGCTGCTGATCGGCGGCGCGACCACCAGCCGTGCGCATACCGCGGTGAAGATTGCGCCGAATTACGAAGGCCCGGTGGTCTACGTGCCGGATGCGTCGCGCTCGGTGTCGGTTGCGCAGTCGCTGCTGACCGACGAAACGCGCGAGCGCTACCTGGCCGAGATTGCGCTGGACTACGAGCGTATCCGCACGCAGCACGCAGGCAAGAAGGCGCTGCCGATGCTGACGCTGGCCGATGCGCGCCGCAACAAGATGCACCTGTCGTTCGACGGCGAATGCGCGCCGGTGAAGCCGAAATTCATCGGCCGCCGCCACTTCCGCAACTTCGACCTCGCGGTGCTGGCGAACTATATCGACTGGGGCCCGTTCTTCCAGACCTGGGATCTGGCCGGGCCCTTCCCGGCGATCCTGACGGATCCGGTGGTCGGCGAGTCCGCGAGCAATGTGTACAGCGAAGGCCGTGAGCTGCTGAAAAAGCTTGTCGAAGGACGCTGGCTGACCGCGAACGGCGTGATGGCGATCCTGCCGGCCAACAGCGTCAATGACGACGACATCGAGGTCTATACCGACGAGACGAAGAGCGAGGTGGCGTTCACCTATTACGGCCTGCGCCAGCAGACTGAAAAGCCCGTCATCGATGGCGTGGCGCGCCCGAACCAGTGCCTGGCGGACTTCATCGCACCGAAGGCCTCAGGCATCACCGACTACATCGGTCTGTTCGCGGTGACCGCCGGCATCGGCATCGAGAAGCACGAGAAACGCTTCGAGGATGCCGGTGACGATTACTCATCGATCATGCTCAAGGCACTGGCCGACCGCCTTGCCGAGGCGTTTGCGGAGTACCTGCACGAGCGCGTGCGCAAGGACCTGTGGGGTTATGCAGCCGACGAGACGCTGTCCAATGAGCAGCTGATCGGAGAGCAGTATCGCGGCATCCGTCCTGCACCGGGCTATCCTGCCTGCCCCGAGCATACGGTGAAAGCTGACCTGTTCCGCATTCTTGAAGCGGAAGATGTCGGCATGAGCCTGACGGAGTCGTATGCGATGTTCCCGGGCGCATCGGTGTCCGGTTTCTACTTCGCGCATCCGGAGTCGAAGTACTTCACGGTCGGAAAGATCGGTGAGGATCAGGTGCAGGACATGGCGGCACGGCGCGGCGAGTCGATCGAGCAGCTGCAAAGCTGGCTCGCGCCGAACCTCTGATCAGTCGTCGACGGGTATCCCGTCGACGAACAGCTTCAGTTCGCCGGTGGCAAAAGGCTGCCATGCCTCGTTGGTCGTCAGCGGTTCGGTGACGATCACGGCCACGCGGTCGTTCGGCGTGGTCACTTCGGAAAAATCGACCGACAAGTCCTCGTCGGACAGCTTGGCTTGCGTGAACGGATACTGGCGCACGATGTAGTGCAGCCGTGTCGAGCAATGCGCGAACAGGGCCGAGCCGTCCGACAGCATCATGTTGAACACGCCGTGCGCCGAGATTTCGCGCGTGAGATCATCGATTGCTGCTTTCAGCAGCGCCAATGCCGGCGGCGTGTCGCCGAAGCGTCGCCGCAATTGCTGCAGCAGGTAGCAGAATGCGCGTTCGCTGTCGGTATTGCCGACCGGGCGGAAGGCGCCATCAAGCACCGGCGCGAACTCCTTCAGGTCGCCATTGTGCGCAAACACCCAGTAGCGTCCCCAGAGCTCGCGCACGAACGGATGGCAGTTCTCCAGTGCGACCTGCCCCTGCGTTGCCTTGCGGATGTGCGCAATGACGTTCTTCGACTTGATCGGATAGCTCTTGATCAGTTCGGCGACCGGGGATGCGACCGCTGACTGGTGGTCAACGAACAGGCGCACGCCTGCGCCCTCGAAAAACGCGATGCCCCACCCATCCTTGTGTTCGTCGGTATGGCCACCCCGGTGCGCGAAGCCGGTGAAGCTGAACACGATGTCGGTCGGCACGTTGCAGTTCATGCCAAGCAGCTGGCACATGGCGGATTCCTCGTTCGATACAAATCCCGGAAACGGTATCACAACCGTTGATCGTCAGCCCGTCGCCAGTGCCGCACGACAGCGCCACAGTGCATGGCCCGAAGCAAGGTATTTCTCTTCGAAGGGAGTCAGCGGCGCGGCAGGATCGGCTGCGAAAGGTTCTGCCGTCGTGGCGACACCGGTCAGTTGCCCGAGCGCGGACGCGAACTCCTCGACATAGATCTGCCAGTTGCTTCGGCATTCGATCCGTCCGCCGAGCGCGACCACGGTCGGGAACACCGGGTGCCCGTGCCAGCGTCGCCCGAGCTGGTCCTTTTTGGGCCAGGGATTCGGATAGAGCAGGAAATGCTGCGCCGGGTGAACGCCTTCGCGGAGCATCAGTCGCCAGAAATCGACGAGGTCGGCTCGCACGGTGATGAAATTTTCCGGCGGCGATTCGTGCCAGCGGACTTCGCGCTCCAGCCGGTCGGCGGACTGGTCGACGCCGATGATGAAACTGTCCGGATGGCTTGCGGCCAGCCGACGCGTCGACAGGCCGACCCCGCATCCGGCATCAAGGATCAGTTCGCCGCGATGCCGGCGCCATGCGGCGATCGCCAGATCGAAGGCCGCACAGCTGGCGGGCGACAACGGTTTCAGGAACGTTGTTTGCGCATGTTTGCGCACGATTGCTTGAAGATGTTCATGCGGGCCGGGCTGATTGCTGGTGACGGGGCGGGAATTGGCGCGCATGGACGGCGTGGCGTGAAATGCAAAGTGCCCGCACAGGCGGGCACGCAGGATGAATGGCTGAACGAATGCGGCCGCACCGGGCGGCCGCAAGTACCTCAGGGCAGCTTAATGCAGAATGACCGGCTGCGCCATCAGCGAACCATAACCGCCGAGGAATTCATCGATCTCTTCCATCGTCGGCTCGCTTGCGATCAGCTCGCGTACATGCTGCCGGAACGATTCGGCGAGTGGCCCGGCGATGAAAATCTCGCGCTTCGCCGGCTTGTCCAGAATTTCATAGCCGCCGAATTGCATCGCTTCAAGGCCGGCCTCTGCGCCAAACTCCACGACGCTGTAATGCTCGCTGTTGTAGATCAGGTTCATGCTGGCTCCTTCGGATGATGCAAGGGAAACCGGAGCGGCGCTCCTGCCCTCTTGCGTCTGCAAATGGCGCTGTCGCACGAAATTTCAATAGCCGGTATTCGCAAAACCTGTGCCGGCCACTGAGCAATCGACAGGCGTACCGATTTCCAACCGTTCGCGATACTGATCTTCTTCTAAGAAATTTATCACACCTGCAAGGTGGCCGGGAGGAGCGAGACTCAGGAAAATTCGATCGGGGTTTTTGCGCAGTGCCCGGTTCAGGATCACGCGCATGGCAAGCTTGCCAGTGCAGCAGGGACATCCGGGGGCGATACGTAGGATTTGCACGCCTTTTGACTCGGCAGCGCCCTCGTCCAGCGCACTGCCGGCGCCGGCCAGCCCTTCGATGATGGCCACCGTGTTTTCTACAGGAGTCGCCAGTGCCGCGATTGCCGCTTCCCGCGCTGCGCCGCTGCCGCCGTGTACCAGCGTAACGATCGTCATCCGGCTTTCTTGGCGTGGCCTTTGCTGGTGTCAACGCCAAGCTGTTTCAGCTTGCGATACAGGTGCGTGCGCTCCAGGCCGGTACGTTCGGCGACACGCGTCATGCTGCCGCCTTCGCGCCCCAGGTGATGCTCGAAGTAAGCGCGCTCGAACGCATCGCGCGCTTCGCGCAATGGCAGCTCGAACGAGACGCGGAATTCATTGTCCGGCGCGCCGTAGGTCGGCGGAGGTAGTGATCCGTTGTAATTTCCATATCCATTGGCCGGCTGAAGCTGAGGCATCAGCGTGACCTTTTCCTGACTGACCAACGGACGGTGCGGCTGCTGCAACAAAGTGCCGCGCGCATTTTCCTGGCCGCGCGCCAGACCTTGCTGAACCATGCGCAACAGCTTCTGCAGCGAGATGGGTTTCTCGAGGAAGTTCATCGCGCCAATGCGCGTTGCCTCGACCGCGGTGTCGATGGTCGCGTGCCCCGACATCATGATCACCGGCATGGTCAGCAGGCCATCACGCTGCCATTCCTTCAGCAAGGTGACGCCGTCGGTATCTGGCATCCAGATGTCGAGCAACACGAGATCCGGGGAGCCGGAAAGCCGCAACTCGCGCGCTGAATTGGCGTCTTCAGCGGTTGTCACCACATGTCCTTCGTCGCCAAGGATTTCGGACAACAATTCCCGAATTCCCATTTCATCGTCAACGACCAGAATGTTTGCCATGGATGCGCCTCTTGAGCTCACTGCAACGGCCATGCGTTGCTGAAATTGTAATTTTTGCAATTGCTCATGTCAATTCGATCAGCTTGCGAGCTTCAACAATAAAATCAAGACCTTGGCCCCCGCGCCGTCCTTGCGGTTTTGCAACTCAATGCGACCGCCGTGCTCTTCGATGATCTTCTTCACGACAGCCAGTCCAAGGCCGGTGCCTTTCGGTTTGGAAGTCACATAAGGCTCGAAAGCCCGCGCCATCACCTTGGGATTGAAGCCCGAACCGTTGTCCGCCACCGTCAGGCGAACAGCGATCTGATCACGGCCATCGGCATCCGAATAGTGAACAGCCTCGGTGCTGATAACGACATCCGGAGGGCTTTTTCCTTCAGAAACTTCCACGACCGCATCTTGTGCATTTTGCAATAGGTTGTGTACCACTTGTCGCATTTGGGTTGCATCTCCCAAAACGCGAGGCAGATTTGGCTGAAGATTGGTGCGAAAGACGTTCAAATGTTCGTCGCTTGAATACAGTTCGAGGATTTCGGCGATCAATGCATTCAGATCGAGCGGTTGCAGCGTCGCTGGCGGCGTGCGCGCGTAATCACGGAAGTTATCAACCATTTGTTGCATGGCGACAACTTGATTTACGATGGTATGAGTCCCCCGCTCCAGCAAGTCGGCATCGCCTCCAGACAATTTGGCGTGCAGCTTCATCAGCAGGCGCTCTGCCGACAACTGAATCGGCGTCAGCGGATTCTTGATTTCATGGGCCAGCCGGCGAGCGACTTCCGCCCAGGCGATCGAACGCTGGCCGGATATGACTTCCGAAATATCATCGAACACAACCACGAATCCTGTGCCTGACCCAACGGGCAAACGCGAGCCGCGCGCCAGCAACGTGATGTCGCCGTCCAGATCCTGTCCGATCACTCGCCGGGGAATGTCAATTTGCTGTTGCCAGTGTGGCGCGTCGGCATCCGCTTCGCCGCCGGCAGAGCGTGCGCTTTCGCCGCTGAATGCGCGCATCATCGATTCGCTGACGGGGGCGAGTGCCGCGATGGCGGCCAGCGGGTGCCCGAGGAATGGCATCAGGTCGGTGTGGAGGATGCGCCCCGCAGAGGCATTGAAGGTCACCAGTCGCCATTGGTCATCCAGCACCATCACGCCGGCCGACATATTGGCCAGTACCGATTCGAGATAAGCCTTGGCGTCTTCCAGCGCGCGGCGGTTGCGCTCGACTGCCACGCGCGCATCGGCCAGTTGCAGGGTCATTGCATTGAACGACTGGGTCAGCGTGCCCAGTTCGTCGTTCGTTGCGACGATCGGGCGCGGCGACAGGTTGCCTTCGGCAACCGCCTTGGTTCCCTCGGCCAGCAGCAGCAGCGGTTGCGCAAGATCGGACGCCAGCAGGAAGGCGCTGACCATTGCGGCAAATATCGCCAGCAACAGTACCAGCGTCAGCGTGACGAGGTAAAACTTGCGCAGCCCGGTGCGCGCCAGCGAACGTTCCTGATATTCGCCATAGGCAATGCGCAGCGCCTCGGCGTTGGCGGCGAGCGTTTCCGGCACCGGTTGCAGCACTTGGAGGTAACGCGTCTGCCCGTGCAGGCTCTGCAGCGAGCCGTCGCCGCGGATCGCGACGATCACGCGCAGGCGGAGGCGCTCGGACTGCGCCTTGGATGTGCCACTGTCCGGTTCGCCTTCGATTGCGCCGTAGCCAGGGGCCGCGCGGGCGCG
>CAYZXP010000020.1:0-20768 GCA_964482415.1 uncultured Bifidobacterium sp. | reverse complement strand
TGCCACTGTCCGGTTCGCCTTCGATTGCGCCGTAGCCAGGGGCCGCGCGGGCGCGAGAAAGCATGTTCGGCGTGGGCAGGTCGGGCAGCAGCGTCGACAGCCGGTTGTGCGTGCTGGCAATCACGGAGCCGTCGAACGCGAGCACCATCGCGTCCTGAATCTGGTTATGCCCGATGATGCGCGTGAGTTGCGACGCGACCGCCGCATCTGACATCTCCGACAGCTCGGTCGCGATGCCGCGCGCTTTCAGCCGCAGGTCTTTCAGCGACGATTCCAGCGCGGCGCGGCCGAGGTTCAGGCCCGACTCCAGCGCGGTTTCGACCTTCACGTTGAACCAGGATTCGATCGAGCGCGACATGAACTGCACCGACACGGTGTAGATCACGATCCCCGGCAGGATGCCCATCAGCGTGAACATCAGCACCAGCCGCGCCATCAGGCGCGAACCGAAACGGCCGTGGCGGTAGCGGCTGTAGAGCCGCGCGAGGAGCAGGCATACCAGCGCAAACAGGACGATGCCGACAGCAATGTTGACGCCGAGGATCCACGAATAATATTCGTCGAACAGACGCGTATTCCCGCTGGCCGCCGCCAGCGCGAACAGCAACAGCACGACCGTTCCGGTCGAGCCGGCCATCAGGTAACGGAGCGCGCGCCTCATTTGCCTTCGTAGCTGAAGCGGGTCCAGCCGGACGACATGCGCCAGTCGCCGTTACCCAGCGCGCTGACCTGGATCGGCTTGGGCAGCGCGGATACATCCAGCGACAACTGCACCGCCACCGTGTAGCTCTCGTCGCGCTGCAGTGCGCCGGGCTCGGCCACCAGCCAGCGGCCCGGATGCCGCAGCAGCGCGAGCATGTCGTCGAGACGGGTGAAATTGCGGTGCAGGCTGCCATCGACCGACGCCCGGTATTGCTGGGTCAGCACGTTGTAGGACAGCCGGATCTTGCGGGTCGCCTTGATGGCGATTTCGTCAAACCAGTACCAGCGCTGGCGCGATACGGCGACTTGCAGGTTGAAGTACAGCGGCACGCCGCGCATCAGCGCGTCCTCCAGCGAGCGTGTCAGCTCAATGGAAAAGCTGGATGACAGCTTGTAGCCCTCATCGGTCGCTTCGAGTGCGGCGCTGTTGAATTCGATGCCGTCCGCAGCAGGCGCCAGCGACGGCATGATGGCCAGCAGCAGGGTCAGCGAAAAGCCAAGCAGGAATCGACGGATCACGCGGGGAAAACGGGGGTGCTACCCCCGGGAAAGATTTCTGCCGATAGTATCAAACGGACGGCTTCTGGAGTAGCGCGTAGAAAAGGCCGTCATGGTCTCTCTGTTCGGACGATGTCGGCAGCAATTGCCCTGGCGCCGGCAACACGATCGCGTTGTGCCGCGCCGCGAAAGCCTGCGCCTGCAATGCCGACTCTTCCGGCCAAAGCGAACAGGTGGCCAGCAGCAATTTGCCGCCCGGCTTCAGCATCGCCCACAGGTTGTCGAGGATGCGCGCCGACAGCGCGGCCAGTTGCGCTGCATCGTCGGGACGACGCAGCCAGCGAATGTCCGGATGCCTGCGCACGATGCCGGAGGCCGTGCACGGCACGTCGGCCAGGATGCGGTCGAAAGGCCGGCCATCCCACCAGTTCGCCTGACTGGCGTCGCCCTGCTTCAATTCCGCGCGCAGCGACAGCCGCTGCAGGTTTTCGCGCACGCGCTCGAGCCGTTCCGCATCCTGGTCAAGCGCAAGCAGGTCAGCATCGGCCAGTTCGAGCAGGTGGCCGGTCTTGCCGCCGGGCGCGGCGCAGGCATCCAGCACCCGCATGCCGTCTTGCAAATCCAGCAGTGGTGCGGCCAGTTGTGCGGCCGCGTCCTGCACCGAAGCCATGCCATCGGCAAACCCGGGAATCTGGGCGACCGGCAATGCGCGCGCCAGCTTCAGGGCCGACGGGCCGACCGGGGTTGATTCGATCCCGTGCGCGGCCAGTTCGGCCCGGTAGTCTTCCAGCGCGACCTTGCGCCGGTTCACGCGCAAAGTCAGCGGCGGCTGGCTGTCGCCGGCTGCCAGCACCTGCTGCCAGTCCTGCGGCCACGCATCTTTCGCCTTGTCGATCCACCATTGCGGATAATTCCAGCGCGCCTCGTCCTGCTGCCGCACCTTCGCCAGCAAGGCGTCGCGTTCCCGCAGGAATCGCCGCAGCACCGCGTTGGCCATGCCTTTTGCACGCTGCAGCTCGCGGTCGGCGGCGCAGGCTTCGACCGCCTGGTCGACCAGCGTGTGCGGCGCATAGGCCGGCGCATCGTCTGCCAGCAGCGCCAGCGAGCAGCACAGCAATGCGCTCAGCCGCGGCTGCGCAGGCGGGCGCTCGGCCAGCTCGCGCAACAATGCGCGCGCAAGACCCCAGCGGCGCATGCTCCGGTAGGCAAGGTCCTGGATGGCGCCGCGTGCGGCAGCCGGCGTCGGACGGGTGCCGAACACGTCGGCCAGCGCGCGCGGCAGCGCATTGCCTGCGTCCACGGCTGCCAGCGCGCGCGCCGCTCCTGCCAGCGCGAACGCCAGCGAATCACTGCTCAACTTCATCTGCTCGTGCTGCCTTTCCGTCCTCAGACGCCCCACAACACGAATTCATCGTCGCGATGGGCAGCACGCAGCATTTCCAGCAACGGGTAAATTCGCGTCGCGAAACTGACGTGGTCGGCGCGGGCAGGGTCGGATTCCCTGCCATCGTCCTGCTCGTTGGCCGCAGCCTCTTCCGCGGCGTCGGCCTGCTTGCGCCGCGCGATCTCGGCTTCGATATCGCGGATTGCGCCGCTGGTCTCAGCGGCCGTGATCACGCCGCGGTCGACCTCCTTGCCCAGCAGGTCGAGGATGGGTTTGACATGCGTCGCATACATCATCACGTCGGCAGTTGCTTTGGACTTGAAAGTGATCAGCATGATTGACCTCGCCAAAATGCTTATTAATTTGTTAAACATAGCACGGCATACACCGGCTGTTGCAATTATATTCAGACCGCCGGCGGCCCGAGGTCCGGTGCGTTCCTGTTGCGCTTGGCGATGAACATGGCGAGCGCAAAGACCTGTACCAGCAGGTAGCAGGCGAGCGCCATCCGCAGTGCGGTCGCGGCCGACGAGCCGCCGGCGACGAAGAAATCAACCAGCAGGCCGATGCCCCATTGGACCGAAAATGCGCCGATGAACAGCATCAGGTTGAAAGCGCTGTTTGCACGGCCCGCGAGCGCCGGCGGAAAGGCCAGGCTGACATGGGTCTGGGCAAGCGTCGTCACCGTGATGACCACCGCGAACGCGATCCACAGCATCCAGCTCCACGAAAAAGGCAGCAGCACCATCAGTGCCTGCACGGCGACCGACAGGCCGAGGCCGATCGCCACCACGCGCAGCACCGGCAGGCCCCTTCGCTGGCCATACGATACATGTCGCGGCGCCCACCACGACAGGCCGAGATAGGACAGCATCAGGCAGAAATTGAAGACGAACAGTATCTGCGACGCGCGCTCGACCGTCATGCCCAGCACCGTCACCATCCACGGGCCCGCCCACAGCGACTGCATCGCCATGAAACCGCCCTGGTGCACCGCGCCCAGCAGCGCCATGCGGCGGAAGTAGCGGTCGCGGAAAATCTGCAGGTAACCCGGCCCCGGGCCGGCAGCGACCGCATGCTGCGCCATGGCCTGCTCGACCGGCCGCAGCCGCGCAAAGACCAGCGCCGCGGACAACAGCAGCGCAACCGACATGCCCCAGAACACGCCGCGCCAGCCGACCAGCGGCAGCATCAGCGCCACCGGCACTGTCGACGCGAGCGCACCGACGGTGCCGAACACCAGCATCCAGCTGCCCAGCTGGCTTTGCCGTTCCGGTGCGTACCAGACCCGATAGGCCTTGAACGCCGCCATCAGGCACGAGGATACGCCGACGCCGATCAGGGCGCGGCCGACCCACAGGCCGGCCAGCGATGCGCTGGACGCAAAGATTGCCGCGCCAAGCGCGCCGAACAGCAACAGCGCGGCCTCGGTGCGGCGCGAGCCGTAGCGATCCAGCCAGACGCCGATCGGCAGCTGCATGCTGCCGAAACCGACGAAATAGGCAGACGACAGCAGGCCGAGGTCGGCATTCGACAGTTGCAGGTCGGCTGACAGCGCGGGAGCGATCACGGCATTGATCGCCCTCAGCGCGTAGGAGAGGAAATAAGCGGCGCCGAACACCAGCACCACGCGCGTCGCCGTCCTGCCCTGCAGGTAGATCGCGTCGCCGCTCATCTCAATGCAGCGCCAGCGAGCCGAGGAAGGTGTCCGCCGCTTCCGCCGACAGCTTGTCGCGCGGGCCGAGCGCGATCGCCTGGTACACGCGCTCGCCCTGCGCGGCGAAGCGCGCATACATGACGAGCGGGCGACCGTCGCGGGCGGCCTGGCCGTCGGCTACGATTTCAGTGCCGGTCGCGCCGCCCTTCAGCGTCACCGGCTTCTCGGTGTGCTTTGCCGCGCGGATGTTGCGCAGCATGGCCTGCTGCATGGCCGTCAGCGCCGCGGCACGCTGCGCCGGATCGGGAATGCGCGCACTGGCGACCACGAAGCTCAGTTCGTCGACTGCGGCGCCGGTCATGCTCATCTCGACCTTCAGGCCGTCCAGGTCGATCGTGCGCGCGTGGGTCGCGGGCTTGGACGGCAGCAGCACCGTGTAGTGAGCGTCGTTGCCCGGCACCTCGCGCCAGTTCAGTTCGGGGGCGCAGGCCACGAGTGTGGCGCAGGCCAGTGTGGCTGCGACCGCGCGCAGTCCTGTCATCGGGTTCTCTGGAAACATCCGCCGATGTTAACAGGCGCGGCATGGGACCGCCCCGAAACGCGGCGGACCGGTTCAGCGCGACGGCGACGCCGGCAGCGCACGGCGATACTGGATTGCCTCGGCTGCATGGGCGCTGCCGATGGCAGCGGCACCGCCAAGGTCGGCGATCGTGCGCGCGAGCCTCAGCACACGGTGGCAGGCACGGGCCGACCAGTCGAGCCGCTCGATCGCGGTGCGCAGCAGCCCGCTGGCGGCCTCGTCCGGGCGGCAGTGCAGGCCGACTTCGGCCACCGACAACTGCGCGTTCGGCTTGCCCTGACGCGCCATTTGCATTGCATGGGCGCCGGCGACGCGCGCGGCAATGGCAGCCGAGGGTTCGCCGTCGGCGCCGGCCAGCAATTCGGCCGTATCGAGCGCGGGCACGGACAGTTGCATGTCGATGCGGTCAAGCAGCGGCCCGGAGATTCGTCCCTGATAGCGCGCCACCGCATCCGGCGTGCAGCGGCAGGCGCGCCTGGGATGGCCGAGATAGCCGCAAGGACAAGGATTCATTGCGGCGACCAGTTGGAAGCGGCAGGGGAAATCGGTCTGCCGGGCTGCGCGCGAGATCGTGATCCGGCCGGTTTCCAGCGGCTCGCGCAGCACCTCGAGCACCTTGCGGTCGAATTCCGGCAGTTCGTCGAGGAACAGCACGCCGTGGTGCGCGAGCGAGATTTCGCCCGGACGAGGCACGCCGCTGCCGCCGACCAGCGCCACCGCCGATGCGGTATGGTGCGGCGCGCGGAATGGCCGCCGGCGCCAGCGTTGCGCGCAAAAGCTGCCGGCGACGGATTGCAGTGCGGCGCTCTGCAGTGCTTCCTCGTCCGTCATCGGCGGCAGGATGCCCGGCAACCGCGCCGCCAGCATCGACTTGCCGGCGCCGGGAGGCCCGACCATCAGCATGCTGTGCGCGCCTGCTGCGGCAATTTCGGCCGCACGCCGCGCCTGTGCCTGCCCGCGCAAATCCGCAAAATCAGGCAGGCCGGTTGTGTCCGTTGCTGTTGCGGGTGCGGCCGCGTACCCGACCAGCCGCGCGTCACTGGCGCCGCCGGCAAAATGCGCGACGACCTGCAGCAGCGAGTCGGCCGGGAAGATGTGCGCGCCCGGCATCAGCGCGGCTTCGGCCGCATTAGCACGCGGCAGCACGAAGCCGCGACGCCCCTCGCCATCGCGCTGCAGTGCCACGCTCATGGCCAGCGCGGCGCGGATCGGCCTGAGCTCGCCGGACAGCGACAATTCGCCGGCAAACTCGTAGTCGTCCAGTTCTCCGGCTGGCATCTGGCCGGAGGCCGCGAGGATGCCCAGCGCAATCGGCAAATCGAAGCGGCCCGACTCCTTCGGCAAATCCGCCGGGGCAAGGTTGACGGTGACATGGCCGGGCGGGAACGCAAAGCCGGCATTTGCCAGTGCGGCGCGCACGCGGTCGCGCGCTTCGCGAACTTCTATCTCAGCGAGTCCGACAATCGCAAATGTGGGCAGGCCGTTGGCCAGATGAACCTCGACCGTGACCGCGGGCGCTTCCATGCCCGCCAGCGCACGGCTGCGGAGGACGGCCAGGCCCACGCGGGAATCAGCTTTTCAGCTTTGCTTCAAGCTCGGCCACGCGCGCCTCGAGCGCCTCGAGTTTTGCGCGGGTGCGGGCGAGCACGTCGGCCTGGACGTCAAATTCCTCGCGCGTCAGGAGGTCGAGCTTGGCAAAGCCCTGGTTCAGCATGGCGCGCATGTTCTTTTCCAGGTCCCGGGCAGGCGATTGCTGCAGCACCTGGTGCACCTTGTCCTGAAGTTCATTGAGAAAGCTGGGTTTGTTGCTCATAGTGACCTGATGAATTGCACTCGTTTGGGGCGGTTGCCCCCGGCTGGTGCGGTTTGGACGGGGCCGCCCATTAATGGGTGCGCAAATGCTAGCGGAATTGGCAGGGATGGCAAATGTTTCTTCTTGCTCCGGTTGGCACACGGCTTGCTCAGTTGCCTTGTGCATACACGCCAATCGTGGGGCATCCGTTGTGGACAACCAATAGTACAAAGGAAAAGCCAATGAAAAAACTGACTCTCGCCAGCGCCATCCTGGCAGCATTTGCGGGCTCCGTCGCCCATGCGGAAGAGGCGGCTCCGGCGCCGGATCATGTCGTCTCGTTCAACGTTGGCGCAACTTCTGATTATCGCTTCCGCGGCATCTCGCAGAGCCGTGGCGACCCGGCCGTGTTCGCCGGCGTGGACTACACCCACACGCCGAGCGGCTTGTATGTCGGCGCATGGACCTCGACCATCAAGTGGGTCAAGGATGCGGGCGCGAGCTCGGGCAGCTACGAACTCGACATCTATGGCGGCAAGCGTGGCCAGTTGGGCGAAGTGGCGTATGACGTCGGCCTGATCAGCTACAACTATCCGGGCAACACGCTGAAGGCCGTCACCGGCGCAAACGCCAACACGGTCGAGGCTTTCGCACAGGTCGGTTACAGCTTCGCGACGCTGAAGTATTCGTATGCGCTGACCAATTTCATCGGCTGGGCGCCCAACAGCGACGGCAGCGATTACCTCGACCTCAGCCTGAACCCCGAAATCAAGGACGGCTACATCCTGAACCTGCACGTCGGCAAGCAGCGCGTGAAGAATTACAACGACGGCCTGGCCAATTACACCGACTGGAAAGTCGGCGTGACGAAGGATTTCGGCGTCGTGGTCGGCTCGCTTGCCGTGGTCGGCACCGATGCGGACAAGAGCACCTCCGGCTACAACTTCGGCGGCAAGGGCTACCTGGGCGACACCAAGCTCGTCCTGACGCTGACCAAAAACTTCTGATTCCCGACAAGAGGCTGAAATGAAACTCATCACTGCCATCATCAAGCCGTTCAAGCTTGATGAAGTACGCGAGGCGCTGTCGGCCATCGGTGTGCAGGGCATCACCGTCACCGAGGTCAAGGGCTTCGGTCGCCAGAAAGGCCATACCGAACTGTATCGCGGCGCCGAATACGTGGTCGATTTCCTGCCCAAGACCAAGATCGAGGCCGCTGTCGATGACGATATCGTCGAGCGCGTGGTTGAGGCGATCGAAAGCTCGGCACGCACCGGCAAGATCGGCGACGGCAAGATTTTCGTGTACGACCTGCAGCAAGTCATCCGCATCCGCACGGGCGAAACCGGCAAGGAAGCACTCTAAGGGGATTCAACATGAAAAAATGGTTCACTAGCCTGATCGGCGCCGGACTGCTGATGCTGGCCGTCGGCATGGCGCCCGTCGCATCCGCCGAAGATGCGGCTCCCGCCGCCGCTGCGCCTGCAACGACTGCCACCGCCCCCGCCACCGAAGCGCCTGCTGCGGCACCTGCCGCTGCTGTCGCGCCTGCGGCCGCGGCATCCGCAGCAGCCCCCGCTGCCGCGCCGACGCCCAACAAGGGCGACACTGCCTGGCTGATCGTCGCGACCTTGCTGGTCGCAATGATGTCGATACCGGGTCTCGCGTTGTTCTACGGCGGCCTGGTCCGCGCGAAGAACATGCTGTCGGTGCTGATGCAGGTGATGATGGTGTTCAGCCTGATCACCGTGCTGTGGTTCATCTACGGCTATTCGCTCGCATTCACCGAAGGCGGCGCATTCTTCGGCGGCTTTGATCGCCTGTTCATGAAGGGCCTGACTGTCGATTCGGTCGCCGCGACCTTCAGCAAGGGCGTCGTCGTGCCCGAACTGATGTTCGCCTGCTTCCAGGCGACCTTCGCGGCCATCACCTGCGGCCTGATCGTCGGCGCGTTCGCCGAGCGCATCAAGTTCTCGGCGGTGCTGCTGTTCATGGTCATCTGGTTCACGTTCTCCTACCTGCCGATCGCGCACATGGTCTGGTTCTGGCCGGGTCCTGACCTGTACACCGATGCCGCTGCCGCCGAGAAGGCGACCGCAACCGCGGGCTGGCTGTTCCAGAAGGGCGCGCTTGATTTCGCCGGCGGTACCGTCGTGCACATCAATGCCGCGGTCGCCGGTCTGGTGGGCGCGATCCTGGTCGGCAAGCGTATCGGCCTCGGCCGCGAATCGATGGCGCCGCACTCGCTGACGCTGACCATGGTCGGTGCCGCGCTGCTGTGGGTGGGCTGGTTCGGCTTCAACGCCGGCTCCGCGCTCGAAGCCAACGGCTCGGCGGCGCTTGCCTTCGGCAACACGCTGCTGGCGACTGCCGGTGCCGTAGTGTCGTGGACCTTTGCCGAATGGGTGATGAAGGGCAAGCCGTCGATGCTGGGTGCAGCGTCGGGCGCGGTCGCCGGCCTGGTGGCGATCACCCCGGCCGCCGGCTTCGTCGGCCTGATGGGCGGCCTCGTGATGGGCCTGCTGGCCGGCGTGGTCTGCCTGTGGGGCGTGAACGGCCTGAAGCACCTGATCGGCGCCGATGATTCGCTCGACGTGTTCGGCGTGCACGGCGTCGGCGGCATCCTCGGCGCGCTCCTGACCGGCGTGTTCGCTTCGCCGTCGCTCGGCGGCACCGGCATCTACGACTATGTCGCGAATGCGGTCGCCCCGGACTACTCGATCGCGTCGCAGGTCTGGATCCAGTTCCAGGGCGTGATCACCACGGTGGTCTGGTCCGGTCTGGTGGCCTTCATCGCGTACAAGCTGGTCGACATGATCATCGGCCTGCGCGTCACGGAAGAAGAAGAGCGCGAAGGCCTGGACATCAGCAGCCACGGCGAGACGGCTTACCGCCACTGATCCCTGGCACGGATTCCCGGATCGCTCCGCGGCGGTCCGGTCCGAATACCTGCAAACGCCCCCGTCACCGGGGGCGTTTGCATTTCCGTCGCCGACCGGCCGGGAATTCAGGACCAGAGCGGCGGGTCATTCGGAGTCGGCAGGTCCGATTCCGTTAGAATCAAGCCCGGCGCATCTGGGCGCGATTGAATTCTCATAAGGCATTCCATGGTTCCGCATTTGGTCACGGCCCTCAATGGGCCCCTTCTCGAACTGGAAAAGAAGATTCTGGACGCGACGCCGGCCATCGAGCGCTGGTTCCGTCTCGAGTGGCAGGAGCACACGCCCCCGTTCTATTGCTCGGTCGACCTGCGCAACTCCGGCTTCAAGCTGGCGCCGGTCGACACCAACCTGTTCCCCGGCGGTTTCAACAACCTCGCGCCGGAAATGCTGCCGCTGGCCGTGCAGGCGGCGATGGCCGCGATCGACAAATACTGTCCGGACGCACGCAACCTGCTGCTGATCCCGGAAAGGCACACCCGCAACACCTTCTACCTGCAGAACGTCGCGCGGCTGATCCAGATTTTCCGGCAGACCGGCCTGAACGTCCGCCTCGGCACGCTGGCTGACGACATCAAGGAACCGACCACGCTCGAACTGCCGGACGGCAGCACGCTGACGCTCGAGCCGCTCGAGCGTTCCGCCAACGGCCGCCGCCTCGGACTGAAGAACTTCGACCCCTGCACCATCCTGCTGAACAACGACCTGTCCGGCGGCATACCGAGCATCCTCGAGGGCCTGCACGAACAGACGCTGCTGCCGCCGCTGCACGCGGGCTGGGCGGTGCGCCGCAAGACCAATCACTTCGCCGCTTACGACGAAGTGGCGAAGAAGTTCGGCAAGCTGGTCGATGTCGACCCGTGGATGGTCAATCCGTATTTCGCGAAATGCACCGGCATCAATTTCCATGAGCGCACCGGCGAGGATTGCCTGGCGTCCAATGTCGACATGCTGCTGACGAAGATTCGCAAGAAATACAAGGAATACGGCATCAAGGAAACGCCGTTTGTTATCGTCAAGGCCGATGCCGGCACCTACGGCATGGGCATCATGACCGTGCGCGATTCCAGCGAGGTGCGCGACCTGAACCGCAAGCAGCGCAACAAGATGTCGGTGGTCAAGGAAGGCCTCGAAGTCTCCGACGTGATCCTGCAGGAAGGCGTGCACACCTTCGAGCACATCAACGACGCCGTGGCCGAGCCGGTTGTCTACATGATCGATCGCTACGTGGTCGGCGGCTTCTATCGCGTGCATGCCGAGCGCGGCGTCGACGAGAACCTGAACTCGCCGGGCGCGCATTTCGTGCCGCTCGCGTTCGCGCAGCAGCATGCGCTGCCCGACCTGGCGGCCAAGCCCGGCACCGCGGCGCCGAACCGCTTCTACATGTATGGCGTCGTCGCCCGCCTTGCGCTGCTGGCTGCGTCGCTCGAGATCGAAAAGACCGATCCCAACCCGGAGGTCTACTGAGCGTGAATGACCGTCGCCGCATGAAAATCGCCTTCGCCGCCGACCCGCTGTCCGGCTTCAACCTGAAGAAGGATTCAACCTACGCGATGATGCGCGAGGCGAACGCGCGCGGCCATCAGTTGTACGCGTTCCGTCATGCCGACATGATCGTCTCCGGCGGCCGCGTGCTGGCCAGCATGTCGCGCATCGCGCTGACCGGCGAGCCCGGCGCGTGGTACACCGTCGAGGAGACCGTGTTGCGTCCGCTGTCGGATGTCGACGTCGTGGTCGAGCGCACTGACCCGCCGTTCAACATGGAGTACATCTACGCGACCTACCTGTTCGAACTGGCCGAATCGCAGGGCGCACGCGTGGTGAACAGCCCGGCGGCAATCCGCAACCACAACGAGAAGCTCGCGATCACCGGCTTTACGCAATTCACCGCGCCGACGCTGGTCACCAGCGACGCCGCGCATGTGCGCGCTTTCCATGCAGAGCACCGTGACATCATCCTCAAGCCGCTCGACGGCATGGGCGGCGCCGGCGTGTTCCGCGTGCGCGAGGACGGCATGAACCTCGGCGCCATCACCGAGACGCTGACGGCGGACGGCGCCCGCACCATCATGGTCCAGCGCTACATCCCCGAGATCGTCAACGGCGACCGCCGCGTGCTGCTGATCGGCGGCAAGGTTGTGCCCTACTGCCTCGCGCGCGTGCCGCAGGCCGGCGAGGTGCGCGGCAATCTGGCCGCCGGCGGCACCGGCATCGCGATGCCGCTGTCGGCGCGCGAAAAGGAAATCGGCGAGGCGCTCGCACCGGTGCTGCTGCAGCGCGGGCTGCTGCTGGTAGGATTGGACGTGATCGGCCACTACCTGACAGAGATCAACGTGACCAGCCCGACCTGTTTCCAGGAAATCATGCAGCAGACCGGCTTCGACGTCGCGGCCATGTTTGTCGACGCGCTCGAAAGCCTGCCGCAATGAACGCCCGTCCGGGAGCGTCGTCATGGTAGGCATCCTGCTGCTGACGCATGCGCCGCTGGGCAAGGCCTTCATCGAGGCCGCGACCCACGTGTTCCGCTCGCCGCCGGAGCGGCTCGAGGCGATCGACGTGGTCGCCGACCAGGACACCGGCGAGGTGCGCGAGCAGGCCTTGCAGGCGATCCGCCGGCTCAACGACGGCTCCGGCGTGCTGGTGGTCACCGACATCAAGGGCGGCACGCCGTCGAACTGCACGCTGCAGCTGTGCATGCCGGGCGAAGTGGAAGTGATCGCCGGCATCAGTCTGCCGATGCTGTTGCGGGCGCTGACCTACCGGCATGACACGCTGGACGTGGTGGTGGAGATGGCGCTGGCGGGCGCACAGAATGGCGCGTGCCGCGTCGACAGCCGGGTCCGGATCGGCCCTAACTGACTACAGAAAAAGAAAACATATGATCAGCCGGGAAATCGAGATCATCAACAAGCTGGGCCTGCATGCGCGCGCCTCGGCCAAGCTCACGCAACTGGCGGCACGCTACAAGTGCGAGGTCTGGATGACCCGCAATGACCGCCGCGTGAACGCGAAGTCCATCATGGGCGTGATGATGCTCGCCGCCGGCAAGGGCAGCGTCGTCACCCTCGACACCGAGGGCGCGGACGAGCAGGAGTGCATGGAAGCGCTGGTGCAGCTGATCGAGGCGCGCTTCGGCGAAAGCGAATAAGGCGCGGCGATGCCCTCGTTCACCCTTCACGGCATACCTGTCTCGCGCGGCATCGCAATCGGCCGCGCGCACCTGCTCAAGCCGGCCGCGCGCGACGTCAAGCACTACCTGGTCGCCGAAGAGAAGGTCGAGGCCGAGGTGCGCCGCCTGACCGATGCGATCGCGCTGGTCAACGAGGAACTGCGCGCGCTGCGGCGCGAACTGCCGTCCGATGCGCCGACCGAGCTGGCCGCCTTCATCGACGTGCACGCGCTGATCCTGGCCGACCCGATCATCGCCGAAGAGCCGCAGCGGATCATCCGCAGCCGCCACTACAACGCCGAGTGGGCGCTGCTGACACAGATCGATGAACTGTCCGCGCAGTTCGACGAGATCGAGGACGCCTACCTGCGCGAGCGCAAGAATGACATCCTGCAGGTCGGCGAGCGCGTGCTGAAGGTGCTGACCGGTTCGGCCACGGCGCTGCCGCCGAGCGAGCCGACCGCGCCCGGCGACTACGCGCCGCAGATGGTGGTGGTCGCGCATGACATCTCGCCGGCCGACATGCTGCAGTTCCGCGACCGCGCATTCGTCGGTTTTGTCACCGACCTCGGCGGGCAGAACTCCCACACCGCGATCGTCGCGCGCAGCCTCGACATTCCGGCCGCCGTCGGCATGTCGAACGCGTCAGCGCTGATCGCCGAGGACGACTGGATCATCATCGACGGCGACGCCGGCATCGTGATCGTCGACCCGGCGCCGGTGGTGCTCGAGCAGTACCGTGACGCGCAGACCAGGCTGATGCGCGAGCGCAAGAAGCTCGGCAAGCTGAAGAAGACGCCGGCAATCACCCGCGACGGCACCTTCATCCACCTGCTGGCCAACATCGAGCTGCCGCAGGATTGCGCCGGCGCGCTCGATGCCGGCGCGGTCGGCGTCGGCCTGTTCCGTTCCGAATTCCTGTTCATGGGCCATACCGGCCAGGCCGCGCGGCTGCCGTCCGAGGACGAACAGTTCGAGTCCTATCGCAAGGCGGTGGTCGCGATGAAGGGCCGGCCGGTGACGATACGCACGCTTGATGTCGGCGCCGACAAGCCGCTCGATCGCGACGAAGAGACCGCGCTGAATCCCGCGCTGGGCCTGCGCGCGATCCGTTATTGCCTGGCCGAGCCGCAGATGTTCCTCACCCAGCTGCGCGCGATCCTGCGCGCCTCCGCGTACGGGCCGATCAACCTGCTGATCCCGATGCTCGCGCATGCGTTCGAGATCGACCAGACGCTGGCATTGATCGAGCAGGCGAAGCAGCAGCTGCGCGACGCGAAGAAGAAGTTCGACGAGGACATCAAGGTCGGCGCAATGATCGAGATACCAGCGGCCGCGCTTACGCTGCCGCTGTTCGTGAAGCGCATGGACTTTCTGTCGATCGGCACCAATGACCTGATCCAGTACACGCTGGCGGTCGACCGCGTCGATCACGAGGTCGCCCACCTGTACAACCCGCTGCACCCGGCCGTGCTGCAGCTGCTGTGGCTGACGATTTCCACCGGCGCGAAGGCCGGCGTGCCGGTCGCGGTGTGCGGCGAGCTGGCCGGCGACACCCGGCTGACCCGCCTGCTGCTGGGCCTCGGCCTGCGCGAATTCTCGATGCATCCGGCGCAGCTGCTGGCGGTGAAGCAGGAAATCCTGAACAGCGACCTGGCCCTGCTCGAGCCGGCCGCGAAGAAGGTATTGAAGGCGTGGGAGCCGGCGGCGATCGCCGAGGCGGTCGAGCGGCTGAGGCTGCTGTAAACGCGTCATCCGGGCGACGGTGACGGTCGTTTGACGCATCCTCCTGCTTTCGCTATCCTCCGTTCAATGCGCCGATTTGATCTTAGCTTGCGGGCGCAGGGGAACCTCCCGAACAAATGCGGCTAAAGCGAGCTCGAATCGACAACGAATCAAGCCCGACCGCCGCCGCCCTCGGGCTTTTTTATTGTTGTCCTTCCATGAAATCCATAGGCGTCGTCACCCCCCAGTCCATGCATTTTGCCGACCCGCTGCCCTTGCAGAGCGGCGCGTCGCTGTCCGACTACACGCTGGTGTACGAGACCTATGGCACGTTGAACGCGGACCGCTCGAATGCAGTGCTGGTCTGCCACGCGCTGAATGCGTCGCACCATGTGGCCGGCACCTATGAAGGCCAGCCCAAGAGCGCCGGCTGGTGGGACAACATGGTCGGTCCCGGCAAGGCGCTCGACACCGACCGTTTCTTCGTCATCGGCGTGAATAATCCCGGCTCCTGTTTCGGGTCGACCGGGCCAATGCACACCCATCCCGCCACCGGCAAGCCGTATGGCGCCGCCTTCCCGGTCGTGACGGTCGAGGACTGGGTGCATGCGCAGGCGCGCCTGGCCGACCGGCTCGGCATCCGCAAGTTCGCCGCCGTGATGGGTGGCTCGCTCGGCGGCATGCAGGCGCTCGCATGGAGCATCCTGTACCCGGACCGTGTGGGGCATTGCCTGGTGATCGCGTCCACGCCGAAGCTGTCCGCGCAGAACATCGCGTTCAACGACGTCGCGCGGCAGGCAATCCTGTCCGATCCCGATTTCCATGACGGCGACTTCTATGCGCACGGCGTGGTGCCCAAGCGCGGGCTGCGGGTGGCGCGAATGATCGGCCACATCACCTACCTGTCCGACGACGACATGGCCGAGAAATTCGGCCGCGAACTGCGCAATGCCGACTACCAGTTCGGTTTTGGCGTCGACTTCGAGATCGAGTCCTACCTGCGCTATCAGGGCGACAAGTTCTCCGAATACTTCGATGCGAACACCTACCTGCTGATCACCAAGGCGCTCGATTATTTTGATCCCGCACGCGCTTACGGCGGCGACCTCGCGGCGGCGCTGGCCAACACGCAGGCAGAATTCCTGCTGGTGTCGTTCAGCACCGACTGGCGCTTCGCACCGGAGCGCAGCCGCGAGATGGTGCAGGCGCTGGTGAAGAACGAGCGGCGCGTCACCTACGCGGAAATCGACGCGCCGCACGGCCATGACGCCTTCCTGCTCGACGATCCGCGCTACATGAACGTGGTGCGTGCGTATTACGACAAGGTCTGGCAGCAGCTCGGCGGCGATCTGGCCGCCGCCTTGCCGCAGAAGGAGGCCGCATGATTGCCTCGCAAGTCAGCGGCCTGCGCGCCGACCTCGCCTTCATCGCGCACTGGGTGGCTCCAGGCTCGCGCGTGCTCGACCTTGGCTGCGGCGATGGCGCGATGCTCGACTACCTGCAGCGCGACAAGGGTTGCCGCGGCTACGGCGTCGAGATCGACGACGCGAAGATCCCGCGCTGCGTACAGCGCGGCGTCCATGTGATCCAGCAAAACATCGAGGACGGCCTGGCGATGTTTGCCGACGACGCTTTCGACACCGTACTCTGCCTGTCGGCGCTGCAGATGATGAAGCACGTCGAAGTCGTGTTGCGCGACATTGCGCGCGTCGGCCGCGAAGCCATCGTGTCCTTCCCGAACTTTGCGCACTGGCCGCACCGGCTGTCGCTGCTGCTGGGCCGCATGCCGGTGTCCGAGAGCCTGCCCTACCAGTGGTACGACACGCCGAACCTGCGTTGCGCGACCATCAGCGATTTCGAAGACCTTGCCGCCGAGGCCGGCCTTGAAGTGATCGAATGCGTCGCGCTGAAGACCGATGGCACGCCGGTCGGGTTCCTGCCGAACTGGCGCGGAAGTCTCGCGGTGTTCCGGCTGCGAAAGAAGTAAAGCGGGCGCATGCTGCGCGATTTCCTCCCCCGCCGTCCGGCAGGACGGACACACTGACCGAGCATGAGCACAGGCACCGCATCGACCGCGCCCGCCACCGGCTGGCGCCATTATTTCAATCGCAAGATGCTGGTCTGCGTGATGCTCGGCTTCACGTCCGGCCTGCCGCTGTTCCTGCTGTATAACCTGCTGTCGGCGTGGCTGAAGGCCGAGCAGGTTGACCTGAAATCCATTGGCCTGTTTGCGCTGGTCGGCTTCCCGTACACATGGAAGTTCGTCTGGTCGCCGCTGATGGACCGCTATCATTTCCCGCTGCTGGGCCGTCGTCGCGGCTGGATGCTCGCCACGCAGCTGGCGCTGCTGGCCGCGATCGGCGCATTCGGTTTCTTTTCGCCGCGCGACGAGCTGACGATGATCGTGGCTTTGGCCGGCGCAGTGGCCTTCCTGTCAGCCAGTCAGGACATCGTGATCGATGCGTACCGGCGCGAACTGCTGTCCGAGCACGAGCAGGGTTCGGGCACGGCGCTGTTTGTGAATGCGTACAAGATGTCGACGCTGGTGCCGGGATCGCTGTCGCTGATCCTGTCCGACTTCATGAGCTGGCAGCTGGTGTTCGGCATTACCGCGCTGTTCATGCTGCCGGGCCTGCTGACGACCCTGCTGATCACCGAGCCAACCCTGTACGGCCAGCCGCCGCGCACACTGCGCGAGGCGGTGGTCGAGCCTTTCCATGAATTCGTCACTCGCAGCGGCTGGTCGCAGGCATTGCTGATCCTCGCGTTCATCTTCCTGTACAAGCTCGGCGATTCGATGGCGACTGCGCTGGCCACGCCGTTCTACATGGATCTCGGCTTCTCGCGCACGCAGATCGGGCTGGTCGCCAAGAACGCCGGCTTGTGGGCCAGCCTCGCCGGCGGGATTCTCGGCGCCGTCTGGCTGGAGAAGACCGGCGTCAACCGCGGGCTGTGGATCTTCGGCGTGCTGCAGGCCGTCGCCATCCTCGGTTTTGCGCTGTTGGCCCAGACCGGCGTCAGCGCCCCCGGCGCCGAACCCAGCACGGCGCTGCTTGGCCTGGTGATCGGGATGGAAGCCTTTGCCGTCGGACTCGGCACGGCTGCGTTCACCGGCTATATCGCGACCACCACCGACCAGCGCTATACCGCGACCCAGTTCGCGCTGTTCACCAGCCTGGCCGCGGTGCCGCGCACCTTCTTCAACGCGATCACCGGCTTCATCGTCGACCAGACCGGCTGGTTCGTGTTCTTCCTGATCTGCTTCGTGCTGGCGATACCGGGCATGCTGTTGCTGCCGAAAATCGCACCGTGGAATGCAAAATCCGCGGCGGCGGACGCTGGCTAGAGCGCGGTCCAGAACATCAGCAACACGGCGACCGCCATCGCGGCAGTCGCTGCCCAGGCCAGCCATTTCAGGCGGCGCCGGACCACGAACGGTCCCATCACCTCATGTCGGGTGGCCAGCCGCATCATCACCACCATGATCGGCACCGACGCCACGCCGTTCAGCACCGCCGCCCAGTACAGCGCACGCATCGGGTCGATCTGGCTGATGCCGATCGCCGCGCCGATCAGCGTTGATGTGGCGATGATGCCGTAGAAGCGCCAGCCCAGTCCGAGCGGCAGGTCGAGGCCGGTGCGCCAGCCGAAGGCGCCGGCCACCGCATAGGCCGCGGAGCCGGCCAGCACCGGGATGGCCAGCAGGCCGGTGCCGATGATGCCCGCGGCGAACAGCAGGAAAGCGAATTCCCCGGCGATCGGCCGCAAGGCCAGCGCGGCATCGCGCGACGACTGGATGTCCGTGATGCCGTGCGTGTACAGCGTCGCCGCGGTGGTCAGCATGATGAAAAAGGCGATCAGGTTTGACATGCCCATGCCGACCCAGTTGTCGATGCTGATGCGCGTCAGGTGCTGTCGCGCCTGCTGCGGCGCCTGCCGCAGCGGCAGCGCGTCCGGATCCGACTTCATCTCCTCCACTTCCTGTGACGCCTGCCAGAAGAACAGGTAGGGGCTGATCGTGGTGCCGAGGATGGCGACCAGCGTGACGAGGTACGCGCGGTCGAAAGGAATGGTCGGCATCACCAGCGCGCGCAGCACGTCGCCCCACGGGATGTGCACCGCGAACACCGTGCCGACGTAGGCAAACAGCGCCAGCGTCAGCCATTTCAGCATGCGCACGTAGCGCACATAGGGGATGAATACCTGCAGCAGCACCGATACCGCGCCAAAGGCGATTACCCACAGCGCATGCGGGCCGCCGGCCAGCAGTTGCAACCCGTCCGCCATCGCGGCAAGGTCGGCGGCGATATTGATCGTGTTGGCGACCGTCAGCAGCGACACCACCGCATACAGCAGCCACGGCGAATACAGCCGGCGCAGGTTGCCGGCGAGTCCGTCGCCGGTCACCCGGCCGATGCGTGCCGACACCGACTGGATGCCGACCATCAGCGGCCAGGTCAGCAGCAATGTCCACAGCAACTGGAAGCCGAACTGCGCGCCGCCCTGCGAATAAGTTGCGATGCCGCTCGGGTCGTCGTCGGCCGCGCCGGTGATCAGTCCCGGGCCGAGGCGCCTGCGCCACGGTGTGTCGTCCGCACGCATCCGCGGCCGGCGTCCGTGTGCGCGTTCGTTGGTGGCGGGCGGCGAGTTGTCGGTCATCTGCGGATGCTAACACCGCCGCGTCGCTGCCTTGTCGCTTGCCGGCAGCGTTGCATTCGCGCCGATTCCCATGCGCTTGCGGCTACACTGTCGCCAATGAAACCTACCTGCTTCTTCCCGGGCCGATGCTGAACGCTCTGTGGCTCGGTTTTTTTGCCGTCGCCGCGTTGTCTGCCGGCTGGCGCGCCTGCTTCGCCGGCGACGTTGCCGTCTTCCAGGCCATGGTCGAGAGCCTGTTTGCGATGGCCAAGCTGTCCGTCGAAGTGATGGTCGTGCTGTTTGGCACGCTGACGCTATGGCTGGGCTTCCTGAAGATCGCAGAGCGCGCGCTGCTGGTGCAGACGCTGGCGCGCTGGTTGTCGCCGCTGTTTGCGCGGCTGATGCCGGAAGTGCCGCGCGGCCATCCGGCGCTTGGCCTGATCACGCTGAACTTCACCGCAAATGCGCTCGGCCTTGACAACGCCGCCACGCCGATCGGCCTGAAGGCCATGCGCGAGCTGCAGTCGCTGAACCCGCAGCCCGAGGTCGCCAGCAACGCGCAGATTCTGTTCCTGGTGCTGAACGCGTCGTCGCTGACGCTGTTGCCGGTGTCGATCTTCATGTACCGCGCGCAGCAGGGCGCGCCGGATCCGACGCTGGTGTTCCTGCCGATCCTGCTGGCCACGTCGGCATCGACGCTGGCCGGCTTTCTGTCGGTTGCGCTGGTGCAGCGGCTGCGACTGCGTGACCCGGTCGTTCTCGCATGGATGCTCGGCACGGCGCTGCTGCTCGGCGGCTTCATCGCCTTCCTCGCCAGCCTGTCGGCGGCGGCCATTGCGTCGCTGTCCTCCTTGCTCGGCAATGCAGTGCTGTTCGGGCTGATCCTGCTGTTCCTGCTGCTGGGCGGGCTGCGGCGGGTGCCGGTGTACGAGGCCTTCGTCGACGGCGCGCGCGAGGGCTTTGACGTCGCGAAGAACCTGCTGCCCTATCTGGTGGCGATGCTGTGTGCCGTCGGCGTGCTGCGCGCGTCCGGTGCGCTGGAGCTGGCACTGTCCGGCATTCGTTATCTCGCCGATGTCGCCGGATGGGATCCGCGCTTTGTCGATGCGCTGCCGACCGCGCTGGTCAAGCCGTTCTCGGGCAGCGCGGCGCGCGCAATGCTGATCGAGACGATGAGTTCGCACGGCGTCGACAGCTTCCCCGCGCTGCTGGCGGCGACCATGCAGGGCAGCACCGAGACCACGTTCTATGTGCTGGCGGTCTACTTCGGCGCGGTCGGCATACAGCGGGCGCGCCATGCGGTGGCCTGCGCGCTGCTGGCCGACCTGGCCGGGGTGCTGGCGTCGATTGCGGTGTGCTACTGGTTCTTTGGCTGACGGTGTGCCCGGCTCAGGCCGGGAAGTCGTAATGGATCGTCAGCGGCGCATGGTCCGAGAAGCGCTCGTCCTTGTACACCGCCGCCGACTTCGCCGTGCCGGCGACGCCCGGCGTGGCCACGTGATAGTCGATACGCCACCCGACATTGTTCGCCCATGCCTGCCCGCGGTTGCTCCACCAGGTGTAGGCCTCGCCGGTGGTGTCCGGGTGCAGCAGGCGGTATACGTCGCGCCAGCCGGCCTCGCCGAAGACCTCGGTCATCCATGCGCGCTCTTCCGGCAGGAAGCCGGAATTCTTCTGGTTGCTC
>CAYZXP010000019.1:16584-27432 GCA_964482415.1 uncultured Bifidobacterium sp. | reverse complement strand
CGATCAGCTTCTGGCCGTCGACGATGGCCACGCGCAGTTCTTCCTGCTGCGTGGCATTGAACAACATGCGTTTCATGTGTAGTGCTCCGCGGCCCCGGGGGGCCTTTATGCCGCGCTAAAAAAGTGCGCGGCCAACTCAGGAATGCATGCGAGGAGACGGAGGCTGGACGGGGGAGTTGCCGTAACGCGAAGCGGGCGCAACCAGCGCACCGCCCCGCAGGGCGCGGATGAAGCAGTCAGCGGGCCGTTGTCGACAATCCAAATGCCCGCAAGTGCGCCAGCAGGCGCGCGGTGCGCGGCTGCTGGCCGGTCTGGGCTGGATTGGCAATAACCATATCGGGTGGGATAGTGGCGTTGGACGAAAGCGGCAAACTGTACGGCGACATCTACCGGCCAGCTTTCCCGTCAACGGGAGTCTGGCCAGACTTATCCTTGAATTCCAGGTACTCGGTTCCAACATCCCGCTGACCTGCCCGATCGCAGCTTCGGTGCGACCCTGACCGCAGGGGGATGATGCATACACAGCTATTCCGCCTGATTTGCAAAAACTTGCGAGGCTGGCGGACACGCCCCTGTGTAGAATGCTCTTTTTCTTCTGACACACTTGGCGGATCTTTCCCGCCGATCGATTATATATTCAAAATGAAGGACTTAGCGAGATTTTCCGAGAACGGAGCTGTTTCTCGCGCCGCCGGCCCCGAATCGCAGGGGCGGCCCGAGGTCCGGATGATCACCATCGGACCGGACGATGCCGGTCAGCGCATTGATAATTTCCTGATAAGAGTCTGCAAAGGCGTCCCCAAAAGCCATGTGTATCAAGTGCTGCGCTCGGGGCAGGTGAGGGTGAACAAGGGGCGGATTGCCCAGACCTACCGGCTGGCCGAGGGCGACACGGTGCGGGTGCCGCCGATGCGGCTCGCCGAGCGCGATGAGAGTCATGTGCCGGCTGCCGAGTTCCGGGTGCTGCTCGAGGACGACGCGTTGTTGATCATTGATAAACCTGCCGGCGTCGCCGTCCACGGCGGCTCGGGCATCAGTTATGGCGTGATCGAGCAGTTGCGCGCGGCGCGGCCGGCCGCCCGTTTCCTCGAACTGGTGCACCGGCTCGACCGCGAGACGTCCGGCATCCTGGTGCTGGCCAAGAAGCGCAGTGCGTTAACAAATTTGCACGAGCAGATCCGCGAAGGCCGGCTGGACAAGCGCTACCTCACGCTGGTGAAGGGCGACTGGCAGAACCGCCGGCAGCATGTGAAGCTGCCGCTGTTCAAGTACACGACCCCGGACGGCGAGCGCCGCGTGCGCGTGCAGTCCGACGGCCAGCCGTCGCACACGGTGTTCAATTTATTGCGAAAATACGGCGACTTCGTGTTGCTGGAAGCCGAGCTGAAGACCGGGCGCACGCACCAGATCCGCGTCCATCTCGCCTCGTCCGGCTTCCCGATCGCGGGCGACGACAAGTATGGGGATTTCGCGCTGAACCGCGAACTGCAAAAGGCCGACGGGTCGCGCCTGCCGCTGAAGCGGATGTTCCTGCACGCTTACCGGCTCGGCTTCGAGCATCCGGTAACGGGCAAGCCGGTCAGCGTCGAGGCGGCATTGCCGCCCGAATGCGCGCGTTTCCTGCAATCCCTGCAGTCCGCCGAACCCGAGATGCCCGTGTCCGCGACACGCTGAGAACAACAAGCTGCTGAGACACGCTGAAACTAATTACATGCCACGCAAGAATTTCGACCTGATCGTCTTTGACTGGGACGGCACACTGATGGACAGCACGTCCGCGATCATCGCGAGCATGCAGGCCGCCGCGCGCGACCTCGGCCTGCCGGTGCCGGACAAAAAATCCGCCTCCTATGTGATCGGCCTGGGCCTGGCCGATGCGCTGCAGGCGGCGATGCCGGACCTCGACCCGCGCCACTATCCGAAGATGGTCGAACGTTATCGTTATCACTATTTGTCGCAGGACCATACGCTGACACTGTTCGACGGCGCGCTGGACATGCTGCAGGAGCTTGCCGCGCAGGGCTACTTCCTGGCCGTGGCGACCGGCAAGAGCCGCGTCGGCCTGAACCGGGCGATGGCGGGCGCCGGCGTGACCTCGCTGTTCGACGCCACCCGCTGCGCCGACGAAACCTTCTCCAAGCCGCATCCGGCGATGCTGCAGGAGCTGACGCGCGAACTGGGGCAGGACATGCGCCGCACGCTGATGATCGGCGACACCACGCATGACCTGCAGATGGCCGGCAATGCCGGCGCGGCCGCGGTCGGCGTGCATTACGGCGCGCACCCGGCGCATGAACTGGCGGCGCTGTCGCCGCTGTTCGGCGCCGCGTCAATTGCCGAATTGCGCGCGTGGCTGAACGAGCACGCATGAGCGAACCCGTTTACATTTGTACATCTGCTGATGTGGCCGAAGGTGGCAAAGGCGTGCGCTTTCCCGTCACCGCCGGCGGCGAGGACTGGACCGCGTTCGTGGTGCGTTTCCATGAGCGCGCGCATGCCTACCTGAACCGCTGCGCGCATGTGCCGATGGAGCTGGACTGGAATCAAGGCGAATTCTTCGAATCCAGCGGCCTGTACCTGATGTGCGCAACGCACGGCGCGCTGTACGAGCCGCATACCGGTCGTTGCGCGGGCGGGCCTTGCCGGGGCGGGCGGCTGCACAAGATTGAGGTAGTCGAGAAAGATGGCAAGATTTACTGGCAGCCGGACGACTATGTGCGCCCGGCGCTGGCCTGAACCCTGAAGCACGCACACGACGAGCCCATGGAAGAACAAGACAAGCAAGCGAGCGAACCTTCGCAGCCGGCCCGGCCGCAGGGCATTCCGTATGACACGCTGGAAAAGCTCGCGCAGGGCATGCTCGACGAGCAGCGCGCGAACCGCCGGTGGCGCAACCTGTTCCGGATCGCTTCGCTGGTCGTCGCGCTGGTCGCGATCGGCGCGGCGCTGGACATGAAGTGGGGCGGCAAGCCGCCCAGCACCCGGCATTCCGCGCTGATCGAAGTCACCGGCGAGATCGACGCCGAGAGCAGCACGGCCTCCGCCGACACGCTGCTGCCGGCGCTGCAGGACGCGTTTGAAGACGCCGGCTCGGTCGGCGTTGTGCTGCGGATGAACAGCCCGGGCGGCAGTCCGGTGCAGTCGGCCATCATCAATGACGAAATCCGCCGGCTGCGCGCGCTGCATCCCGACAAGCCGCTGTATGTGGTGGTCGAGGACATGTGCGCCTCCGGCTGCTATTACATCGCCGCTGCCGCCGACAAGATTTATGTCAGCCAGGGCAGCATCGTCGGCTCGATCGGCGTGCTGATGAGCAGCTTCGGCTTTACCGGCCTGATGGACAAGCTCGGGATCGAGCGCCGCCTGATGACGGCTGGCGAAAACAAGGCCATGCTGGACCCGTTCCAGCCGCAGAATCCGCGCCATCGCGCGCTGACGCAGGCGATGCTGGATGACATCCATCAGCAGTTCATCACGGCCGTCAAGGAAGGCCGTGGCAAGCGGCTGAAACAGTCGCCGGAAATCTTCTCCGGGCTGTTCTGGACCGGCCGCAAGGCGATCGCCCTCGGGCTGGCCGACAGCCTTGGCACGGTCGACAGCGTCGCGCGCGACGTGCTGAAGGCCGAAGACGTGATCGACTACACGGTGCGCGAAGGCCTGTCCGACCGCGTGCTGAAGAAGTTCGGCGCGGCCGTCGGCGAGTCGATGGCGAAGACGATGGCCACCGAGTGGTTCCGGCCGCGCTGAGCGCCGGCTTGTTCCTCGCCTGAGCTCAGGCGAGGAACAGGAAGACGGTCGGCTTCTTCCTGAAGTCCGGCATCTTCCCTGCCGCGATTTCCTGCTTCCACTGTTGCGCGCTGGCCGTGCGCACGGCTTCGGTCTCCAGTGTCAGGTCGGTTGCCACGCAGACCAGCGTGCTGCCCGAACAGTGAGTGGCCAGCGCCTGCAGCATCGCATCGTTGCGGTAGGGCGTTTCGATCAGGATCTGCGTCTGCTTCTCCTGCCGCGAGCGCTGCTCGAGCTGGCGGATGCGCGCGGCGCGCGCGTCGGCGTCGGTCGGCAGGTAGCCGTGGAATGCAAAGCTCTGGCCATTCAGTCCGCTGGCCATCAGGGCCAGCAGCAGCGACGACGGCCCGACCAGCGGCCGCACCGTGATGCCTTTGGCATGCGCAAGCCGGACGAGGTCGGCGCCCGGGTCGGCCACGGCCGGCACGCCGGCCTCCGACAGCAGGCCAACGTCCTTGCCCGCCAGCAGCGGCGCCAGCAGCGACGGCAGCGCATCGGCGCGCGTGTTCACGTTCAACTCCTGGATCGCGATCTGCTGCAGCATGGTCTGCAGCGGATGGGTAGCCGCGACCGCCTTCAGGAAGGCGCGCGCGGTCTTGGCGTTTTCGGCGATGAAGCAATCCAGGCCGGCGGTGATCGCGCGCACCGGCGCCGGGATCGCATGCTCGAGTTCGCCGGGGCCAAGCGTATTCGGTATCAGGTACAGGGTGCCGGACATTGGCTCACTCCGCAAAGAAGCGCACGCCCGCCTGGCGTAGCATCGTCGTCAGTGCAATCAGCGGCAGGCCGGTGAGGGCGGTCGGGTCGTCACTGCGGATCGATTCCAGTATCGCGATGCCGAGCGCCTCGTTCTTCGCGCTGCCGGCGCAGTCGTACGGCTGCTCGATGCGCAGGTAGGCATCGAGCTCGGCATCGGGCAGGTCGCGGAAGCGCACCAGCGTCTGCACGTTCTGGTGCTGCACGTGCATGCCGGCGCCATCGCGTGCATCAAGCAGGCACAGCGCGGTATGGAACACGACTTCGCGGCCGCGCATCTTCTGCAGCTGGCGCAGCGCGTTCGCATGGTCGCCCGGCTTGCCGATATGTTCGCCATCCAGTGTGGCCACCTGGTCGGAGCCGATCACGAGCGCCGGCCCGGCGCTGCGGGCCACGGCTGCGGCCTTGGCCTCGGCCAGCCGCAGTGCGGTCTCGGGCGGCGTCTCGCCGGCCAGCGGCGTCTCGTCGATGTTCGGGGCGACGGCTTCAAACGGCAGGCGCAGCCGCGACAGCAGCTGCTGCCGGTAGGTGGAACTGGAGGCGAGGATCAGGCGGGGCGAGGGCGCGGCAGGCATCGGGGAAAGCGCAGGTAAAATCAGGCCAGGTGCAGGCACTGGCGAATCCCTGCTATGATAACGGGTTTTCCGGGAGCTAACGCCGCGATGAACGCTACCACCGTCGACGCATTCGAGTTCTGCCGGCTCGGCGAGGAACGCTCCGGCGTGACGCCGGTTGCGGCATTCGGGCGCTTGTCCGCCGAGGCGGCTGATACGAGCGGCGAGCTGCGCTGGTCGTTCGCCGGCGGCCGGCATCCGAAAGGCTTGCCGCAGCTGGTGATGAAGGTTGACGGCGACGTCGGCCTGATCTGTCAGCGCTGCCTGACGGCGTTCCGGCATCCGGTGTCGTCCGAGACCCTGCTGGTGCTGGCGCGTGACGAGGCTGCCGCCGACGAGGCAGAGGAACTGCTCGACGACGAAAGCATCGACGTCATCGTCACTTCGTCGGCGCAGGATCTGCTGCAGCTGGTCGAAGACGAGGCGCTGCTGTCGTTGCCGCTGTCGCCGCGACATGAGGTCTGCCCCGGTGGCGCACCGGCGCTGCCCGAGGACAAGCCCGAGTCGCCGTTTGCCGTACTGAAGAAATTCGATTCCTGAGCGGAGCCGTTGCCAGTCCGGGAACATCCGCGGTAGTTGGGGAACGTCGTTCCCTGTGTTAAAATTTTAGATTCACCGATTTAGGAGCAAGTCATGGCTGTTCAACAGAACAAAAAGACCCCGTCGAAGCGCGGTATGCATCGTTCGCACGATTTCCTGGTTGCACCGGCGACCGCGATCGAGCCGACCACGGGCGAGACGCACCTGCGTCACCACATCAGCCCGAACGGTTTCTACCGTGGCCGCAAGGTCCTGAAGACGAAGAACGACGAATAATTCGTCGCCATCGTACCAACCGGCACGCACCGTATAGCTGCAAACCGGCGCGAACAGTCGATGACTGCTTCCGCCGATTTCGTATGCGCGAACAATGTCAACGGGTCATGGTCCTGTGCATGAGCATCGTTTCATGCACGATCGCTGAAAGATCATGACCGTCAGGATTTCTATCGACTGCATGGGTGGCGACCACGGCCCGTCAGTTACTGTTCCCGCCTCCGTAGCCTTCGTCCAGCACGAGCCCGACGCAGAATTGCTGCTCGTCGGTCGTGAGGATGTCGTGCGCGCCGAGCTCAAGCGGCTGGGCGCCGACAATCATCCGCGCCTGTCTGTCGTGAATGCGACCGAGGTCGTCGAAATGGACGATCCGCTCGAGGTCGCCCTGCGCCGCAAGAAGGACTCGTCGATGCGGGTTGCGATCAGCCTCGTCAAGGACGGCAGCGCGCAGGCCAGCGTTTCCGCCGGTAATACCGGCGCGCTGATGGCGGTGTCGCGCTACCTGCTGAAGACCCTGGCCGGCGTCGATCGCCCGGCGATCTGCACCATCCTGCCGAACCGGAAGGATGGGCCGACATACATGCTCGATCTCGGCGCGAACGTCGACTGCGAGCCGCTGCACCTGCATCAGTTTGCGCTGATGGGGTCTGCGCTGGTGTCGGCCGTCGAAGGCCATCCGCGGCCGACCGTCGGCCTGCTGAACGTCGGTGAGGAAGATATCAAGGGCAACGAGCTGGTCAAGCAGACGGCTGAACTGCTGCGCGCCGACCATGCGAAGGGCCTGCTCAACTTCTACGGCAACGTCGAGGGCAACGACATCTTCGAGGGCACGACCGACATCGTCGTCTGCGACGGTTTCGTCGGCAACGTGACGCTGAAAGCTGCCGAAGGCCTTGGCCGCCTGATCAAGGGCGTGCTGACCAGCGAACTGAAAAAAGGCTGGATCAACATGCTGGGCGCACTGATCGCGCAGCGCGCGCTGAAGCGCATCTCGCAACGACTGAACCCCTCCCGCTACAATGGCGCGAGCCTGCTCGGCCTGCGTGGCCTGGTGTTCAAGAGCCACGGCGGCGAGAGCGCGTACGGCTTCGAATGGGCGATTCGTCGCGCATACGAAGCGGCGCGGCATGACGTGCTGTCGCGCATCGAGACGTCGATCGCCGAGCTGATGCCGAATTCGGCGACGGCCCGGGAAACCAACGCATAAAAGACCGCATGAGCCAATACTCTCGCATCGTCGCGACCGGCAGTTGCCTGCCGTCGCGCCGAGTCACCAACCAGGATCTCGCCGCGATGCTGGCGGAGAAGGGCCTGGAAACTTCCGACGAATGGATCGTGTCGCGCAGCGGCATCTCGGCGCGGCATTTTGCCGACGACGGCGTGCTCTCCAGCGACCTGGCCGTCACCGCCGCGCAGAATGCGCTGCAGATGGCCGGCCTGCAGCCGGATGACATCGACCTGATCATCCTCGCGACTTCGACGCCGGACTTCCTCGGCGGCTTCCCGAGCACGGCCTGCGTCGTGCAGCGCAAGCTGGGCATGACCAATAACTGCGGCGCGCTCGACGTGCAGGCAGTCTGCAGCGGCTTCGTGTATGCGATGTCGGCCGCGGACAGCTTCATCAAGTCCGGCATGCACAAGCGCGTGCTGGTGATCGGCGCCGAAGTATTCTCGCGCATCCTCGATTTCAATGACCGCACCACTTGCGTGCTGTTTGGCGATGGCGCCGGCGCGGTGATTCTCGAAGCATCGGACGAACCGGGCATCCTCGCGGCGAAGCTGCATGCGGACGGCCGTCACACCGATATCCTGTGCGTGCCGGGCAACGTGAATGCCGGCGCCGTGTCGGGCAGCGCCTTCCTGACGATGGACGGGCAAGCGGTGTTCAAGCTGGCCGTGTCGGTACTGGAAAAGGTCGCGAACGAGGCGCTCGACGCCGCCGGCATGCAGGCTTCCGAGATCGACTGGCTGATTCCGCACCAGGCCAACATCCGCATCATGCAGGGCACCGCGAAGAAGCTCGGCCTGCCGATGGAGAAGATGGTGGTGACCGTCGACCAGCACGGCAACACTTCGGCCGCATCGATCCCGCTCGCGCTTGACGCGGCGATGCGCGACGGCCGCATCAAGCGCGGCCAGACCGTGATGATGGAAGGCGTCGGCGGCGGCTTCACCTGGGGCGCGGTACTCGCGCGCATCTGACCCGGCTCTACAGAGACAGACCATGACCATTGCATTCGTATTTCCCGGCCAAGGTTCGCAGGCGATCGGCATGCTGAACGGCTTTGCCGGCAACCCCGTCGTTGCCGATACCCTTGCCGAAGCATCCGACGCGATCGGCTTCGACCTCGGCAAGCTGATCGCCGAAGGCCCGAAGGATCAGCTCGACCTGACCACCAACACGCAGCCGGTAATGCTGGCGTCCGCCGTCGCGTTCTATCGCGCGTGGATCGCCGCCGGCGGCGCACAGCCGGCGCTGGTGGCTGGCCACAGCCTCGGCGAATATTCGGCGCTGGTTGCCTCCGGCGTGATCGCATTCAAGGATGCGGTGCCGCTGGTGCGCTTCCGCGCGCAGGCCATGCAGGAAGCCGTGCCGGTCGGGCAGGGCGGCATGGCCGCGATCCTCGGCCTGTCGGATGACGACGTGCGCGCTGCCTGCGCCGAAGCGGCGCAGGGCGAAATCGTCGAACCGGTCAACTTCAACGCGCCCGCGCAGGTCGTGATCGCCGGCCACAAGGCCGCGGTCGAGCGTGCTTGTGAGGCTGCCAAGGCGAAGGGCGCCAAGCGCGCGCTGCCGCTGCCGGTGTCCGCGCCTTTCCATTCGTCGCTGCTGAAGCCGGCGTCGGATCGCCTGCGCGACTATCTGGCGAACGTGAATTTCTCGGCGCCGGTCATCCCGCTGATTAACAACGTCGACGTCGCGATCGTCAGCGATCCGGCGGCGATCAAGGACGCGCTGGTGCGCCAGGCAGCGAGCCCGGTGCGCTGGGTCGAGTCGGTGCAGAAGATGGCCGCCGGCGGCGTCACCCGCGTGATCGAATGCGGTCCCGGCAAGGTCCTGACCGGCCTCGTCAAGCGGATCAGTGGCGACCTCGCTGCGGATGCGATCGTGGATCAGGCATCGCTGGATGCCCTTCTGGAGGCAGTCAAATGAATACCAATCTCGACAAGCAGGTCGCGCTGGTGACCGGCGCATCGCGCGGCATCGGCCGGGCGATCGCGATCGAACTGGCGAAACGCGGTGCGACCGTGGTCGGCACCGCGACGTCCGAGGCGGGCGCGGCTGCGATCACCGAATACCTGCAGGCCGTGCGCGCTGACGCTGGCCGCGGTGCGGTGCTGAATGTAAACGATGCCGAATCGTCATCGGCGCTGATCGATGCGATCGGCAAAGAATTCGGCGGCCTGTCGATTCTGGTGAACAATGCCGGCATCACGCAGGACCAGCTGGCGATGCGCATGAAAGATGACGAGTGGGACGCGGTGATCGCGACCAACCTGAGCGCCGTCGGCCGTTTGTGCCGTGCCGTACTGCGCGGCATGATGAAGGCGAAATACGGCCGCATCATCAACATCACGTCGGTGGTCGGCTCGGCCGGCAACCCGGGCCAGATGAATTACGCAGCCGCCAAGGCCGGCGTGGCCGGCATGAGCCGCGCGCTCGCCCGCGAGATCGGCAGCCGCAACATCACGGTCAACTGCGTCGCGCCCGGTTTCATCGACACGGACATGACGAAAGCCCTGAACGAACAGCAAGTCGCTGCGCTGCTGCAGCAAATTCCGGCCGGCCGCTTCGGCATGCCGGAAGATATCGCCGCAGCCGTGGCCTTCCTCGCCTCGGGTGAAGCCGGCTATGTGACCGGCACGACCTTGCATGTGAACGGCGGCATGTATATGAGTGGCGGCTGATGCATTTCGGAATGCTCTTAGCCCTCGCGAAAGCATCAGCCAAAACTTAAGTTTCACAGCGCAAACCTGATAAAATGCGCGCACTTTTACGAACAACCCACCCACTGGAGGACCAAGATGTCTGACATCGAATCACGCGTTAAGAAAATCGTCGCCGAGCAACTCGGTGTTGCCGAAGCTGACATCAAGAACGAATCGTCGTTCGTTGATGATCTGGGCGCCGACTCGCTCGACACGGTTGAACTCGTGATGGCACTCGAAGACGAATTCGAGATGGAAATTCCGGACGAGCAGGCTGAGAAGATCACCACCGTCCAGCAAGCCATCGACTACGCAAAAGCGAACGTCAAGGCCTAATCAGCAGGCCGTTTGTTACCGCTGAAACTGTTTCCAGGAGCATTGTTTGACTCGCCCTAACCGACGCCGTGTCGTTGTCACCGGACTGGGATGCATTTCCCCGGTAGGCAACACCGTTGCTGCCGCATGGGATGCGCTGATGGCCGGCCAGTCCGGCATCGCGACCATCACCAAGTTCGATGCGAGCGCGTTTTCGACGACCTTCGCCGGTGAGGTGAAGGGCTTCAATGTCGAGGAGTACATCCCCGGCAAGGAAGCGCGCCATATGGATACCTTCATCCACTACGGCATGGCCGCGGGCATTCAGGCAATGCAGGACAGCGGTCTCGAAGTGACTGAAGCCAACGCCGAGCGCATCGGCGTGATGGTCGGTTCCGGCATCGGCGGCTTGCCGATGATCGAAGAGACCCATGCCGAACTGACGAAGCGCGGACCGCGCCGCATCAGCCCGTTCTTTGTGCCGGCCTCGATCATCAACATGATCTCCGGTCATCTGTCGATCAAGTACGGTCTGAAGGGACCGAACCTGGCGATCGTCACTGCCTGCACGACCGGCCTGCATTGCATCGGCGAAGCCGGCCGCATGATCGAGTACGGCGATGCTGACGTC
>CAYZXP010000019.1:0-16574 GCA_964482415.1 uncultured Bifidobacterium sp. | reverse complement strand
CGCCGCTGGGCGTGGGCGGCTTTGCCGCGGCGCGCGCCTTGTCGGCACGTAACGACGATCCGGCCACCGCGTCCCGTCCGTGGGACAAGGACCGCGACGGCTTCGTGCTTGGCGAAGGCGCCGGCGTGATGGTGCTCGAAGAGTACGAGCATGCGAAGGCGCGCGGCGCAAAGATTTACGCGGAACTGCTCGGCTTCGGCATGAGCGCCGACGCGCATCACATGACCGCGCCGCTGGAAGACGGCGACGGCGCACGCCGCTGCATGATTTCGGCGATGCGCAATGCCGGCATCAATGCCGACCAGGTCAATTACGTGAACGCGCACGGCACGTCGACGCCGCTCGGCGACGTCGCCGAAACCGTGGCGATCAAGCGCGCACTCGGCGACCATGCCAAGAAAATCGTCGTCAACTCGACCAAGTCGATGACGGGCCACCTGCTCGGTGGCGCTGGTGGGCTTGAGTCGGTGTTTACGGTGCTCGCCGTGCATCAGCAGAAATCACCGCCGACGATCAACATCTTCAATCAGGATCCGAACTGCGATCTCGACTATTGCGCCAACACTGCGCGCGATATGCAAATCGACATCGCCGTGAAGAATTCCTTCGGTTTCGGCGGCACCAACGGTACGCTGATTTTCTCCAAGGCCTGATCACCGCGCGCCGTTCGATGCCTGTGCTTCGAACGGCGTGTTGCCTTCCGCATTACCTCCCGCAATGAACATCGCCGTCTCGGCGGTCGTTCGTCCTTCCCTTTGGTTTCGCTGTTGCATGCTGCTGATGGCGGCCGTGCTGTTCGCGTCTGCGTGGCTGCTCATGCATGATGGCGGCACCCTGCTGCATCAGGGGCTGGCCCTCGCTTGCGCGCTGGCGGCTGTGGCCCTCGGTTTGTTCCCGCTCGCGCGAAGAAAACCGCTACGTATTGATATATCCGGAATCGGGCAAATCCGATTGGTTGACACTAGTCCCGACGCTGCCGCAGGTCCGGCCGACAGGCAGGGCGGTGACGGCGAGGTGGTTCAACTGCTGAGGGGCTCGACATTCTGGCCATTGCTGATAGTACTGCGCCTGCAGACGCGGACCGGTCATCCGGTCACGCTGCTCATTTTTCCCGATAGTGTGGACCGCACCGCATTTCGTGCGCTGTCCGTCGCCTGCCGCTGGGTGGCAACAAAACATTCGTCACCTGCGGCACGGCCTGCCCAACTTTCCCTCCCGGCTGATTGAACTTTTTAAATTTCATTCAGTCAACGACTTGGGAAGCGCTGAGAAGAAAGCCGAGACAAGGGGAAGCACGGCAGCCTTGAGCGGAAACAAGCAGCGCGTGCGACGCACGCGCTGCTGACGATTCGCCTGGCCTGCCCGTCACCCGCGCTTTATTTCACTTCAGCTTGAGTCTGCGGTCGCATCATCGCGGCCGAGGCCTGCCCGCCCGTTGCACGAGCGCGAGGATTCGGGGATTGACGACAGAACGCGACATAGATCAGCTGCTGGTTGATCGCGTCCAACATGGTGACAAGAAGGCGTTCGAACTCTTGGTAACGAAGTATCAGCGCAAGCTGATGCGTCTGGTGTCGCGCCTCGTGCGCGACCAGGCCGAGGCGGAGGACGTGGTACAGGAAGCCTTCATCAAGGCGTATCGCGCGTTGCCGCAGTTCCGCGGCGACTCGGCCTTCTATACCTGGTTGTATCGGATCGGGATCAACACGGCGAAGAATTATCTGGTCACGCAGGGGCGGCGCGCGCCGACCTCGACCGAGGCAGATGCTGAAGAGGCGGAAACTTTTGATGACGGAGAGCATCTCAGGGATATCAACACGCCCGAATCCATGCTTGCTACCAAGCAGATCGCGGAGACGGTCAACGTGGCGATGGAAGCGCTCCCCGAGGAGCTGAGGATGGCCATCACCCTGAGGGAGATCGAGGGCCTGAGCTACGATGAAATCGCCGCCGCCATGGGCTGTCCCATCGGCACCGTGCGCAGCCGGATCTTCCGTGCGCGCGAGGCGATTGCAGAAAAGCTCCGGCCGCTGCTCGACACGGCCATCGACAAGCGCTGGTAGGGGCATCACAAAAAACGGCATCAACAATCGATCGCAAAGGCAGGGAGCATGATGGACAGCGGTGACATGACGAGGGAGCAGGTATCGGCGCTGGCCGATGGCGAGCTCGATCCCGTACAGGCAAAACAGCTGCTGGCGCAGCTGCGTGAAGACAATGCGCTACGCGCGACCTGGCGTCGTTATCACGAGATCGGCGACATGATCCGCAGCGACGCCATGGCCGCGCCGCTGAGCGCGGGTTTCGCCGCGAGCATGGCCGCGCGCCTCGACGCCGAGCCGCCGCTGCTGGCGCCAAAGCGCAGCCTGCGGAGCCGCCTGGGCGCCTGGCCGACGGCGCTGGCGGCGGTCGCGGCCGCCGGCTTCGGCTTTTTCGTCGCGCCCGGCATGTTCGGCAGCGCCGACACGCATCCCGCTGGCGCGCCGGTGGCCGGTCGCGAACTGGCGTCGCATGGCACGGTGCTGGCCGAGGTCAGCGGCATGGGCGCGGTGGCGCAGGCGGGCGCGGCTGATTACATCCGGCTGCACCAGAGCGCCCATCCTGCGCTGTATGCCGCGACCCCGCTGGCACGCCCGGTGGCGCTTGACGGCGACAGCGGCCGCTGAGTCCATGTGGCGTGCCGCTTGCCTCTGGCTTTGCCTTGCCTCGGCCGGTCCGGTCGCGCATGCCGGCGCCGGTCCTGACGCATTCACGCTGCTGGAACGCGCGCGGCTGGCGGCGCAGCGACTCGACTATCGCGGCGAGTTCCTCCTGCAGCGCGGAACCGAGGTCAGCCACACGCGGATTACGCATCGCGCCGGCCCCCCGGAGCACGAAAGGCTGGAGAACCTCGACGGCGAGCCTCGCGAGATGCTGCGGCAAGGCAGCGAGATACTGACCTACCTGCCGAAGCAGCGGCGCGTGATCGCCGAGCGACCGACGCCGGAGGCGCGCTTCCCGGCGCTGGTGCCGCTGTCGCAGGCGCAGCTTGAACGTGATTACCTGATCCGCCCGTTCGAAGGACGGCAGGTGGCGGGAAGGGATACGCTGGCCATTGCACTCGATGCGCGCGACGCTTTCCACTACAGCCATCGTTTCTGGTTCGATCGCGCGGCCGGACTGTTGTTGCGTGCACAGACGGTCAGCGAAAAAGGCGAGGTGATCGAGCAGGTCGGATTCCGGCATCTGTCCGTCGGCGACGCGGCGCAGGCGCCGCTGAAGCCGGCCGCCGGCAACCTGCACGGCTGGCGCGTCGATCGTGCGGATGTCCGGCCGGTCGACCTGTCGCAGTGGCGGCTGGGCTGGGTGCCGGCCGGCTTCCGCCGCGTCGCGATGCTGCAGCGTACGCTGGTCAGCGCGACCGGCGCGCCGCGCCCGGTCGGGCAGGTTCTTTACTCGAACGGGCTGTCGTCATTGTCGGTATTCATCGAGCCGTGGTCGCCCGAGCGCGGCCTTGCGCCGTTGCGGCTCGGCGCGCTGAATATGGTCGGCAAGCGGCATGGGAATTTTTGGCTTACCATTGTTGGCGATGTGCCAATGGTGGCGATCCGGCATGTGGCCGACGCCATTGAATCAGCCCACATTTCCCCCAGATAGAGGCCCATGAAGACCCTACACATGTTCAATCGCAAGCTCTCTGCCGCCGCCTTCGCCACGGCGGCTGCATTGTTCGTACCGTTCGGCCTTGGCGTGGCCACGCCGACCGAGGCCCATGCTGCCGCGCTGCCGGATTTCACCGACCTGGTCGACAAGGTCGGACCGGCCGTGGTCAACATCCGCACCACGGAGCGCCCGAAGCAAATGCAGCCGGGTGCCGGCGGTCCGGAAGATGAAGAAATGCAGGAGTTTTTCCGCCGCTTCTTCGGTCAGCCCGCGCCGCGGCAGCCGCAGCCGCGCAATCGCCGGCAGGCCCCGCAGCAACAGCAGGAAGAGCAGCAGGTGCCGCGCGGCGTCGGTTCCGGTTTCATCATTTCGGGTGACGGCTACGTGCTGACCAATGCGCATGTGGTCGAAGGCGCCGACGAAGTGTTCGTCACGCTGACCGACAAGCGCGAATTCAAGGCGAAGATCATCGGCTCCGACCGCCGCACCGACGTGGCGCTGGTGAAGATCGAAGGCTCGGACCTGCCGCGCCTGACCATCGGCGATTCCGGCAAGCTGCGCGTCGGCGAGTGGGTGATCGCGATCGGCTCGCCGTTCGGCCTCGACAACACCGTCACCGCCGGCATCGTGTCCGCGAACTCGCGCGACACCGGCGACTACCTGCCGCTGATCCAGACCGACGTTGCGGTCAACCCCGGCAACTCCGGTGGTCCGCTGATCAACATGCGCGGTGAGGTGGTCGGCATCAACTCGCAGATCTACAGCCGTTCCGGCGGCTACATGGGCATCTCGTTCGCGGTGCCGATCGGCGAGGCGATGCGCGTGGCCGAACAGCTGAAGACGACCGGCCGCGTGATCCGCGGGCGTATCGGCGTGCAGATCGGCGACGTCTCGAAAGAGGTTGCCGAATCGCTGGGCCTGCCGCGCGCGCAGGGTGCGCTGGTCGGCCGCGTCGAGCCGGGCAGCCCGGCCGAGAAGGCCGGCGTCGAGGCGGGCGACATCATCACCGCGTTCAACGGCCAAGCGATCGAGAAGTCCGGCGACCTGCCTCGCCTTGTGGGCAGCACCAAGCCGGGCTCAAAGTCGGTGCTGACGGTGCTGCGCAAGGGGCAGAAGCGTGACCTGCAAGTGGTCGTCGCCGAGATGGAGTCCGATCAGGCCGCCAAGCCGAAGGAAGAGAAGCAGAAGCCCGAGCAGGTGGCCAATGCGCTCGGACTGGTGGTGACGACGCTGACCGATGCGCAAAAGCAGGAATTGCGGCTCGAGGGCGGCGTGATCGTCGAACAGGTCGAGGGTGCGGCCGCGCGTGTCGGCCTGCAGGCGGGTGACGTGATCGTGCGACTGAACAACACCGACATTCGTGACGCGAAGCAGTTCAATGCGCTGGTCGCCAAGCTCGACCCGAAGCGCAATGCGCTGCTGCTGGTGCGGCGCGGTGATTCGTCGCAGTTCGTGCCGGTGCGTCCGGCCCAGCCGTAACGCCTGTCGCTTCATCGGACGGGGCTGCTTCGGCAGCCCCGTTTTTCATCCCCGTCCGGTGCCTGATGTCCGCCCGGCGCTTTTCCCGTTGCTGATGCCTCATTTCATTTTGTATTCCCGCACCTGGTGCCACCTGTGCGAAGACATGCTGCTGGCCTTGCAGGCACTGGTCGGCGACAGCGTACGGATCGAGGTCATCGACGTCGATGCCGACCCGGCGCTGGTTGATCTTTATGACGAGCTGGTGCCGGTGCTGGTCGGCTGCGCATCCGGCCAACCGCCCGAACAATTGTGCAATTATTATCTGGTTGATAACGCTGTTCGCGACTTCCTCGCGCGCTGCGGCAGCAATTCCGGTATTTCGCCCCCCGAATCCGGTAAAATGCACGGTTGAAAAGACAAGAGGGAGTCATCGATCCCTCCGGCCCCCAAGGCGCTCGCCCGAGCGCTTTTTTTATATCCAGTTTGTTAATGGACCATATTCGCAACTTCTCCATCATCGCCCACATTGACCACGGCAAATCGACGCTCGCGGACCGGATCATCCAGATTTGCGGCGGCCTGTCGGACCGCGAGATGGAGGCGCAGGTACTCGATTCGATGGACCTCGAGCGCGAGCGCGGGATCACCATCAAGGCACAGACCGCCGCGCTGAGCTACAAGGCACGCGACGGCAAGACCTACAACCTGAACCTGATCGATACGCCGGGCCATGTGGACTTCAGCTATGAAGTCAGCCGCTCGCTGTCGGCCTGCGAGGGCGCGCTGCTGGTCGTCGACGCCTCGCAGGGTGTCGAGGCACAGACCGTCGCCAACTGCTACACCGCGCTCGACCTCGGCGTCGAGGTGGTGCCGGTGCTGAACAAGATCGACCTGCCGTCAGCCGATCCGGACAATGCGATCGCCGAGATCGAGGACGTGATCGGCATCGAGGCGACCGACGCGGTGCACTGCTCGGCCAAGACCGGCCTCGGCGTCGAAGACGTGCTCGAATCGCTGATCGCCAAAGTGCCGCCGCCGAAGGGTGATCCGACCGCGCCGCTGCAGGCGCTGATCGTCGACTCCTGGTTCGACAACTACGTCGGCGTCGTGATGCTGGTGCGGGTCAAGAACGGTACGCTGCGCCCGAAAGAAAAGATCCTGCTGATGGCCACCGGTGCGCAGCACCTGGTCGAAAGCGTCGGCGTGTTCACGCCGAAGTCGGTCTCCAAGGATTCGCTGTCGGCCGGGCAGGTGGGCTTCATCATCGCCGGCATCAAGGAACTGAAAGCCGCGAAAGTCGGCGACACCATCACGCTGGCCGCCAAGCCGGCGCCGGCGCCGCTGCCGGGCTTCAAGGAAGTGCAGCCGCAGGTGTTCGCCGGCCTGTTCCCGGTCGAGGCCAACCAGTACGACGCGCTGCGCGACTCGCTCGAAAAGCTCAAGCTCAACGATGCCGCGCTGATGTACGAGCCGGAGGTGTCGCAGGCGCTCGGCTTCGGCTTCCGCTGTGGCTTCCTCGGCCTGCTGCACATGGAGATCGTGCAGGAGCGTCTCGAGCGCGAATTCGACATGGACCTGATCACCACCGCGCCGACGGTGATCTACGAAGTGCTGATGCGCGATGGCACCACCATCATGGTCGACAACCCGTCGAAGATGCCGGAGCCGTCGAAGATCGAGGACATCCGCGAACCCATCGTCACGGTCAACCTGTACATGCCGCAGGAATACGTCGGCGCGGTGATCACGCTGTGCACGCAGAAGCGCGGCATCCAGGTCAACATGAGCTACCACGGCAAACAGGTGCAGCTGACCTATGAAATCCCGATGGGCGAGGTGGTGCTCGACTTCTTCGACCGGCTGAAGTCGATCTCGCGCGGCTATGCGTCGATGGACTACGAGTTCAAGGAATACCGCTCGTCCGACGTGGTGAAGGTCGACATGCTGATCAACGGCGACAAGGTCGATGCGCTCGCGATCATCGTGCACCGCTCGAACGCGCCGTTCCGCGGTCGCGCGGTCGCGGCCAAGATGCGCGAACTGATCCCGCGGCAGATGTTCGACGTCGCGATCCAGGCAGCGATCGGCTCGAACATCATCTCGCGCGAAAACGTCAAGGCGCTGCGCAAGAACGTGCTGGCAAAGTGCTACGGCGGCGACATCTCCCGCAAGCGCAAGCTGCTCGAGAAACAGAAGGCCGGCAAGAAGCGGATGAAGCAGGTCGGTTCTGTCGAGATCCCGCAGGAAGCTTTCCTTGCGATCCTCCAGGTGGAAGAAAAATAAATGACTCTGCAATCAATACTGGGCAACTTCGCGCTGATCCTGCTGCTGCTGACGGTGGCCACCGGCATTGTCTGGACCCTCGACCGCTTCCATCTCGAACCGAAGCGCCGCCGCGAGGCCGAGGCCGCGCTGGCCGAATTCGACGCGCGCCATGCCAAGCTGGCCGAAAACGGCGTCAAGCCGGACACCAACGCCCGCACCGCGCTGGCCGCGCAACTGAACCGGCCGCCGACCTGGATTGCGTATACCGGCAGCTTCTTCCCGGTCATCGCCGCGGTGTTCGTGTTCCGCTCATTCCTGTTTGAGCCGTTCAAGATTCCGTCGAGCTCGATGCTGCCGACCCTGCAGATCGGCGACCTGATCCTGGTGAACAAGTTCACTTACGGCATCCGCCTGCCGATTGTTAATAAAAAAGTCATTGAAATTAACGATCCGGCGCGCGGCGACGTGATGGTGTTCAAATTCCCCAAGGATCCGTCTCTGGATTACATCAAGCGCGTTGTCGGTGTACCAGGCGACAAGGTGGTGTACAAGGACAAGCGGCTGACGATCAACGGCAAGGAAGTTTCGTACGAGAAACTGTCTGACTATCTTGATGAAGACCGGCTGGCCTACTATGCGCGCTATCGCGAGCACCTGAGCGGCCGTACGCATGACATCCTGAACGATGACAAGGTGCCCGGCTACGTGCCCAGCCCGGACAATTTCCCGCAGCATGAGCTGTGCTCGTACAACCTGGAGGGTTTCGAGTGCACCGTGCCGGCTGGACATTACTTCATGATGGGTGATAATCGGGACAACAGCCTCGACTCCCGGTACTGGGGCTTTGTCCCGGACCAAAATATTGTCGGTAAGGCATTTTTTGTCTGGATGAATCTCGGTAACCTGAAACGTATCGGCAGCTTCAACTGAATCCATGACCAGGAGCGATTCGAGCCGGACCGGGTCTGACGCAGGCCAGCGCGGTTTTTCGCTGGTCGGTTTCCTCTGTACGCTGCTGGTGCTGGCGGCCGGTGGCCTGCTGGCGATGCGGGCCGGACCGAGCGTGATCGAATTCTGGGCCGTCAAGAAGGCCGTTGCTGCAGCGTCAGCTGTCAGCGGCACGCCCGACGAACTGCGCAAGGCTTTCGACAAGCTGGCCGCCGCAGGTTTCATCGACGCAGTCGCCGGCAAGGACCTTGAAGTCAGCGGCCGCGGCAAGGACATGCAAGTGAGCTTCGCCTACGAGAAGCGGATTGCATTGATCGGCCCGACGAGCTTGCTGATCGAATACAAGGGCTCAACCGCCCACGACGTACCAGAGAAGGCCGCGAACTAGCGGCGAAGCAGATGGATATCGAGCTATTGCAAACCCGGCTGGGCCACACGTTCAGGAATGCTGCGTTATTGCAGCAGGCCCTGACGCACCGCAGCCATAGCAGCCTGCACAACGAGCGCCTCGAGTTCCTCGGCGACTCGGTGCTCAACTGCGTGGTTGCGTCGCTGTTGTTCGACAAGTTCAGCAAGATCGACGAAGGCGACCTGTCGCGCCTGCGCGCGAACCTCGTCAAGCAGCAATCGCTGTACGAGATCGCGCAGCGGCTCGAGTTGTCGCAGTTCCTGCGCCTCGGCGAAGGCGAATTGAAGTCCGGCGGCTTCCGCCGGCCGTCGATCCTCGCCGACACGCTTGAGGCGCTGTTCGGCGCGATCTTCCTCGACAGCGGTTTCGATGCCGCGCGCGAGGTGATCCGCTCGATGTACGTCCCCATCCTGCAGACGGTCGACCCGAAGACCCTCGGCAAGGATGCGAAGACGCTGCTGCAGGAATACCTGCAGGGCAAGAAGATCGCGCTGCCGCAGTACAACGTGGTCGCCACCCACGGGGCGGCGCACAATCAGGAATTCGAAGTCGAATGCCTGGTGCCCAAACTCGACATCCAGGTGTTCGGCACCGGCGGCAGCCGCCGTGCCGGCGAGCAGGCAGCGGCCAAGCGCGCGCTGGAGGCCGTGCAGGTTGCGCTGGTCAAGGCGCCGGCCGTGCCGAAGAAAACAAGGCAGCGCACCGCGCAGCTGAAGCTGGCTGGCATTGCCACCGTGCAGCCCGACGCACCCGCGCCGGTCGAGCCGAAAAAAGCCATGAAGCCGGCACGCATGTCGGTTCCCAGAGAACAGGACGACCTGCCGCTCGATCCCGAGGCATCGGGCGACGAGGCCGTCAACCAAAGCAAATCCGCATGAACACCACGCCCGCCGCCCCCGGTTTCCGGTGCGGCTATATCGCCATCGTCGGCCGCCCCAACGTCGGCAAGTCGACGCTGATGAACAAGCTGATCGGCGCCAAGGTCAGCATCACGTCGCGCAAGGCGCAGACCACGCGCCATCGCATCACCGGCATCCAGACCCGTGACGATGCGCAGTATGTGTATGTCGACACGCCCGGCTTCCAGACCCGCCACAGCAATGCGCTGAACAAGACGCTCAACCGCACCGTCACCACCACGCTGACCGCCGCTGACGTCGTGCTGTTCGTGGTTGAGGCCGGCACCTTCGGCGACGCCGATGCGAAGGTGCTCGATCTGCTGCCGGCGAATATGCCGGTCATCCTCGTGATCAACAAGTCCGACCAGATGAAGGACAAGGCCGTGCTGATGGCGTTCGCGCAGCAGGTCGCGGCCAAACGCGATTTTGCCGCGATCGTGCCGGTGTCGGCCAAGCAGGGTTTCCAGCTCGACCGCCTCGAGGGCGAGATCCGCAAGCAGCTGCCCGAGGGCGAGCCGATGTTTGACGAGGACGACATCACCGACCGCAGCGAGAAATTCCTCGCCGCCGAGATCGTCCGCGAAAAGGTGTTCCGCTTCGTCGGCGACGAGCTGCCTTACACCAGCACCGTGGTGATCGAGAAATTCGAACAGGAAGGCGCGCTGCGCCGCGTCTTCGCGGCGATCCTGGTCGGCCGCGACGCCCACAAGGCGATGCTGATCGGGCAGAAGGGCGCGCGGCTCAAAGAGATTTCGACGCAGGCCCGGCTCGACATGGAGAAGCTGTTCGGCGGCAAGGTCTATCTCGAGATCTGGGTAAAAGTGAAATCGGGCTGGGCCGACAACGAGGCCGGACTGCGCGCCTACGGCTACGAATGATGCAATGAGCGCCAGCAGCACCGACGGCGCCGGCGCGAAGCCTGCGCCGCGCGCGAGGTCAGTCGAGCGCGAGCACCGGATAGCCAACCAGCCGGGCTTCGTGCTGCACAGCTACCCGTACAAGGAAACCAGCCTGATCGTCGAAGTGTTCGCGCGCGATCACGGCCGCGTGCCGCTGATCGCGAAGGGCGCGAAGCGTCCGCATTCGACGCTGCGCGGCGTATTGCAGACCTTCCAGCCGCTGCAGCTGGCCTGGAGCGGCAAGTCCGAGGTGCGCACGCTGGTCAGCGCCGAATGGGTCGGCGGGCTGCTGCCGCTGGAGCGTTCGGCGCTGCTGTGCGGCTTCTATCTCAATGAGCTGCTGGTCAGGCTGCTCGCCCGTGACGATCCCCATCCCGCGCTGTTCGACCACTATGTGGCCGCGCTGAACCAGCTCGCGCACGAGGAGCCGGCGGCGATCGTGCTGCGCCAGTTCGAACTCTCCCTGCTGAAGGAAACCGGCGTCGCCGGCAGCCTGGTCGAAACCGGGCGCGGCGGCGGGCCGGTCGAACCGGACCGGTATTATGTCTTCGAGCCCGACCGCGGCCCGCGCGAGGCCCATGCAGGCGATACCACGCCGGTCGTCGCCGGCAAGACGCTGCTCGACATGGAGCGCGGCGACTACGCCGACCCGGCCACGCAGCAGCAGAGCAAGTTCCTGATGCGCTACCTGCTGGCGCATCACCTTGGCGGCGTGCCGCTGAATACACGGCAGATCCTGATCGACCTGCTGCAGCTTTGAACCTAGACTGACAACGATGAGTTTCCTGAATCCGCAAGGTCCCGGCCTCGAACTGGGCGTCAATATCGATCACGTCGCCACCCTGCGCAATGCGCGTGGCACCGTCTATCCCGATCCGCTGCAGGCGGCGCTGCTGGCCGAGCAGGCCGGCGCCGATGCGATCACGCTGCACCTGCGCGAAGACCGCCGGCACATTCGCGACGCCGACGTCGAAAAGATTCGTCCGCTGCTGACCACGCGCATGAACCTTGAGTCCGCCGTCACCGAGGAAATGCTCGACTTCGCCTGCCGTATCCGTCCGCAGGACGTCTGCCTGGTGCCGGAGAAGCGCAACGAGGTCACCACCGAAGGCGGGCTCGACGTGCTGCGCTTTTTCGACGACGTCAAGCGCGCCTGCGACCGGCTGGCGAAAGAAGGCATGCGCGTGTCGCTGTTCATCGACGCCGATGCGGACCAGATCCGCGCAGCAGCCGAGATCGGCGCGCCCGTGATCGAATTGCATACCGGTCGCTATGCCGATGCCGAAGGCGACGAGCAGGCGGCGGAACTCGAACGCATCCGCGCCGGCGTTGCCGTCGGCGCCAGGCACGGCCTGAAGGTGAACGCCGGCCACGGCCTGCACTACACCAACGTGCAGGCGATTGCCGCGATTCCCGAGATCGCCGAACTCAACATCGGCCACGCGATCGTCGCGCAAGCGGTGTTTTCCGGCTGGGAGAATGCCGTCAGCTCAATGAAGGCGATCATGACCCGCGCACGCCTCGACGCACTCAAAAAATGATCTTCGGCATCGGCACCGACATCATCAAGATCGATCGCATCGAGGCGGCACTCGCACGCCATGGCGACCGTTTCGCGGCGAAGGTGCTCGGGCCGCAGGAGATGGAAAAATACCTGCGCCGCAAGGCCAAGGTCGAGGCGCGCGGCATTCGCTTCCTCGCCACGCGCTTCGCGGCAAAGGAAGCATTTTCGAAGGCCATCGGCCTCGGCATGCGCATGCCCATGACCTGGCGCGCCGTGCAGTTCCTGAACGCGCCCGGCGGCAAACCGGTCGTGGTCACCAGCGGCGCGTTGACCGAATTCATGCAGGCGCATGGCATTGCCGCACAGGTCTCGCTGACCGATGAGGCAGAATACGCGGTTGCATTCGTCATCGTGGAGAAGATATGACCCAACACACCATGCCGCTCGGACCGGTGATGCTCGACGTGGTCGGCACGACGCTGTCGGAAGACGACCTGCGTCGCATCCGCCACCCGCTGACCGGCGGCGTGATCCTGTTCGCCCGCAACTACACCGACCGTGCGCAGCTGGTCGCGCTGTGCGACGCGATCCATGCGGCGCGCCCCGGCGTGCTGATCGCCGTCGACCATGAAGGCGGCCGCGTGCAGCGCTTCCGCAGCGACGGCTTCACGCGCCTGCCGGCGATGCGCCGCCTCGGCGAACTGTGGGACCGTGACGTGCTGCAGGCCTGCAAGGCCGCGACCGCGCTCGGCTATGTGCTGGCCGCCGAGCTGCGCGCCTGCGGCGTCGACCTGTCGTTCACGCCGGTGCTCGACCTCGACTACGGCCAGTCGGAAGTCATCGGCGACCGCGCGTTCCATCACGATCCACGCGTCGTCACGCTGCTGGCCAAGAGCGTCAACCACGGCCTGCGCGAAGCCGGGATGGCCAATTGCGGCAAGCATTTCCCGGGGCATGGTTTTGTCGCCGCCGATTCGCATGTGGCGATCCCGGTCGACCAGCGCGACCCGAAGACGGTGCTGGCCGACGATGCCGCGCCTTACGGCTGGCTGGGCATGAGCCTGTCGGCGGTGATGCCGGCGCATGTGATCTATCCGGAATTCGACAAGCATCCGGCCGGCTTCTCGAAAAAGTGGCTGTCGCTGCTGCGGCGGGAACTCGGCTTCGAAGGCGTGATCTTCAGCGACGATCTGTCGATGGAAGGCGCCAGCGTGGCCGGCACCGTGGTGCAGGGCGCGCATGCGGCACTGAAGGCGGGCTGCGACATGGTGCTGGTCTGCAATGCGCCGGACAAGGCCGACCAGCTGCTGGCCGGCCTCGATCCGTCGGTGGCGATCGATGCGCACCGCTCGGCGGCTCGCATTGCGGCGCTGGTGCCGACGGCGGCGGCAAAGGACTGGGATGCGCTGCAGGCCGATCCGGTGTACAAGGCGGCATGCAAGCTGGTGAAATCGCTGGGCTGATCAGCGCCGTATCCCGGCCTGCGCCAGGATGACATTCAAGAGGCCGTCGGCTCTCATGTCGTCATCCTGGCGCAGGCCGGAATCAGCGACCTTCATCGTTGACCGCGATCCCCGACATTCCGATGGCTGATTCCGAAGCACAACCCGATACCCGCGCCGCGCTGCTGGCCGACGTCGCCCGCCTGCCCAACCTGCCCGGCGTGTACCGCTACTTCGACGCGCAGGACAAGCTGCTGTACGTCGGCAAGGCACGCGACCTGAAAAAGCGCGTGTCGAGCTATTTCCAGAAGAACCTCGCCAGCCCGCGCACCGCGATGATGGTCGAGCGTATCGCGCGCATGGAGACCACGGTCACGCGCAGCGAGGCCGAGGCGCTGCTCCTTGAGAACAACCTGATCAAGACGCAGCAGCCGCGCTTCAACATCCTCTTCCGCGACGACAAGTCCTACCCGTACCTGAAGCTGTCCGGCGACGCCTTTCCGCGGATGGCCTACTACCGCGGCGCGGTCGACAAGAAGAGCCAGTACTTCGGGCCGTTCCCCAGCGCATGGGCGGTCAAGCAGTCGATGGAGATTTTGCAGAAGATCTTCCTGCTGCGTACCTGCGAAGACTCGGTCTTCCAGAACCGCACGCGGCCGTGCCTGCTGCACCAGATCCATCGCTGCAGCGCGCCCTGCGTGAATTACATCAGCAAGGACGATTACGCAGTCGACGTCGACAACGCGGCGCAGTTCCTGCGCGGCCGCCAGACCGAGCTGATGGACACGCTCGAAAAGAAGATGCATGCCTTCGCCGGCGAGCTGAAGTTCGAGCAGGCCGCGGCGGTGCGCAACCAGATCACCGCGCTGTCGCGCGTGCTGCACCAGCAGAGCATGGAAACCGCCGGCGACGCCGACATCGACATCATCGCGGTGGTGGTGCAGGGCGGTCGTGCCTGCGTGAACCTGGCGATGGTGCGTGGCGGACGGCACCTCGGCGACCGCGCGTATTTCCCGACGCAGGTCGACATGGCGCTGGCCTCGGCCGACGATGCGGTCGACGCCGAAGTGCTGAAGGCCTTCCTTGCGCAGCACTATGCGGACAAGTTCATTCCGGCCACGCTGGTCGTCAACATCGAGCTCGACGAACCCGAGCTGATGATGGCGCTGATGGAGCAATGCGGGCACCGCATACAGACGGTGTTCCAGCCGCAGGGCAAGCGGCGCGACTGGCAGGAGATGGCCGTCAAGGGCGCGCAGATCGCGCTGGCGCGCGTGCTGTCCGAGCAGGGCTCGCAGCAGGCTCGCACCCGCGCGCTGGTCGACACGCTGGGACTGGATGCGGCCGACATCGACGCGCTGCGCATCGAGTGCTTCGACATCAGCCACACGCAGGGCGAGGCGACGCAGGCGTCGGCGGTCGTGTATCACCATCACCAGATGCAGAACGGCGAGTACCGGCGCTACAACATCAACGACATCACGCCCGGCGACGATTACGCGGCGATGCGGCAGGTGCTGACGCGCCGTTATGAAAAGGTGGCCAACGGCGATGGCGTGATGCCGGACCTGGTGCTGATCGACGGCGGCAAGGGGCAGGTCGAGATCGCGCGGCAGGTGCTGGCCGAGCTGGGCCTCGACATTTCACTGATCGTCGGCGTGGCGAAGGGAGAAGGGCGCAAGGTCGGGCTGGAGACGCTGATCTTCGCCGACGGCCGGCCGTCGCTCGAGCTGGGCAAGGAATCCGCCGCGCTGATGCTGGTTGCGCAGATCCGTGACGAAGCGCATCGCTTCGCGATCACCGGCATGCGCGCGAAGCGCGCGAAGGCGCGGCAGACGTCGCGGCTGGAAGAGATCGAGGGCGTGGGTGCGAAGCGGCGGCAGAAGCTGCTCGCGCGCTTCGGCGGGCTGCGCGGCGTGATGGACGCGAGCGTCGACGATCTCGCGTCCGTCGAAGGTATCTCGCGTCAGCTGGCCGAAGACATATACCGGCAACTGCATTGATTTAAAATCGCGGGCAATAAGCCCGAACTGTCCCGATCATGCCATTCAATATACCCATTCTCCTCACCTGGCTGCGCGTGGCGCTGATACCTCTGGTTGTCGGCGTGTTCTTCCTCCCCGAGCCGTGGATGACCCCCTATGAGCGGGGGCTTGCGGCGACGGTGGTGTTCATCGTCGCGGCCGTCACCGACTGGTTCGACGGCTACCTCGCGCGCCGCTGGAACGAGACATCCGCATTCGGCGCCTTCCTCGATCCGGTGGCAGACAAGCTGATGGTGGCTGGCGCATTGCTGTTGCTGGTGCAGCTCGATCGCACGAATGCCGTGATCGCCTTCGTCATCATCGGCCGCGAGATCGCCATCACGGCGCTGCGCGAGTGGATGGCGCAGATCGGCGCATCGAAATCCGTCGCGGTGAGTTCGCTCGGCAAGGTGAAGACGGCGGCGCAGATGATTGCGATACCGATGCTGCTTTACAGCGAGCCGATTTTTGGTATGATGCCGACCCTGTTGATCGGGCAGTGGCTGCTCGATGCAGCGGCAGTGCTCACGCTGTGGTCGATGTTCTACTACTTGCGCAAGGCCTGGCCGCTGATCAAGGAACGTCATGAAATGAATTAAAAATTTCCAGACGGCTTGCTTGACAAAGTTTGTGAGCGATTTATAATCTTGTTTTTGTCGACGACGGCAACGCAGCGACAAAACAATGCGGGAGTAGCTCAGTTGGTAGAGCGCAACCTTGCCAAGGTTGAGGTCGAGAGTTCGAGACTCTTCTCCCGCTCCAAATTCAAAAGGGAAGCTCGCAAAGCTTCCTTTTTTTATTCGTGAGGGTGCGAACGTGATTCGCATTCCCGTCCCGGCAAAGCGTGGGCGGCACGAGTAAAATGCGGTTCCCCTGGCGGGGTAGCAAAATGGTTATGCAGCGGCCTGCAAAGCCGTCTACGCCGGTTCGATTCCGACCCCCGCCTCCAGTATTTCGCTGTACAAAGTTTGTAAATGCTTTATAATCTTGTTTTTGTCGCTGACGGCAACGCAGCAGCAAAACAATGCGGGAGTAGCTCAGTTGGTAGAGCGCAACCTTGCCAAGGTTGAGGTCGAGAGTT
>CAYZXP010000018.1:0-27944 GCA_964482415.1 uncultured Bifidobacterium sp. | reverse complement strand
CTCGCCAGCGTGGACAACCGCGGCATCCAGGCGCTGATGCGCGCGGTGGAGCCGGACATGCTGATGATTGCATTGAAGGGCGCGACCGACGACGTGAAGGGCAAGTTCCTCGACAACATGTCCAGCCGCGCGCGCGGCATGTTCCTCGACGACATGGAAGCCAAGGGACCGCTGCGCATGACCGAGGTCGAAGACGCGCAGAAGAAGATCATGCGCCAGGCGCGCAAGCTGTCCGAGAAGGGCGAGCTGATCCTGTCGACCGGCGGAGCGGACTTTGTCTGACGCCGGCACCGCGCGCAGGCGCAACGCATGGATGCCGAACCGGATGTTCGATCCGGTCTCGAATCCGTTCGCGATCCAGAACCTGCTTGAGCGCGAGCAGAAGGATTTTGTCGGCGCGCCGGACGAGCGCGATGCGGCCGGCTTCGGACCCGATCCTTTCAGTTCCGGCAAGATGATGCGCGCATTCGAGGTCGATCGCACGCTGCACGGCGACGACGAGGACTTCGCCGCAGACGAGGCGGGCAGTGGCGGTTTTGCCGCAGCGCCGGCCCGGCCGCAGCCGCGCTTCAGCCCGGACCCGCAGGCCGGCGGCGATGACACGCCCGCACGACCGGCGTCTGCGCCCGCCGCTGCGCCGCCCGCACGTGCGGCCCGGCCGACGCCGGCCACACCGGCAGCACCTGCAGCACCGGCAGCACCGGCAGCATCCAAGCCAGTACCGCAGGCTGCGGAGCCGGCTGAACAGCCTGCCGCCGCCGCGCGCCCGCAGCCGGGTGCTGCGGAACCCGCCGGCCCGGACCGCGCGGCCATCGACAAAATGATTGAAGAGGCGCGCGCCGAAGCCTTTGCGCGCGGCCTGCAGCAAGGCTTGCAGCAAGGCCTGGAGCAGGGGCAGCTGCAAGGACAGCAACAGGGCCGCGAAGAAGAGCGTCCGCGCGCGCATCGCGAAGGTTATGACGAAGGTTTTTCAGCCGGCGTCGCGCATGCGCAGGCCGAGCAGCAGGCCGAACAACAGGCGGCCGCACAACAATTGCAGCAACAGCAAGGCGCGCAGCTGCAGGCCGTGATCGATGGCCTGCGCGAGCTGATGTACGACCCCGACGAACTGTTCGAACCGATGAAAAAGCTCACCGTGCACCTGGCCGAGCAGCTGGTGCGCGGCGAACTGTCGCAGTCGCCGCAGGCCATCGCGCGGCTGGTCGACAATGCGCTGCACGAGCTGAATGCCCACGGCGACAAGCCGGTGCTGGTGCATCTGCATCCGGAAGACCTCGAGCTGTACCGGCCGACGGTCGCGCAGTTTGCCGACAGCATCCACCTGCGCCCGGACGGCACGCTCGAGCGCGGCAGCGTGCGCGCGTCGCTCGACGGCAGCGTGGTCGAGGACCTGATCGCCCGCCGCGTCGACGGGCTGAAAAAATCGCTGGCGCAGCCGGCCCCGCCCGGCTGGCGCAGCGGCGGCGGACGGCTGCCGGCGCGCGCGCCGCAGGCCCAGCCGGTGGAGGAGGCCGCGCCGGTCGAGCAAGCCGCGCATGCCGTCCACGACACCGAGGCCGCACCGGCGGAGGGCCATGCCTGATTACGCCGATACCGTCGAGCGGCTGATCGCCCAGGTGCGTGTGCCGCCGGCCTGCCATACCGGCACGCTGGTGCGGCTGGTCGGCATGACGCTGGAGGCGCGCGGCATCATGGCGCCGCTCGGCGCGCTGTGCGAGGTCGAAGCGACCGGCGGCGGGCACAAGGTGCAGGCCGAGGTGGTCGGCTTCAACGATCAGACGCTGTTCCTGATGCCGTTCACCGAGCCGGTCGGCATCGGCCCCGGCGCGTCGGTGCGCGTGGTCACGCATTCATCCGAGGCCAGCCTCGGGCCGGCGCTGCTGGGTCGCGTGCTGGATGCGTTCGGCGAGCCGCTTGACGGCGGCCCGAAGCCGGACTGCCCGGACCGCCTCGCGCTGCTCGGACTGCCGCTGAACCCGATGGAGCGCGGCCCGATCAACCAGGTGCTCGACGTCGGCGTGAAGGCCATCAATGGCCTGCTGACGATGGGCCGCGGCCAGCGCATCGGCCTGGTCGCCGGCTCCGGCGTGGGCAAGAGCTCGCTGCTGGGCATGATCACCCGCAATACCAAGGCTGACGTGGTCGTGATCGGCCTGATCGGCGAACGCGGCCGCGAAGTGCAGGCCTTCATCAACGAGGTGCTCGGCCCCGAGGGCCGCGCAAAGTCGGTGGTGGTGGCCGCGCCGGCCAATGTGTCGCCGGTGATGCGGCTGAAGGCCACGCACCTGACGCATGTGATCGCCGAATATTTCCGCGACCGCGGCATGAACGTGCTGATGCTGATGGACAGCCTGACGCGCGTCGCGCACGCGCAGCGCGAGATTGGCCTGGCCATCGGCGAGCCGCCGACGGCGAAAGGTTATCCGCCGTCGGTGTTCGCGCTGCTGCCGAACCTGATCGAGCGCACCGGCGTCGGCCGCCACGGCTACGGCGCGATCACCGCGATCTACACGGTGCTGGCCGAAGGCGACGATGCGCAGGACCCGATCGTCGACATTGCGCGCGCGTCGCTGGACGGACAGGTGATGTTGTCGCGCAAGCTGGCCGATGCCGCGCACTATCCGGCGATTGACCTGAATGGCTCGATCTCGCGCGTGATGCAGAACCTGGTGCCGCCGGACGAACTGAAGCTGGCCAACCGGCTGCGCCGGCTGTGGTCGCTGTATCAGCAGAACCTTGACCTGATCTCGGTCGGCGCGTACGAGGCGGGATCGAATGCCGACATCGATCAGGCGATCGCGCTGCGTCAGCAGCTGGAGGCCTTCCTGCGGCAGGAGATGCATGAAGGCGTGGATTACAAGGCGACCTGGCAGGCGATGCGCCGGCTCTTGAACGGTTGAGCATCTGAAGCACGATCATGACCACCACCTGGAAGGTACTGGCCGACAAGGCCGCCACCGCGCTGCGCGACGCGCAGGGGCGCGTGACTGAAGCAAGGCAGCAGGTCGAGAAGCTCGAGGCCGGCGTCGCCCACATCGACCGGCTGCGCGACGACTATGTCGCGCGCTACAACGAGGCGCAGAAGGCGGCACATTCGATCGCCGACAACATCACCTACCGCAAATTCCTCGAGCACCTGCGCGGGCTGCGCGCGCGCATCGACGGGCAATTGCAGGACGCGAACCTGCAGCTGGCCGAGGCCAAGGCCGCGCAGGCGCAGGCGCAGCGCGAACTGGCGAAGATGGAAGCGATGGTCGAGCGCGACGAGCGTGAAAGGCGCGCGCTGGCTGCAAAGCGCGAGCAGCGCGCGCTGGACGAAGCGGGGCTGCGCCTGTTCAACCTGCGCTAGCGCCGCCGCGCTTTACAGGTTGGGCAGCAGCCGGAAGCAGGCGATCGCCACCACCGTCGGCAAGATCGCGCCGGCCAGCAGGCCGCCGGCGCTGATGGCGCCGTTGTCAAAGCGCGAACGCAGGATGGACGCGCCGGCCGGGTTCGGCGCATTCGCGATGATGGTCAGGCCGCCGCCCGTGACCGCACCGGACACCAGCGCGTACTTGAATTCTTCCGACAACCCGTCGACCAGCGAGCCAAGGTAGGTCAGCGCCGCATTGTCGGTGATCGCGGTCAGCGCGGTGGCGCCGTAATAGACCGAGGTGGCGTCCATTTTCATCAGCAGCGGCTGCAGCCACCATTGCTGCTGGCCGCCGAGCACCACCAGCCCGCCGAGGAAGAAGGCCACCAGCAGGCCTTCGCGCAGGATCAGCCGGTCCTGGTGCTGCGGATACGCGGTCGCCGCGCCCATGAACAGCAGCAGCACCGCCATGAAGGCGGCCGGATGGTGGGCGAACACCACGATACCGAGCAGGAACAGCAGGTGCAGTGCGAGCAGCGGCAGCGGCACGCGCGCGGTGTCCGGCGCCTGCGCTTCCGGCATTTGCCGAATCTCGCGCGCGAACAGCATCGTCAGCGCAGTGGCATTCACGATCACGGCGATGGCCGCCTTCCAGCCAAAGTGCGTGAACATGTACGCGAGGTCGAACTGCCATTTCGCCGCCACCATCAGCACCGGCGGCGCGGCGAACGGCGTCATCGTGCCGCCGATAGACACGTTAACGAACAGCACGCCGAGCGCCGCATAGCGCAGCCGGTTCGAGGCATTGGCGAATACGGAATCGCGCAGCAGCAGCGCGGCCAGCGTCATCGCGGCCGGCTCGGTGATGAAGGAGCCGAGCAGCGGCACGACTGCGAGCGCGGTGAAGAAGAAGGTCAGTTTGGCAGGCAGCGGAGTCAGCCGCACGATCAGGTCGACCAGGCCGCGCGCGCCTTGCAGGATGGGCCGGCTGCCGGCCACCACCATGATCGCGAACACGAACATCGGTTCGGTAAAGTTTCGGCTGTCCAGATAGGCGATTGCCTCGCTCTTCGAAGCGACCACCGCCATGATGACCACCAGCACCATCGCCCAGAAACCGAACACCACTTCGACTTCGCCGAGCAGGTGCCATAACCCGGCATGCGCGGGGCGGGCATGCGCGAGGCGTTCGAATACCGATGTGGAGAAGGTATGGATCAGCGCCAGTGCGAACAGGGCGGCGGCGACGAGCTGCAGGGTGGTGGGTGACACTAGGCGCTCCGGATTTGCGTTTTGCCAACGCGCAAGCATAGCCTGAATCATGCGGGAGTCAATTGGCGGTGCAGCGAACGGAGTGGGGAAAAAGAAACGGCCATCCGCGGATGGCCGTCAGGGGAACTAGATCTGCAGCGGTTCAGATGCCGAGCATTTTCTTCGCATCGCCCAGCGCCTTCATTGCTTCGGCATGCTTGCCCGACTTGTGAAATTTCTCGCCGTCGGCGCGCAGCGTCTTCACCTTGTCGAGCTCGGCGCCGCTGAGTTTCGTGGTCGACATCGCGGCATCGATCGCCTTCATGTCGTTCGGGCAGTTGTGCGCCCATGCCGCTGCGGTAAAGCACAGCAGCATGGCGGCCAGCAGTGATTTCATGGTTCCTCCTCGGTTCCGGTTGCAGGGACAGAAAAAATACCAGCTTTCCGGGGAGTTTGCGCAGGGCTGTCGAGCATCTGGCAACCGGTATGCGGGATGCCGGCATGTGGGGCAGGCATGTGGAGCAGGCATTGGCGACTCCGTGCCGCCGGAGGAGGGCAAGGAAGCGGGCATGCAGAAAGTTGGAAAACCGAAACAGGGAAGGATGGCAGCGAAATTGAGACGGAGATTTATCGTGAGTGGCTCGAAAGCGATGACGCGCAAACAGGTGCTTGAAGCGATAAAGACGCAACCGGCACGCGGATATTTTGTCTGGGATGGCGAGGACGAAAGCGAGCGGCCGGCGACGGCCGAGGAAATGGCGGCGGGTGTCGAAACTCAGCGCAGGAGGCGGGGCCGGCCGCTCGGTTCGGGGACCAGGTTGCCATCCGACTCGACGTGGACGTACCCGACGCATTTCGGGCAAGCGGAGCCGGCTGGCAGACACGGATGAATGCTGCACTCAGGGAGTGGTTGAAGGAGCACCCGGCCGCCTGAGCCTGGCGACCATGAGGATCCGGCGGCGCTGCAGCCCTTCCTCCGGAAAAGCCAGGCCGCATCCCGCTGGTCACTCCTCCAGCAAACTCCGCAGCATCCACGCATTCTTTTCATGGATCTGCATGCGCTGCGTCAGCAGGTCGCAGGTCGGCTGGTCATTTGCCTGCGCGGCGACATCGAACATCTGCCGGGCCGTGCGTGCGACAGTCTCTTGCCCTTCGATCAGTTCGATGATCATGTCGCGCGCCTTCGGCAGTCCGCGACTCTGCTTGATCGCGGTCAGCGTCGCGAAGGCCTCGTAACTGCCCGGCGCCGGCGCGCCCATTGCGCGGATGCGCTCGGCGATCAGGTCGACGGCTGTCCACTGCTCGGTATAAAACTCCATGAACAGCAGGTGCAGCGTCTGGAACATCGGGCCCGTGACGTTCCAGTGGAAATTGTGGGTCTTCAGGTAAAGCGTGTAGGTGTCGGCGAGCAGGTGGCTCAGGCCTTCGACGATCTTGCTCCGGTCCGCGGCGCTGATGCCGAAATCGATGACGGGTATCTTGCTTGCGGCCATGGCTTCTCCTCGTTCAGCAGACAGGGATGGCGGCATCCCGAAGCCATTCTAGTGAACGACTTCGCCGCCGGTTTCGACCGGCAGCGAAGAAACGTGCAGAAGACCTCAGCTGAATGACACGGCCAGCCCCGGCACGCTGAGCTGGCCGAATGCCGTCGACCAGACTTCGCCGCGCCGGACCGGCTGCGGATTGGTCCAGCTGCCGGTAGCGATGATTTCGCCGGCCTGCAGCGGAGAGAATGCCGACTGCTGCTGCAGCTGCCGGTGCAGCCACAGCAACGCATGCAACGGACTGCCGCCGAGGTCGCTGCCGAAACCTGCCGCGCACAGCTGGCTGCCATCGGCCTGCGACTTCGACAACGACAGGCTGCCGGCGGCCAATACCTGCGGCAGGCCGTGCCTGCCCTGGCGCGACAGCATGCGCGGCTCGCCGACGATCAGCTGCCGGTGCAGCCCGAACCCGGCCACGGCGTCGGCCGCGTCGAATTCCCAGTCCTTGTACGGTGACGTCGACACTTCAATGCCGTGCGCCATCCACTCGAGGCAGTCCGCAAGGTCTTCCAGCGTTGCGTCCGGTGCCGGCGTGCGTGCGAGCTTGAACACGATGTGCGGTTCAATCCGCGGCTCCTGGGCTTTGGTGAGCTTGTGCACCGCGGCATTGTCCAGCGCGAACTCGACACTGCTGTCAAACAGCGTGCTCCAGATCGGCTCGGCAATGAGTTCAGTCTTGCCGTACAGCGGCTGAATTTTCTGATTGCTGAACGCGATCTTGCGACCGACCGGCGTTTCGCCGTGGGCGATGCGGATAGTCAGCAGGCTGCGTGCGATGTCATACGCATCATCAGACGTCAGCTTGCCGTCGTCAGTCAACAGCGGGTGCAGGGTGCCAGCGGTACGGGCCTTCAGCAGCGAGTGCGCATACCGGTTGGCTTTGGTGGACATCAGCATAGGGATCTCCTTGACGGCGCGAGGAATTTATACTGTTCAGTCACAATTTGAACCAGATGATAGCGATTATGCCGGGTAAGTGCAAATCGGCAATGCGGGATTTCACTTTTTTACATCTGTCGCTTTCACGTTCGAAGGACAGCGGGCGGCGAGGCTTCCGGAAAGCCCGCGGGCAAAGCGCGGGTTTTGGGATATGAAAAGAAACATCCTTGGTAGACCGATTATCATCGGCAGAATTCGCTGTTTCCGGCGCCAATACGTATATTTCCTGTGGAAATTTCCTTCGAGCAAGAAATTAGTCAGCTGCGGCTCGGAGCCGGCGACACTTTCCATGGTGAGGGCATCCTCGCGATTACCAAGGCCTTGCTGGAGTCCGGGGTGTCCTACATCGGCGGCTATCAGGGCGCGCCGGTGTCGCACCTGCTCGACGTGATGGTGCAGGCAAAGGATCTCGTGGCCGAACTCGGCGTGCATGTCGAAGCCTGTTCGAACGAGGCGTCGGCCGCGGCGATGCTCGGCGCGTCCATTCATTACCCGCTGCGCGGCGCGGTCACCTGGAAATCCATCGTCGGCACCAATGTCGCGGCCGATGCGCTGGCCAACCTGGCGTCGCCCGGCGTGACCGGCGGCGTGCTGATGGTGATCGGCGAGGATTACGGCGAGGGGGCGTCGGTGGTGCAGGAGCGCACGCATGCGTACGCAATGAAGTCGGGCCTGCTGCTGTTCGACCCCCGCCCCGAGCTGCAGAACATGGTGGACATGGTCCGGCATGCATTCCGCGCGTCAGAGGCGTCCAACATGCCGGCAATGATGGAGCTGCGCATCCGCGCCTGCCACCTGCGCGGCAGCTTCGCCTGCAGCGACAACCGCCGTCCGGCCGTCTCCGCGCTCTCCCCGATGGCCGAGCCGGCCGCATTCGACTACAGCCGCCTCGCGCATCCGCCGTCGACGTTCCGCCATGAAAAGCTGAAGGTGGAAGAGCGCATCCCGGCGGCGCGCAACTACATCCTCGCGCACCAGCTCAATGAACTGCGCGGCGGTCGCCATGCGCAGGTGGGCATCGTCGTGCAGGGCGGCATTTCGCATGCGCTGCTGCGCGCGCTGCAGGATTTCGGCGCGGCCGATGCCTATGGCCACAGCGAGGTGCCGCTGCTGATCCTGAACGTCACCTATCCGCTGGTGCATGATCAGATCGCCGAATTCGCCGCCGGCAAGGACGCGCTGCTGGTGGTCGAGGAAGGCTCGCCCGAATACATCGAGCACGAGATCGCGTCGGTATTGCAGCGGCACGGGCTGAAGACCGTATTGCACGGCAAGGACATGATTGCTGCTACCGGCGAACTGAATCCGGAAGCGATGCTGAACGGACTGGCGCAATTCTTTGCGCGCCACCTGCCGGCGGTTGACGTGCAGCCGGTGCGCGCGCAGCTCGACGCCACCGCTGCGCGGCGGCTGCAGCTGGCGGCGATGCTCGAGCGCGTCCCGGCCGCAGCGGTCGCACCCGTCGCACCGGTCGCAGCGGCGCTGCCCGCGCGGCCGCCGGGCTTTTGCGTCGGCTGTCCGGAACGCCCGGTGTTTTCCGCCCTCAAGCTGGCGCAGCAGGACGTCGGGCCGGTGCATGTGGCTGCCGACATCGGCTGTCATTCGTTCGCGACCTTCGAGCCGTTCTCGCTTGGCCACTCGATCCTCGGCTACGGCATGAGCCTCGCATCGCGCGCGGGCGTGTCGCCGGTGATGCAGCGGCGGGTGATCTCGATCATGGGCGACGGCGGTTTCTGGCACAACGGCCTGCTGACCGGCGTGCAGTCGGCGTTGTTCAACGGTGACGATGCGGTGCTGCTGATCTTCAAGAACGGCTACACGTCGGCCACCGGCACGCAGGACATCCTTTCCACGCCTGGCAAGGCGAACAAGGCGACCGCCGCCGACAAGACCGCCAGCCTGACCGCAACCGACCGCACCATCGAGGACACGCTGGCCGGCATCGGCGTGAAGTGGCTGCGCACCGTGCATTCGTATCGGGTGACGACGATGCGGCGCGTGCTGCGCGAGGCGCTGACCACCGATTTTCGCGGACTGAAGGTGATCGTTGCCGACGGCGAATGCCAGCTCGAGCGGCAGCGCCGCATCCGGCCGTGGCTGGAAGCGATGCTGGCGCGCGGCGAGCGCAGCGTGCGCGTGAAGTACGGCGTCGACGAGGACGTCTGCAATGGCGACCATGCGTGCATGCGGCTGTCCGGCTGCCCGACGCTGACGCTGAAGGACAATCCCGATCCGCTGAAGGTCGATCCGGTCGCGACCGTGATCGACGGCTGCGTCGGCTGCGGCCTGTGCGGCGAGAATGCGCACGCGGCCACGCTGTGCCCGAGCTTCTATCGCGCCGAGGTGGTGCGCAATCCGCGCTGGCGCGAGCGCGCGCTCGATGCGCTGCGCGCCGTCGCATTGCGCGTGCTGAGGCCGGCATGACGGCGATTCAGGAAGGCACACGAATGACCCGTCCGATTTCCCTGCTGGTGTGCGCGCTCGGCGGCGAGGGCGGCGGCGTGCTGACCGGCTGGCTGGCCGAGGTCGCGCGCCGCTGCGACCATCCGGCGCAGGCGACGTCCATTCCCGGCGTCGCGCAGCGCACCGGCGCCACCACTTATTTCATCGAGGTCTGGCCGCTGCCGAAGGCACTGGCCGGCGACGCGAAGCCGGTGTTCAGCCTGAACCCGACGCCCGGCGCGCTCGACGCGGTGATTGCGTCCGAGCTGCTGGAGGCCGCGCGCTGCGCGTGCAATGGCCTGCCGTCGCCGCAACGCACGCTGTTCATCGCCTCCGCCGCGCGCACGCTGACCAATCCGGAGCGCAGCCATCCGGGCGACGGCCGGCTCGACAGCGCGCAGCTGCTGTCGGTGGTGCAGGCGGCCAGCCTCAGCCTGCACCTGCTCGACATGCAGGCGATCGCGCGCGAGCACGGCACCGCGGTCAGCGCGGTGATGCTGGGCGCGATCGCCGGCAGCGGCTTGTTTCCGTTTCCGCGTTCCGCGTACGAGGCGGTGCTGCAGGACGGCGGGCGCGGCGCGCAGGCCAGCCGCGCGGGCTTCGATGCGGCCTTTGACATCGTCGCCGGCCGCGGGCGCGCGCAGCGCGCACTCGAGGAGCAGCTGGCGCCGGCCGTGTCGCAAGCCGCCGCAAGCACCGCGCTGCCCCCCGAGATTGGCCGCATGCCGGCGCCGGTCGGCGAGATTGTCGCGCTCGGCCATGCGCGCACCTGCGACTACCAGGACAATGCCTATGGTCGCCAGTACGTCGAGCGCGTGCAGCGCGTGCTGGACGCCGAGCGCGCCGCTGACCCGGAAGGCACGCAAGGTTTTGCCGCCAGCCGCGAAGCCGCGCGCTGGCTGGCGCTGTGGATGTGCTACGACGACGTCGTGCGCGTGGCCGACCTGAAGAGCCGGCGCTCGCGCGCCGAGCGCGTGCGCCGCGAAGCCCGCGCCGGCGAACGCGACCTGCTGCGCGTGCATGATTACCTGAAACCTGGCATTCCCGAGCTGGCCGCGCTCTTGCCCGCGTGGCTGGCCGTGCGCGTCCGGGACTGGGGCCGCAAGCGCGAGGCCGAGCGCGGCGAACCATGGGCGCTGCCGTTGAAGCTGGCGTCGCACACGGTGGCGGGTACGCTGCTGCTGCGCCTGCTCGCGTCGCTGCGCGTGCTGCGTCGCCATGGCAGCCGCCATGCGCAGGAGCAGGCGCTGATCGACGAATGGCTGGACACACTGGTCGAGGCGCTCGCCGCGGACAATTCGCTTGGCTTCGAGGTGGCTGCCTGCGGCCGGCTGGTCAAGGGTTATGGCAGCACGCATGAGCGCGGCAAGGACAACCTGCTGCACCTGCTGCGGCATGTGGCGCGCGCAACGCTGCAGTCGCCGGCCGGGCGCGCGGCGGCGGTGCGGCGCGGACGCGAGGCGGCGCTGGCCGATGACGCCGGCAAGGCGCTCGACCGCGTGCTGGCCGAGGCCGGCGCCGCGCCGCGCCGGCTGCGTGAACAACCGATACGCTGGATGCCGGCACAGGCACGGAGAGAGATGAAATGACGAAGACGGTGGTTTACACGGTCAGGGTGGAGTTCGGCGATTGCGATCCGGCGCGCATTGTCTGGTTCCCGAATTTTTTCCGCTGGATCGATGCGTCGTCGCGGAATTTCTTCGTCCGCTGCGGCGTGCCGTCGTGGCACGAGACCGAGGCGACGATGGGCATTCTCGGCACGCCGCTGGTCGACACGCAGGCCAGCTTCAAAAAAACGGCGAGTTACGGCGACGAGCTGCAAATCCACACCAGCGTCTCCGAGTGGCGCGGCAAGAGCTTCGTGCAGAGCCATCGCGTGATGCGCGGCGACGACGAGATCATGAGCTGCAACGAGGTGCGGATCTTTGCCGCGCACAAGCCGGAAGGGGGAATACGCGCGGTCGCGATTCCCCCGGAGTTCATCGCGCTGTGCTCATGAGCCGAAGGCGACCGGGGCAACGCCGATCAGCAGCAGATGCAGGTAGAGCATGAACACGGCCCACGACGCGACGCCGATGACGACGGTCAGCAGGTTGCCGGACAGCGTGCCGGCCGGATAGCGGGTGCCGTGCGCGCGGTCGTAGCGGCGTGAATTGCGAAAGTCGAGAATGGACCACGCAAGGAACACGCCGAACAGCACCACGTCGGCCAGGTTGCCGTTGGCCAGCAGGTGGGCGGTCGCCCAGGTTTTGACGCCGGCGACCATCGGGTGGCCGAACTTAGCCTTGATGCTGTTGCGCGGCACATAGGCGGCGACCAGGCAGACGAAGGCGACCAGGTTCAGCAGCAGCGCAATGTGGCGCAGCCACAGCGGCGGCAGCCACAGCACCACCGGGTCGAGCCGCGCCTGTCCGTAGCCGACCACGATCAGCGCAAAGCCGGCCAGCGAGACCAGGCTGATCGCGGCCTTCCACGGCTTCTCGCCGATGCGCATCATCGTGCGGTAGCGCCAGTCGGCGGCGAAGATGCGGGTCGAGTGCGGGATGATGAAGAGGACGAGGCCGAGGATCAGCAGGGACATGGGGCAGTCTCCGGTGTGGGAATGAAGACGAGTGTAACCGAGGACACCGTTCGTCCGCCGCAGCGGACGGCTTCCGGACTACCCCCGATCCCGTTTAGCATGACGCAGCAAACCGCACGATAACGCGAACAATAAAACGAACAAGAAAGGCCAGCCGACCATGCAGCCCACCGTCAAGACCCGCCAGATACTCGCCGCCGTGATCGGCAATGCCCTCGAATGGTATGACTTCGTCGTCTACGGCTTCATGACGGTGATCCTGTCGCGGCTGTTCTTCCCGTCCGACAGTGAATACGCATCGCTGCTGATCGCGATGGCCACCTTCGGCGTCGGCTTCTTCATGCGCCCGGTCGGCGGCGTCCTGATCGGCATGTATTCGGACCGGCGCGGCCGCAAGGCGGCAATGCAGCTGATTATCCTGTTGATGACCGTGTCGATTGCGATGATCGCTTTCGCGCCGACTTATGCCGCCATCGGCGTTGCCGCGCCCGCGCTGATCGTGATCGCGCGGCTGCTGCAGGGCGTGGCCACCGGCGGCGAGTTCGCCAGCGCGACCGCCTTCCTGATCGAGAGCGCGCCGGCCGGACGGCGCGGCCTGTTCGGCTCGCTGCAGATGGTCGGCCAGAGTGTCGCCGCGCTCGGCGGGGCCACCGCCGGCATGCTGGTCACGCAGGGATTGACGCCGGAGCAGGTCGACAGCTGGGGCTGGCGGCTGCCTTTCCTCTTCGGCCTGCTGATCGGCCCGGTCGGCCTGTGGATGCGTCGCCACCTGGAGGAGACCGAGGCCTTTGTCGAGGCCGCGCAAGCGCCGAAGGAACATGTCGGCCTGACGGCACTGCTGCGCGGGCACCTGCGCAGCGTGCTGGTCTGCTTCGGGCTGGTGCTGTCGTCGACGATCATGTTCTATGTGGTGCTGATCTACATGCCCACCTATGCGAAGACCCAGCTGCACATCCCGCTGAACGACGCCTTCGCCGCACAGGTCGTCGGCCTGTGCTGCCTGACCGTGCTGATCCCGCTGTTCGGCTGGCTGTCCGACCGCATCGGCCGCCGCCCGGTGCTGATGCTGGCCGCCGCGCTGTATTTCGTGCTGCCGTATCCGCTGATGGGCTGGGTGCTGGCCGAGCCGTCGCTGGCGCGGCTGGCCGTGATGCAGGCCGCGCTGTGCAGCGCGATCGCCGTCGGCTTCGGCGCGATCTCGACCGCGCTGGCCGAGCAGTTTCCGGTGCGGCAGCGATCGACCGGCCTTGCGCTGGCGTACAACATTGCGGTGATGCTGTTTGGCGGTTTCGCGCAGCTGATCGTCACCTGGCTGATCGGCGTCACCGGCACGCCGCTGGCGCCGGCCTACTATGTGATGTTCGGCGCCGTGGCCGGCTTCGTTGCCGCTGCCTGCATCGCCGACCGCCATCGCCAGCTGGAATTGCACTGAATGTTCCGCCGCCTGTTCGTATCGCTCGCATCGATCGCGTCGTTCACCTTCGTTGCCGCGACCGCCGTCGCTGCCGGCGAGCTCGCGCCTGCATCCGAACCGGCTCCGGTGTACGGCGCCGAGCTCGAAGGCTTCGACTATCCGGCGCCGGTGCAGCGTTTTCGCTTCGAGTCGCAGCGGCAGGCGCTGCAGATGGCGTACCTCGATATGCGGCCGGCGAAGCCGAATGGCCACACGGTCGTCCTGCTGCACGGGAAGAATTTCTGCGCGGCGACCTGGGAAGACACGATGCGCGTGCTGCAGGCGCAGGGCTATCGCGTGGTCGTGCCGGACCAGGTCGGTTTCTGCAAATCGACCAAGCCGGCGGCCTACCAGTATTCGTTCCAGCAGCTTGCGCACAATACGGCCGCGCTGCTCGATGCGCTCGGCGTCGGGCGCTTTATCGTCGTCGGCCACTCGACCGGCGGCATGCTCGCGACACGGATGGCGCTGATGTTCCCGCAGCGCGTCGAGCAGCTGGTGATGGTCAACCCGATCGGCCTCGAAGACTGGAAGGCCGAAGGCGTGCCGTCGCTGACGGTGGACCAGTGGCTGGCGCGCGAGCGGCAGGTGACGGCCGAACGCATCCGCAACTACCAGCGCAGCAACTATTACGTCGGCGAATGGCGGCCCGACTACGAGCGCTGGGTGCAGATGCTGGCCGGCATGTATCGCGGCCCCGGCCGCGAGCCGGTGATGTGGAGCTCTGCGCTGCTGTACGACATGATCTACACGCAGCCGGTGGTGCATGAGTTCGGCCGCGTGAGCGTGCCGACACTGCTGCTGGTCGGCGAAAAGGACAGCTCGGCGATCGGCCGTGAGTTTTCACCGCCCGACGTGAAGGCGCGGCTGGGCGATTATCCGAAGCTTGCGCGCCGCGCTGCCGCGGCGATCCCGGGCGCGACGCTGGTGCTGTTTCCGGAGCTGGGCCACGCGCCGCAGATGCAGGACCCGCCGCGCTTCCATCGCGCGCTGCTCGACGGCCTGCGCAGGTAAGCGCCGCACCGACAATTCAAAAAACTCGACACGAAGGAGACCTTGCAGCATGAGCACCGCCCCGACCGCACAGGAGCAATTCGACGAACGCGCATCCGGTACGCTGGCTGCGATCTACCTGACGCCCGATGTCGTCGCGCAGCGCGACAAGGTGATGGCGCTGCTGGCGCCGCGCGCCGGCGAGCGTGCGCTCGACATCGGCTGCGGCCCGGGCCTGACCACCGAGGCGCTGGCGCGCGCGGTCGGCTCGGCCGGCCGGGTCAACGGCATCGACATCGCGCCGCCGATGCTGGCGATTGCGCGCCGCCGCTGCGCCGAACTGCCCAACGTGTCGTTCGAGCAGGCCGACGTGACGCAGCTGCCGTATGCGGACGGCAGCTTCGATGTCGCGCTGGCGTCGCAGGTGTATGAATACGTCGAGGACGTCGACGGCGCGCTGCGCGAACTGGCGCGCGTGATCCGTCCCGGCGGCCGCGCGCTGCTGGTCGATACCGACTGGGAATCGGCGGTCTGGGCAAGCCATGACGACGCGCGCATGCGTCGCGTGATCGAGACCTGGAACGAGCACATACCGCATCCGCAATTGCCGCGCACGCTGAAGCGGCGGATGGCGCAGGCCGGCTTCGACGACGTGCGCGTCGAGGTGGTGCCGCTGCTGAACGTCGATTACGACCCGCAGACCTACAGCGTCGGCATGATGACCATGCTGGGCAACTTCGCCCGGGGCCGTAACGGCCTGACGGCGGACGACATCGCCGCGTGGAAGGACGATGCGCGCGCCATCGGCGGCGAGGACGGCTACTTCTTCAGCCTGAACCGCTTCGTCTTTACCGGCGTGCGCCGTTGACGTCCTTGCCGTAGCGGCGCAGCGCATCGGCGGCCATGCTGTGCGCCAGCTCCGCCTCGCCAAGGAACACCCGTCCCACGACCGCGTCCGACAGCAGCGATGCCTCCTGCTCGCTGTGCGTGCGCACCAGCACCTGCAGCGACGGGTTCAGCCGCATCGCATGGCGCAGGGTCGCGCGCACGTCGACCGTGCCGGGCACCGCGATGATCAGCAGCGCGGCGCGCGCGATGTGCGCCTGCACCAGCGTCAGCGCGTCGCCGGCATTGCCGGCCACCGCCGCCTTGCCCTGCGCGCGCAGCCGCTCGACCAGTTCGCGGTTGCGCTCGATGACCACATACGGGATCGCCTCGCGCTCGAGCGCGTCGGCGATGCGCCGGCCGACGCGGCCCCAGCCGACCAGCACAGCCTGACCCGACAGGAAGCGCTCTTCGGTCGACATCGGCAGCTCGCCCAGCGTGTCGGCCGAACGCTCGAGCAGCTGCGACAGCGACGAGCGCGCATGGATCCAGCGGCGCAGCGGCTCGACCAGCGTGAACAGCAGCGGATTGAACGCGATCGACACGATCGCGCCGGCCAGCACCAGCGTGCGCGCCTCTTCCGGCAGCAGGCCGAGGGCGACGCCGAGGCCGGACAGGATGAAAGAGAATTCGCCGATCTGCGCAAGGCTGGCCGACACCGTCAGCGCGGTGCTGAGCGGGTAGCGCAACGCCAGCACCAGCAGCATCGCGGCGATCGATTTGCCGAATAGAATAATGGCCAGCACCGCCAGCGCCTGCAGCGGCTGCGCGAACAGGATGCGCGGGTCGAACAGCATGCCGACCGACACGAAGAACAGCACCGAGAACGCGTCGCGCAGCGGCAGCGATTCGTCGGCCGCGCGCCGGCTGAATTCCGACTCACGCAGCACCATGCCGGCGAAGAATGCGCCGAGCGCGAAGGACACGCCGAACAGCGCGGCCGCGCCGACGGCCACGCCGATCGCCGCGGCCACCACGCACAGGCCGAACAGTTCACGCGAGCCGGTGTGCGCGACCAGCCACAGCAGCCGCGGCAGCAGCGCGCGCCCGAGCGCCAGCATCAGCCCGACGAACAGCCCGACCTTCAGCATCGCCGCGGCGAGCGCCAGCAGCAGGGGGCCGATGGCGGGCGCGCTGGCGCCGTCGTCGAGCCCGCCGAGCGCTGGCAGCAGCACCAGCACCAGCACCATCACGAGGTCCTCGACCACCAGCCAGCCGACCGCGATGCGCCCGTTCACCGATTCCAGCGCGCCGCGCGCCTCGAGCGCGCGCAGCAGCACGACGGTGCTGGCGACGGACAGCGACAGCCCGAAGATCAGGCCGGCGCCGGCGCCCCAGCCCCACGCATGCGCGAGCGCGGCGCCGAGCGCGGTGGCAACGGTGATCTGCAGCAGCGCGCCGGGCAACGCGATCTTGCGCACCGCCAGCAGGTCTTCAATGGAAAAGTGCAGGCCGACACCGAACATCAGCAGCATCACGCCGATCTCGGCCAGCTGGGATGCCAGCCCCGGATGGGCGGCGGAGCCGGCTGCGAACTGGCCGAGCGCGACGCCGGCCAGCAGATAGCCGACCAGTGCCGGCATCCGCAGGCGCGTGGCGATGTAGCCGAACAGCAGCGCCAGGCTGAAAGCCGACGCCAGCGTCGTAATCAGCGGCAGGTGTTGGACCATGGGCACGCTCCGCCGTCAGGCGTTGAGGTGCCGAAATGATAAGGAATTACGGCGAACTTGTATTGTCGCGGTCGTTTGCGCTGTCGCGCCGCTGCGAAATCCACCAGCCGGCCAGCACCACGAACAGCGCGCCGGCGATGCCGGCGATGCTCAGGCGCGTGTCGCCGGCGGCCAGCTGCGGCAGGTCGCCGTCGAGCAGGCCGGCCAGCCGGTCTTTCAGCGCGAGGTCGGAAGAAATCATCGCGCCGCCGAGATAGCCGAGCAGCGCGCCGCCGGCCGTCACCAGCGCCGGCACGCGGTCCATGATCTTCAGCACCAGCGAGCTGCCCCAGATGACGATCGGTATGCTGACCATGATGCCGAAGGCCACCAGCATCAGCTTGTGTTCCGCGCCCGCATGCTCGGCCGCGCCGGCCACCGCGACCACGTTGTCGATGCTCATCACGAGGTCGGCGACGATGATGGTCTTGATCGCCGTCGCCAGCCGCTCGCCGCCGTCAATGTGGTCATGGTTGTCATCGTCCTGCGTCAGCAGCTTCACGCCGATCCACAGCAGCAGCGCGCCGCCGATCACTTTCAGCCAGGGCACGGACAGCAGGGTCACCGCGAAGGCGATCAGCACGACGCGCACGATGATGGCGCCGGCCGTGCCCCAGAGGATGCCTTTCATCCGCTGCTGCTCCGGCAGCTTGCGGCAGGCGAGCGCAATCACGATGGCGTTGTCGCCGCCGAGCAGGATGTCGATCAGGATGATCTGTCCGACCACCATCCAGTTCAGCGACTGGAAAAATTCAAGCATGTTCTGTATTCCGCTTAGGGGTTGCAAAGGCGGCGCCGGCCGCGGCAGTGCGGCGGCGCAGCCCGGATTGTATGCGGATTGGCGCGCCCGGCACCGGCTTCCCATTCCGGCAAGTCGCCGCGGCAGCGCCGGCGGCGGGTTGCGGACGGCTGCCTGCATGCTATCCTCGCCGCAGATTTCCGGGCGGCCACGCCCGCCGTAAACCCGATCAAGGAGACACCCGTTGAAACCGATTTTGCCGCTCGCCCTTGCCGCCTGCTGCGCGTTCGCCGCACTGCCGGCGCTGGCTGCCTGCCCGACCGATGCGCAGGTCGACGCCTACCTCGCCGACTTCGCGCAGCGCAAGCCCAGCAAGGGCTTCGGCAACGACATCGCGCTCGAGGACGCCGAGTGCGCGAAGCGCAAGCTCGCCGCCAAGCTGCCGTTCCACCTCGGCAGCAAGGTCGGCTACAAGGCCGCGTTCACCAATCCGGCGCTGCAGCAGCGTTTCGGCGTCAGCGGACCGAAGTGGGGCACGATGTATGACCGCAACCTGGTCGACATCATTGCCGTGCTGCCGCACGACTTCGGCGCGCGCCCGCTGTACGAGGCCGACCTGATCGTCGAGGTGAAGGACGCCGGCCTGGCCGAAGCGACCACGCCGCTGCAGGCGCTCAGGCACCTTGAGTCGGTGGTGCCTTTCATCGAGCTGCCCGACCTGATGCTGGACGGCCAGTTCAGCGGCAACAATTTCATCGCGGTCAACGTCGGTTTCCGCGGCGGCGTCACCGGCGCCGAGCTGCCGGTGCAGCATACGCAGGCCTTTGCCGATGCGCTGGCGAACATGACGGTGGTGATGGTCGACGACGCCGACAACGGCAAGGAACTCGGCCGCGGTCAGGGCAGCGCGATCATGGGCAACCCGCTGAATGCGGCGATCTGGCTTGCGAAGGAGCTGAAGAAGGAAGGCATCGTGCTGAAGAAGGGCGACCTGCTCAGCCTTGGCGGCTTCTTCCCGCCGCAACCGGCGAAGGCGGGCATGAAAGTGAAGCTGCAATACCTCGGCCTGCCCGGCGACCCGACGGTGGCCGTCGAGTTCAACTGAAGCATCGCAGCGCCGCCGGCCGGCGGCGCTGCCGCATCGCCGCAGCACGGGCGATTCTCTCGACGCAGTCGTAGCATCCTAGGCCGGACCGGAACCCGGCGGCGACCCGCAAGGTCGGCCGCCCCGCCGACAGGCGGGCATCACAAGCCGGAGGCCTTCTGAAAGGGGAAAGCGTATGGGTCCGTACTCGCGTTACCTGCCGTGGGTCTTGTCCGGCTTCGGCATCTTCCTTTTGTTTCCGCTGTCGCCGTTGCTGTCGCTGCTGTCGCTCGGGCTGTTCGTTGTCGGCTGCCTCGACTACCGGCAGACGCGGCATGCGATCCTGCGCAACTACCCGCTGACCGGGCACCTGCGTTTCCTGCTCGAATACATCCGTCCCGAAATACGCCAGTACTTCGTCGAGAGCGACGAAGACAACCTGCCGTTTTCGCGCAACCAGCGCGCGATGGTTTACTCGCGCGCCAAGCGCGACAACGACAAGCGCGGCTTCGGCACGCTCAAGCCGGTCTACGGCGCCGACAGCGAGTGGATCGGCCATTCGGCAATGCCGACGCATCCCGACCCGAAGAGCTTCCGCGTGCAGGTTGGCGGGCCGCAGTGCAGCCAGCCGTATTCGACGTCGGTCTTCAACATCTCGGCGATGAGCTTCGGTGCGCTGTCGCAGAATGCGATCCTCGCGCTGAACCACGGCGCGCAGATGGGCGGCTTCGCGCACGATACCGGCGAGGGATCGATCTCGAAATACCACCGCGAGCACGGCGGCGACCTGGTCTGGGAAATCGGCTCGGGCTATTTCGGCTGCCGCACCGCCGCCGGCCATTTCGACGCCGACAAGTTTGCCGAGCAGGCGCAGTCGCCGCAGGTGAAGATGATCGAGATCAAGTTGTCGCAGGGAGCGAAGCCCGGTCACGGCGGCGTGCTGCCGGCGGCCAAGGTCACCACCGAGATCGCGGCTGCGCGCGGCGTGCCGATGGCGCAGGACTGCGTGTCGCCGGCGCGGCACAGCGAATTTTCGACGCCGCTGGAGCTGATGGGTTTCATCGCGCTGTTGCGCGAGCGTTCCGGCGGCAAGCCGGTCGGCATCAAGCTGTGCGTCGGCCAGCCGTGGGAATGGTTCGGCATTGCGAAGGCGATGCTGGACAGCGGCATTTGCCCGGACTTCATCGTCGTCGATGGCAGCGAGGGCGGCACCGGCGCGGCGCCGGTCGAGTTCACCGACCACGTCGGCATGCCGATGCGCGAGGGACTGCGGCTGGTGCACAACACGCTGGTCGGCATTGGCCTGCGCGACCGCATCCGCATCGGCGCGGCCGGCAAGATCATTTCCGCGTTCGATATTGCGCGCGCGCTTGCACTTGGCGCGGACTGGTGCAACGCCGCGCGCGGCTTCATGTTCGCGCTCGGCTGCATACAGTCGCGCAGCTGCCATACCGACCGCTGCCCGAGCGGCGTCGCGACGCAGGATCCGGAACGGCAGCGCGCGCTGGTGGTGCCGGACAAGGCCACGCGCGTGAAAAACTTCCACGAGATGACGGTTGCTGCGCTGGCTGACCTGCTGGGCGCGGCCGGCCTCGATCAGCCGTCGGAGGTCACGGCGGACTACCTGATGGTGCGCGATGCGCAGGGGCGGGCGGTGTCGCTGGCGTCGACGCTGCCGACGCTGGAGCCGGGGGCGCTGCTGGAACCCACCCGGCTACCAGCGCTGCCGGAGCCGTTCCGCTCGCAATGGGAGTTGGCCAGCCCGGCACATTTCGAGCGGCGCGGCCGCGTGCGCGGCTAGTGCCGCCCCTCATGGGGGGAATCGGATAACAGTCGCTAGGCCAGCTGCAGCACGACCGCCGTCGCATCGTCGCGGCGCATCTGGCTGCCTTGCCACAGGCTCAGGTCGTGGCGCAGGGCGGCGGCAATGGCCGGCGCGTCCTGGCCGGCGCAGCGTTGCAGCAGCGCGGCCAGCCGCTTGTAGCCGTAGGCGCGCGGCGTACCGTCGCCGCCGACCTGATCGGTCACGCCATCGGTGACCAGCAGCAGCACATCTCCCGCCGAACAATCGATCCGCTGCAATTCCGGCTCCTGCGCCGGCGGCTGCCGGTAGCCCAGCGATACGCGCGTCGGCTGGATGCGTTCCGCCTCGCCGCCGGCGCGCAGGTGCAGCAGGCCCAGCTTGGCGCCGGCGAACTCGATGCAGCGCGCGTGCGGATCGATGCGCACCGCCGCCGCGTCGCAACCGTCATCGCTCTGCGCATCGGCGCCCGACTGGTTCAGGCCGGCGCGCAGCGCGCGGTCCAGCGACGACAGCGCCGTCGCCGGGTCGAGGTCGGGCCGGGTCGCGAACATCCGCTCCAGCGAGGTGCTGATCAGCACCGACAGCATCGCGCCGGGCACGCCGTGGCCGGTGCTGTCGGCCAGCACCACCGTCACGCGTCCGGTGGCGTCCGGCGCCGACACCCACCAGACATCGCCGCCGATGGTGTCGCGCGGCTCCCACAGCGCATGCCACGAGCCGACATGTCCGTCGAGCCGCTGCGCGCGCGGCAGCTGCGCCCGCTGCAGCCGGCTCGCATAGGCGATCGAGTCGACCAGCAGCTGGTGCTGCCGCTCGGTGTCGGCCTTGCTCTCGACCAGCTCGCGCGTGCGCTCGGCCACCGTCGCTTCCAGCACCTCGTTCTGGTTCTTCACCAGCTCGGCCTGCGCCTGCATCTTTTCCTTCAGCTCGTCCTGCAGCCAGCGGTTCTTCGCGAACACCGCGAGGCCCATGATCAGCGCCTCGCAGCAGACGCCGACGGCCTGCGCGGTGCCGGGGTGCTGCATGAACAGGCCGATGCCCTTCGATTCCATCAGGTTGAACGGCGACGGCACTTGCAGCAGCACGCCGAGCATGAACAGCAGCCGGAAGAACAGGTAAGGGACCATCGCGAACATGAAGAACTTCGCCACCTTCAGCCCCTGCCGGTAGCGCTGGTACGCGCAGCCGAACAGCGTGAGCAGCATCGCGACAATCATCATCGCCAGCGGGCCCCAGACCAGCGTGTTCGGCAGCTGGTGGTCGGTGAAGCAGACCAGCACCAGGTGGGCAATGGTCAGCGCTGCGTACACGTTCGTGATCCGGTAGACCGTGCGCATGTGCGACCGCAGGTCGAGAAAGCTGCGCGCAAACATCACATAGCCGATCGTCTGGCCGTAGGCGAGGGAGACGATCAGCAGCCATGACAGGTCGGCGCCGGCGAACGTGACGTCGCGCGCATCCAGCGCGAATTCGAACAGGCGCGCACCGTCATGCACGCGCTGCGCATTTGCCGACAGCAGCGCGAACAGGATCCAGACCGCGTACAGCACGCTGGTCCGGTCGCGGTTGCGCATCGCGGAATACCAGCCGAATACGCCGACGGTCAACAGGATGCCGACCATCACGCCTTCGAGTTCGAGACCGAAGCGGCGCAGCTCGAGATAGCGCGCATGGTCGTGGAAGGTCGGCACCACGCCGGCCGGCGCGAGGTTGTAGCTGGCGCGCAGTCGGGTCAGCACGCGCACTTCGGCGTCGCGCGGCAGCGTGAACACCGCAAACTGGCTGTCGGCCTCGCCGATGCCCGCCTGGTACGGATTGGTCCAGGTCAGCGCGCCATAGCTCGGGCGGAACGCGCCGACCGGCTGCAGCGGCTGCGGCGGGCGGCCTTCCTGCAGCACCCACGCATCGACGCGCGCCCACGAGGCGATGTCGATGCGGATCTCGCGGTCCGTACCGAGCCGGTTCACCAGCGTGTTCAGCGTCCAGTAGGTGTGGCTGAGGTTGAGCTTGCCGAGGCCGGCCGCGGGACGGAATTCCGCCGCGCGCGCCATCGCCTGCGTTGCGTTCAGCGTGCCCTGCGGATCGACCAGCACGCGCGTGCCTTGCGGGTCGGTAAAGACCAGCGGCGTGCGCGGGCCGACGTCGAATGCCTGTGCGACCGATGCGCACAGCATCAGCAGGGCCGCTATCATCCAGGGGCGCAGCCTTCGCATCGTCGGTCCTCCGCCGGAAAAGTCGATGGGCATGCCGGGTCAGCCGGCCGCACGCAGGCGCGAAGCCAGCGCCTCGAGTCGCTCCGCGAGCAGCTGCCGCTCTTCGCCATCGAGCGCGGCCGGGTCGAGGCCGATGGCGATGCCGGCCGGATGTTCCAGCGCCAGCCGTTCCTGTTCGGGAGCGGTCCGGCGACCCTTCACCGCATAGGTCTGCACGTTGCGCGCGATGCCCTTCATCTGGATGCCGCCGCGCGGCTCGGCATCGACCATGTCCTGCACATGCGCCCAGGTCTCGTAGCTGAGCAGGATGCCGCCGACGTCCGCGGCCGATTCCAGCCTTTGCGCGAGATTCACTTCGCCGCCGATGATGGTGTACGACATCCGCTGGTCGCTGCCGAAATTGCCGACGTTGCAATAGCCGGTGTTGATGCCGATGCGGATCTCGAACGGCTGGTCGAAGCCCTTCGCGCGCCAGCATCGCTGCAGCCATGCCATGCGCTCCTGCATGCGCAGCGCCATCGCGACACAGGCGCGCGCGTCGTCGCGTACGCCGCGCGTATCGGGATCGCCGAAAAAGACCATCATCGCGTCGCCCATGTACTTGTCGATGGTCGCGCCGTGTTCGAGCGCGATCTGGGTCATCTCGGAGAAATATTCGTTCAGGTACTCGGTCAGCGCTTCCGGCTGCAGGTTTTCCGAGGTCTGCGTGAAGCCCTTGATGTCGCTGAAGAACACGGTGAGCTTCTTGCGCCGCGTGGCGATCCGGGTGTCGTGGTTGCCGGCGAACAGCGCTTCGTGGATCTGCGGCGGCAGGTATTTCGCGAGCTGGGCGGAGAGGTTCTCCAGCGCCGTCTTGCGCTCGTCGAGCTCGCGCGTCTGCGCCTTCAGGTTCTGGTTCAGTTTGACGAGCCGCTGCTCCTGCCGGTCCGAGTGCCGCGTCAGGTCTTCGTTCTCGCGCACGACCTTCGCAAAGCGCTCGAACAGCCGTTCGGCAAAGGCGCGTACTTCGGCGTCATTGCCGCGCTCGAGCAGCGCGGGCCCTTCGGCCAGCAGGCGCTTTTCCCTGTCGTACAGGTCAAACAGCGGATCGTCCATCGGCAGGTCAGACCGGCTTCACGTCGATGGCGAGATCCGGGAAGCGGTCTTTGAAGTCTTCGCCGAGCTCCTGCATGATGTCGTCGTCTTCCTGGTAGTGCCAGTTCACGCTGACCGCCTGGCCACCGTTACGCAGCGCCTCGAAGCCTTCGAAGATGCGGAACATCGCCTTGATGCTCGAGCTGTTGATGTAGACCATCGCGACGTCCGCCGCCAGCGGTCGCGACAGGCTGGCGGCCAGCTGGTCGATCGCGACGATCACCTGGCCGTAAAACGCGGACACGTCTTCCGGGAAGGATTCGCCCTTCATGCTGAATACGCCTTCGGAGGGCGACAGCCGGATCTCCGGAGTGCGGTCGGTCGGCTCGATGTGCAGGTCGGTCATGACGCTCATGGGGTTCCTCTCAGATTCTCGCGGCCAGGAAGAAATCGACGTGCCCTTCGTCGATGTCGGTGAACGCGAAGGAAATCGGGTGGCTCGCGCGGCGCGCGATTTCCAGCAGGCCGAGGCCGGCGCCGGGACCTTCGTGCTCGTTCGAGCGCGACATCCCCTCGCGGTACAGCTGCCGTATGGTGTCCTTGTCCGCCGACTGCAGCTGACCGAGCATTGCGTTCAGCTTCAGCGAGTCGGCGCGGGCGATGCGGTTGCCGCAGACGATCACGATCTCGCCGTCTTCTTCGGAGATGCACACCATGCCGGTGGCGCCGGTCGCGGTCCGGCCGTGCCAGATCAGGTTCTGCATGCCTTCCATGAACACCGAGAACACGGTGCGCGATCGCTTGGCGTCGTCAAGCCCCAGCAGGCGGGCCTTGAGGATGTCGGCCAGCGTCACCATCAGCTCGTCCGACACCACGCCGTTGTAGGCCATGATGACGCCCGACTTCTGCATTGCATTGCGGATGTCTATTGCTTGCGAGATTTCCATGGAGTCTCCGGGCGCAGGCGCTGCGCGGGCACAGGGATGGCGGAAGGGCTGCGAAACGAGGGCATCGAATGATTGTTTTAGTCTGATGCGTTATCGCCATCTTAGTACGAAACATTCGCGAAAATGATGTCTTTCCTGCGGCCGGACGCAGGTCTCGCACCCGGAGACAGGTATTGATTTCATAATTGAAAACAGGTTGGCCGAATTGCGGGCGAAATCGTTTTCAAAAGAGGAATGAAGATGCCGGATTGGCATCGCGGTGGCCGCAGGGCCGCAGGCAGGAAGTTGGCAGGGCAGGCGGCCGGCGCCGCCGGCGCGAATCAGAAGAACCGGTAGATGTCGCCCGGTTCGGGCAGCCGCAGGTCGCCGCCGTGCGGTTGCGACTGCAGGTCACGCGCGATCTCATCCTCGAGACCGGGCTTGCGATGGATGACCACGCCGGCCACGCCGGCGCGCAGCGCGGCCAGCCTTGCTGCCACCTGTCCGGCGTGCATGTGTCGGGTGAGGTCGGCCATCGCGGCCATGGCCAGCGGATACGAACATTCAACCACGACCGCAGCGAGCTGTGCGTCGCCTGCCAGCTTCTCCCAGAACGACGGGCAGTCCGCGGTGTCGCCGGAAAACGCGACTGCCACGCCGCCCGCCTCGACGCGGTAGCCGCAGGCCGGTATGCCGTGGTCCGCGGGCAGCGGCGCGATCCGGTAGCCCGCGATCCCGGCGCCTTCGGCCGGCATGTCGCGCAGCCGGATGAACGGCGCTTCCTCGCTGGGCAGGCGCGTGAAGTCCGGCCACAGATGGTCGTTCAGCAGGTGCGTTCGCAGCAGCGCGTTCACGTCGGGATGCGCCCATACGGTCAGCGGCGTGTCGCGCAAGGCGCCGACCGAATCGGCCATCAGCGGCAGCGCGGCCACATGGTCGAGATGCGCATGGGTGAGCACCACATGGTCGATGCGCGCCAGTCGCTCAAGCGACAGCGTGCCGAGCCCGGTGCCGGCGTCGATCACGACACGATCGCCTATGCCGTAGCAGGTGGTCTGGCGGGCGGCGCCGCCGATGCCGCCGTTACAGCCGATGAGTTGCAACTCGATCATGGAATGTGAATGTCGCCGCCTGCGCGTGTGGATCAGGAAAAATGAAAGGGCATCTTAGCGCAGTGACGTACCGGCCCGTGGTGACCATGGGCACAGTCAGGGAATTGCAAAGGAGGAGGCGCGGCGGCGGTCCGTCGGGGAGACGGGCCGCCGCCGCAAGGCTCAGACTGCGGTGTTGGTGAGGCGCCGGTGGCGCTGCTCGTCGGACTCGACCACCGGCGGCTCGAACCAGCGGTACAGCACCGGCAGCACGACCAGCGTCAGCAGCGTCGACGTGATCAGGCCGCCGATCACCACCACTGCCAGCGGCCGCTGCACTTCGGAGCCGGGGCCGGTGGCGAACAGGAAGGGCACCAGGCCGAGCAGCGCGACGGTGGCCGTCATCATCACCGGGCGGAAACGCTGCACGCAGCCTTCGCGCAGCGCCTCGTCGAGCGGCACGCCTTCCTCGCGCAGCCGGCGCACGTAGGTGATCAGCACGACGCCGTTGAGCACCGCGATGCCCCACAGCGCGATGAAGCCGACCGACGCCGGCACCGACAGGTATTCGCCGGTCAGGGCCAGGCCGAACACGCCGCCGATCGATGCGAACGGCAGCACCGTGATGATCAGCGCGGCCAGCCGCACCGACTTGAACATCAGGAACAGCAGGAAATAGATCGCGGCGATCGTCAGCGGCACGATCACCATCAGCGTGCCCATCGCGCGCTGCATGTTCTCGAACTGGCCGCCCCACGAGAAGTAGTAGCCTTCCGGCAGCTTCACTTCGTTCTCGACACGCTGCTGCACTTCGGCGACGAAGCCGCCGAGGTCACGCCCGGTGACGTTCGCGCCGACCACCACGCGGCGCTTGCCGACCTCGCGGTTGACCATCGGCGGGCTGTCCACCAGCTTCACATCGGCCACGCTTTCCAGCGGGATCACCGCATTGTCTGCGGTGCGCAGCAGGGTCTCGCGGATCACGTCGACCGAGTTGCGGAAGCCTTCCGGATAGCGCAGCAGGATCGCATAGCGGCGCTCGCCCTCGTACAGCTGGCTGACTTCGCTGCCGCCGAGCGCGGTCTCGATGATGGTGTGGATGTCGGCCACGTTGATGCCGTAGCGGGCGATCGCGCGCCGGTCGATGTCGATGGTCAGCGTCTGCTGGCCCGACAGCCGGTCGACGCGGATGTCGCGCGCGCCCGGCACCTTCTTCACGGCGCGCGCGACCTGCTCGGACAGGCGGCGCAGTTCGTTCAGGTCATCGCCGAAGATCTTGATCGCCAGCTGCGAGCGCACGCCGGTCAGCATCTCGTCGACGCGCTGCGCGATCGGCTGGTTCATCACGATCTGCACGCCGGGGATGTCCGAGAGCGCAAGGCGGATGTCCTCTTCGATCTCGGCCTGCGAGCGGTCGGACGCCGGGTCGAGGGACACGATCGGGTTTGACTCGTTCGGGCCGGACGGGTCGGCCGGCGACTCGCCGCGCCCGAGCACCGAGACGGCGTTGCGCACGCCGGGAATGCTGGCCACGCGCTTCATTGCCTCCATGTCGATCTTGACGGCCTCGTCGAGCGAGATGCTGGGCATGCGGATGATCGACGGCGTGATCGAGCCTTCCTTCATGATCGGGATGAAGCTCTTGCCGAGGAAGGGCACGATCGCAAACGACGCCAGCAGCAGGCCGACGGCCGCCAGCACGGTCTTCTTCTGCGACGCCATCGCGCGGTCGAACAGCGCGAGATAGTGGCGCTTCATGAAGGCGATCGGCTTGGTGTCATGGTCGGCGCCGCCCTTCAGGATGTACGCGCACAGCGCCGGCGACAGCAGCAGCGACACCGCCAGCGAGACGGCCAGCGCGATC
>CAYZXP010000017.1:2202-28265 GCA_964482415.1 uncultured Bifidobacterium sp. | reverse complement strand
CTGGTCGCCGATGGTCAGTGCCCAGTCGATGATCTTGTTGCCGTCGATCTCGGCATGTGCGTTCGCACGGAAGCGCACGGCCACATCGAGCGCGGCCGGCTGCGATGCGTCCGCCGGGAACAGCGGCGCGAGCAGTTGCCGCACCTGCGCGAGCTGCAGCGCGAAGTCGCGGATCGGCACCGCCGAGCCTTCGGGCACGTTGTTGCGCGCAAAGATCTCGGGCGATACCGCCGGCAGCCGCGCGAGCAGGCCGCCGACCTCCGACAGGTCGGCCGGCGGCAACGCCGCATAGTCGGCAGCACGCTGGCCGCTGCGGTTGCCGGCGAACGGGCGGCGTCCCTTCAGCATGCGGTTGAAGTCGTTCGCGAAGGCCGTCCATTGCTCGACGAAGCTGCGGCGGTCGAGCGCCATGCAGCGGCGCGTCACCATCCGGTGCAGCTCTGCGTGGCGCTCGGCGAAGTAGTTCGACGGCTGCCGCGCCGGCTCGTTGGCGCGCAACACCGTCAGGCAGGCAGGGGCATCGAGCTCGCGCCCGAGGTCGAGCAGGAAGCGCTCAAGCCGGCCCACGCTGCCCTTCGGGTCCTTCGCCGCCTGCAATTCGAGCTCGCGCGCGATCGCATTCCAGCGCGCCAGTTCGCTGCTGCGCGGCTCGCTGGCCAGCGCGCCGCGCAGCAGCTGCGCCTGCGCCGACAGCGACTGCACGCGCGACAGTTGCTGCGCGAGGTACTCGGGCACGTCGCCGCCGCCGTTGGCAAACAGGTTCAGTGTGCCGCGGCCCTCGGCACGGGCCTCGTCGTCATCGCCGGGAGCGTACAGGCGCGCCTCCTGCAGGTCGCCGTTCAGCTGGCGCAGCCGCGCCGCGGCGTCGGTGGCGACGATGCCCTGCAGCGTGCGCGCCTCGTCGTCCTGGTCGAGCTCCTGCAACAGCCCGACCAGCCGCTTCAGGTGGCCGGTGGCGACCTCGTACGACGCGGCGCCGCCGGGCGCGGTGTCGGCGGCTTCGGGGGCCAGCTGCGTGTACGCATGGCCGACGAGGTCCACCACCCGCAGCGCGTACTGGTAGTCGATGGCATCCTGCACCGCCGGCTGCAGGTCGCTCGGGAAGCGCGGCAGGTCTTCGGTCAGGTACTTGCGGCGGCCGTCGGCCAGCTTGACCGCTTTCGCCAGCTGGTCGATGTCCCACTGCACGCGCGTGCCGCGCGCGGTCGGCTGCAGCGCATTGCCGGCGGCCGGCTGCATCAGCGGCTGCGTCATCAGCTGTTCGATGGCGGCCAGCAGGCCCAGCCTTTCCTTTGACAGCTCGAGCGCGCCGTCTTTGCCGGGCGCCAGTGCCGTGCTGTCATCGCCGAACAGGGACAGGTAGCGCTGGCGGGTGCGCGCAAAGTCCTCGCGCGCACGGCGCAGCGACTGCTCGACAACGTCGGGTCCGATCAGCGCATTGTCGGCAAATTCCTTTGCCAGCTTGTCGTAGGAATTGCCGAGCTTCATTTCGTCGCGCAGCAGCCAGCCGCCGCGACCCTGGCCCAGCAGCATCTTTTGGCCCGCGAGCGCTTCCTGCAGGTTGCGGAAGGCGGCGATCACGTCGGCGCTGTCCGGCGCCTCCGAGCGGGTGAACAGGTTCAGCAGCGTATTGCGCGCGGCCTGCACCTGTTCTTCACTGCGCACCAGCGCGTTTTCGGCAAACAGCCGCTGGTTGAGCGCCAGCATGCCCTTGATGAAGCCGCAGCGCGCGGCCAGCGACACCGGCTGGCGGTCGATCAGGGCGCCCTGTTTGGAGGCGGCGACGGCAAACAGGTTGACGCTGCCCTGCAGGTCGCCGGGCATGTCGGCGCCGAGCATGTCGAGCACCAGCAGCCGCAGCTGCTTCGGATTGTCCTGGCTGGGCGTGCCCAGCCGGCGCATGGCGTTCACGCTGGCCTGCAGCCGGGTCAGGTCGCCGGAATAGGCGGCCAGTGCGGTGAACTCCGCCAGGTCTTCCGGCGCCAGCGAGGACTTCACGCCGGTCTGCAGCGTCAGTGTGCGCGGGCGCGGCGGATCGCAGTCTTCGCTGCCATTGGTCAGCAGGCCGGTGGACGGGCTGAGCGGCGCATTGGTCAGCTCCGCGGTACGGCGGTAGACCGCCTGCTGCAGCGTGCGCACCGCCAGGTCGGCGAAGCTCTCGTGGATGCGTGCGATGGCGCGCGCGCGCACGTCGTCAAACATGGGCCAGGAGCCGGGCATGAACGGATTGATCAGGTTCGGGTCGTAGACCGCGGCGCCGTTGCTGGAGCCGACGCGCCGCGACTCGAGGTCGGACAGCCCGACCATCAGCTGCAGCGCGGTCTTGCGGTACCACTCGAAGTCCAGCCGCTCGCCCATGCCGGTGGCCTGCGCGCGGTATTCGGTGTCGCGCTTGAGTCCCTCGAGTCCCTCGGCCAGCGTCGGCAGCACGCGGTGCAGCTGAATGCCGGTGATGACGATGCCGAGCGCGTAGACGACCGGCACGCCGATCATGAACCAGCGCATCACGCGCGTCAGCATCGGCCGCGCCAGCTTCTGCGAATGCGCGGCGCGCGACAGGCCGAATTCGGCGAACACCTTTTGCTCGACCACGTCGCGCAGGAAGGCCGGCAGCGCTGCGCCGCCGGCGAGCCAGAGGCCGCGCAGGAAGAACGGTTCGTGGTAGGCGTTCGGCCGCATCAGCTCGTCGAGGTAATCGGCGGCGCCTGCGCGCAATGCAGCGATGCGTGACGGCAGCAGGAACACGTCGGTCGGCGCCGGCAGCTGCGCGTTCGACGCGAACAGCTCGGCGCCGAGGTCGGCGACATCCTGTTCGATCTGGTTGAAGGCGGTGTCGGTCCAGTCGCGCCGGTACAGCGTGGCCGGCTGGAACGGCGACGCCCAGCCGAGCATGCTGTCGCGCATGCCGGCCGGCAGCGCCTCGGCGAAGGGCGCGAAGCCCGGCAGCTGTTCGGCGCCGGAGATCACCACATACACCGCAAAGCGCATCGCATAGCGGTTTTGCGCGATCCAGATCCGGCGGCTGGCTGCCGCAGCGCGATGGCGCAGGCGATCGCGGCCTTCCGGCGTGCGGTCGGCCAGCAGTTCGGCCGGCACCGACACGATCACCGAGTCGAGCGGACGTTGCGGGCGGTAGCGGCCGCACAGCGAGAGGAATTCTTCCCAGCGCTTTTCCATCTCGTCACGGCCGACCGGCGCATCGAGCAGGTCCGATTCGAGCTCGACCACCACGCCGCGGTCGAACAGGTGCCAGCGCGGGCCGTCGCTGGCCCAGGCCGGCTGCTCGCCGGCCAGCGTGCTGGAAATGCCGCAGGCCTCGACTGGCGGGCGGGTGGCGGCATCACCGTCATGCAGCAGCACGACCCAGGGCACGTCATAGCGCTTGTCGCGTCCGGCGATGTTGGCTTCGATGGCGCCGACCGCGGTGCGGAACGACGAGCGCAGCCGGCCGAGGTCGAGCACGCTGCGGCGCTCGCGGCCGTCGTCGCGCTGGATGCCGAAGCGGATTGCCACCGCCAGCACGCCGATGACGGCCGACAGCGAGACCAGGATCCACACCAGTGAATAGTTACCCACGGCCGGCCTCGCTCGGTGCAGGCACCCTGATCTGCGCCGGCGTGCCGGGCTCGAGCGCGCGCCGCACCGGCGCCGTGCTCCAGCGCCAGACCGCCTGCGACAGCGCCAGCAGCATCAGCATCGTCAGCACGAACAGCACGGTGCTGCGGCTGATGCGGAAAAAGCGCACCGGTTCGATCTCGGACAGCGGATGCCGGTAGGCCTGTGCCGACACGACACGGTCGGCGATGCGCGGCTGCGCGGCCAGACCGGGCTGCAGCTCGGGCTCGCGCCGGTAGATCTTGCGGAACAGCGCGTCGCGCAGCGGCTGCAGCGAGCGCTCGGCATCGGCGCCGCGGTGGCGTCCTTCAAAGCCGGTGGAGATCGCGCACAGGTACAGCGGCGCCATCTGTGACGGCTGGCCGCTGGCGTCGTTCAGCAGCAGGTCGATGCGGCGGAAGATCTCGTCGCCGGCCACGCTGCTGCCGAACAGGCGCGTCTCGATCAGGTAGTCGGTGAAGCGCGAGCGGCCGGGCCAGGGGCGCGACAGCAGCAGCTCGTCGGCCAGTGCCGCCTTCAGGTAGCGCAGCTCGTCGACGGCCGCGCGGTCGGACGGGCTGCCGGCGCGCGCAATCTCCATCGTCTGCGCATCGATGGCGCGCGCCAGCGCATCGCCGGCATCCTCGGCCGCGCGGCGCGCGCCTTCCGGGCCGGCGTCGCCGTCCGGCACCGCGCGTGCGTAGCCGTCGAGCATGTGTACGACCTCGGCCACGAACTGCCGCAGCTGGCGCAGCAGGAGCGAGTCGGTCGGCGCCGCCGGCGCTGCGACAGGCGCGACCGCTGCGGTCGGCTCCATCAGCGCGGTCACCGGCGGCACGGCCGGCTTCGGCGGAAGTATCAGCTTGCCCATGCGCCGGCCGTCCTCAGTAACCCTGCGTGCCGACGAACAGCGCGACGCCCGCCGGGCGCGACTGGCCGCCGCGACCGGACGCGCCGATCACGAGACGCGCTTCGGCGCGCAGCAGCTCGGGACCGGGGATGATTTCGTACAGCATCACGTCCGGCAGGCGCCGCAGCTGCAGCTCCGGTGCGCCGGCAATGCGACCGCGCCGGTAGCCCAGCACGCGCTTCTCGCGCAGCTCGGCATACAGGCTGGCCGGGCCGATCACGGCGGTGTCCATCCAGTCTTCGGTTTCGTTGTCGCGCGCGCCGCGCAGGCCGACCACCAGCCGCTGGCCGACCCATTCGGGCCGCAGCACCAGCTCGAACGCGCCATTGCTCCATTCGAACGCGACTTCACGATAGTCCTGGCTGACTTCGGCGAGGTTCTCGCCGAGCTCGCGCAGCAGCGGCGCGAACGACAGGTGCGGTTGCGCATGGTCGTACGCCGGCGGCGTCACCGGCAGCGCGCCGGGACGCAGCAGCGACATCGGCCCGAGCAGGTTGCACAGCGCGAGGTAGAGCGGGAAGGGCGGTATCGTCACGCACTGCAGCTGCGCCTCCAGCACCGGCAGGGCCGGCACCATGCAGGAGAGCCGCTGCAGCAGCATCAGCCGCTCGGCGCGCTGGTCCGTGGCCGGCACGCCGGCCGCCTGGCGCGCCACGAAGGCCGCCTTGCTGCGCAGCGTGTGCGCCAGTTCGCGCGCCGCATCCAGCAGCGCCGGCGCGGCGTGCAAGTCGAGCAGCGGCGGCAGCGCGTCGCCGAGCTTGATCACGCCGTCGTCCTCGAGCACGCAGCCGATCGGCATGGCGACCATCAGCGGCGGCGGTGCGACGCCGGCCGCCAGCGACAGGTTGGGCAGCAGCCGTGGTATGTCGGCCGGCGCGGCGTCGGACACCTCATCCTCGACCGGATCGGCTTTTACCGACAGGAAGCGCGACGCCAGTTCGGGCAGTTTCATGTTGCGCGACACCGGCAGGCACAGCCAGACGGTCTGCGGGCCCTGCGCGAGCTCGGCGCGCACGCTGTCGAGCCGCAGCGACAGATCGACCGACGACGCATCGTCCGGATCGATCGCGACCGCGGTGCCGTCCGGCAGGATCGCCTCGAGTTCCAGCACGCGCAGCGTGCCCGAGGCCACCAGCGCGAGGTCGAACTTCAGCCGCTTCACGCCCCATGCATAGGGCGCGCCGATCAGCGTGTGCCAGCCGACCAGCGCATCGATGCGCGCCGACTCCAGCTGGAAATGCTGCGGCGACAGCAGCATCCCCTCGTGCCACTGTATGCGGTCAGGACATTTCATGGGCAGCCTTCCGCGTGAAAACAACCCGTCGAATCATTTGCTTCATTCATTTCTCCGTGGCGTGCACCGACAGCTCGGTGGCGCCGAATTCAATCGCAATCTTGCCGGTCAGTTGTTCCAGCCGCGCGCTGTGCTCGCCCGGCGCGAAATAGTCCGCAAACACCAGCGCGGCAAACAGCCGCTCGTCGGGCACGCGCTTCTCCGGCAGCATCAGTGAATCGCCGGGCGCGAGCTCGAGGCTGACGACCTGCAGCGCCTCGCGGTTGGCGCTGCGCAGCGCATCGCGCGCGCCGAACCATTCCGCCGCCTTCATGGCCGCCACGCGCTTGGCCAGCGCCGCGTCGGTCACGAACACCAGATCCACCGCCAGCGGGAAGTCGCGGTTGGCGGCCGGATCGACGTACAGCGACAGCGAGTCCCAGTCCAGTTTCACGCCCGGCGGGAACAGGTAGCCCTTGACGGTCGTGCAGCCGGCCAGCAGCAGCGCGCCGGCCAGCAGCAAGCGCAGCGCGATCCGCGTCATTTGTCCTTCCCCGGCGCGGTCGCGCTGTACAGCACCGCGGTCGGCGAGGGCGCCGCCACCGGCGACCAGCTGAGCGCTTCCTTGCGCTCGCCCTCGACGCGCGCCTTGGCTTCGTATTCGGCCTGCACCGTACGCTCGCCCAGCTCGAAGCCGAGCATCACCAGCAGCAGCGCGATCAGCACCGTGCACACACTGCAGATCGCGACCAGCCTCGGCGTCAGCGCCAGCGTGACTTTCATTGCTTCATCCTCATGCGACGTCGACCGTCATCTGTCCTGCCATCTGTACTTCAATCATTCCGCCCCAGTTGCACAGCAGCTTGCAGCCATCATTCAGCGCCGGCATGTTCGCGATCAGCACCGTCGGCGAACCCGGAATCCAGGGCGCGGCCGGCACCGGTATACAGGGCATCGGCGTCAGCACGCCCATTGCGGCGGCGGTCGCCGCGGCCACCATCGGGTTGGCCGGCGACTGGCACATGCCGAACGGCAGGATGTTCAGCATCGGCACGTTGTCCATGATGTTGGCCGACGGCGCGCCGGACAGCACGCGGTTCAGCGGCAGCACATTCAGCGTCGACGGCGCCATGCCGAACGAGCACTTGAGCATCGCGCCTGAGCAGACCAGTTTCCCCATCAGCTCCCCCGGAACAGTTTTTCCATGCGATCCATCAGCTTCGGCGCCTCGCCGCCCTGCGGCTTGCCGTTCTGGTCGAAGCGCAGCGGCGCAGCGGCCAGCAGGCCGTTGTCGTAGCTGCTGCGCTCCATCGGCTGGCCGTTGGTCCAGAAGCGCTCGACCGGGCCGTGCAGCACGTCGGCGCGGTAGCTGCTGCGCTGGATCACGGTGCCGTCGGGCAGCATGTCCTCGGCCACGCCGTCGAGCCGGCCGTCCTTGTAGTTCGCGCGCCGCACCAGCTTGCCGTACGCGTAGTAGCGCGCCTCGCCCTGCAGCCGGCCCTGTACGAAATTCAGTTCGGCCGCGACATGGCCGGCCGGGTCGTACACCACGGTCGGGCCGTGTGCCTGGCCGTGCTCGAACTGCTGCGTCATCTGCACGCGCTCGCCTTGCCGGTATTCGCTGGCGCCGTGCCGCAGGCCGTTGTCGTACGCATTGCGCATCAGCACCCGGCCGGCGTTGTCGTAGCTCTGGACCAGGCCGTGCAGCGCGCCGTCGAGCATGCCGGCCGCGTGTCGCAGCAGGCCGTCGTCGCCGAGTATCTTTACCGTGTCGCCCATCGTCTGTCCCTGCGCGTCAGTTGAGCTTGATCATGCCGCCCTTCAGGGTCAGCATGCCGCCGCCGTCGATCTCGCCGGAGGCGGAGGCCTTGCCGGCGATGGTCAGGCCTTCGAGCTTCAGGTCGGCGCCGGCCTTCACGCCGTACGACGCGGCCGCCTCGCTCTTCAGGCTGGTGCCGGCCTTGACCGACATCTCGGTGCCGGACGAGACCGTCATCGACGTGCCCGCCTTGAAGGTGATGCTGCCGCCGACGTCGATCACGAGGTCGCCGGTGATCTTGATCGTGGTGCCGCCCTTGATGGTCTGCTCGAAGTCCTTGCCGACTTCCAGCGTGTAGTTTTTCCCGACCGTGTGACTGAATTCGGCGCTGCTCTCGTGCGTCTCGTCGCCGGTCACGCTGACGTCACGCGTGCCGCCGACGGTGTGCGACTCGTTCCCTGTGGTCACCTCGATCGTGCGGTCGCCCTTCTTGATCAGGTGCTCTTCGGAGCCCTTGTACAGCGTGGTCTCGAGGTCGTCCTCGATGTCGATCTTCAGGTCGCGCTCGGCGTGCAGGTAGAGTTCCTCGTCGCCTTTCTTGTCGTCGAAACGGATCTCGTTGCCGTGGATGCGGCCGTCCTCGATCTCGGCCGACTTCGAGGTGCCGTCGCCCGTCTTGGTCGGGCGCGAGCGGATCACGCTCTGCATCTGCTTGGACGGCAGTTCGACCGGCGTGGCCTGCTCGCCGTTGTACATGCTGCCGGCGACGAATGGCCGGTCGGGGTCGCCATCGAGGTAGCTGACGATCACTTCCTGACCGATGCGCGGTATGAACAGGCTGCCCCAGCCGTTGCCCGCCCACGCCTGCGCGACGCGCACCCAGCAGGAACAGGTGTCATCGCTGGCGTCGGACTGGTCCCAGTGGAATTTCACCTTCACGCGGCCGAGCGCGTCGGTCCAGATCTCTTCGCCGTCCGGCCCGACCACCATCGCCGAGTGGCTGCCGGGCACCGTCGGCCGGCGCACGCTGCGCGCCGGGCGGAAGGTGTTCGCTGCCGGGAAGGCGTCGAAATGATTGGTATACCCGGCGCCGGTGGCGCGGTGGGTGACGCGCCGCAGCGCATAGCGCGCATTCAGCTTCGCGTTCGGATGATCGGTGAGCGTGAACGCGCCGCCCGCGTGCAGGCTGTTGCAGGAGCTCTCGCCGTTCGCGGTCGAGCCGTCGAGCTGGCTGGCCTGTACCTGCAGGTTCAGCAGCTTCTTGCCGCCGTCGACCGTGTTGCGCAGGTGCGGATAGTCGTACACGGTGCCGCGCCCGCCGCTGCCGGCCGCGCTGGCGGTCAGCGCGGTGCTGGGCTGGGTGTAGTCGAAATCGGCGCCGGTGAAGGTCTGCGTGACCAGCCGGCCGCTGGCTTCGAAGCGCAGCATGCTGTCGGGCCAGTTGTGGTTGTCGCTGCGGCCGCGGAAGGCGAGGGTGGCGCTGCTGCAGTCGGCGAAGGCGGTCGGGTCGTCGGCCAGCACCATCGTGTGCGCGCCGCTGGCGAAGGTAAAGAAGTAGAAAATGCCTTCCTGCTCCATCAGCCGCGTGATGAAGTCGAGCGGCGACTCGTCGTACTGCACGCAGTACTCGCGCGTGTCATAGCTGCCCTTGAGCTTCTTCTCGAAGGTCACGCCGGCGCCGGTCAGCACGGCCTCGATGATCTGCACCGCCGTCTGGTTCTGCCAGATCTTGCGATCGCGCGACAGCGACAGCAGCCACAGCGCCGGCACCATCTCGGCGCTGTAGTACGCGAAATCCGCGTCCAGCCCGGACTGGGTGAAGCGGCTGATGATGCCGTTGAAGTAGCGGGTCATGCCGTCCGGGTGCTTCACCGTCACCGTGGCCGCGGTGCCGACGATGGTCGCCGGGTCGAGCGCGACCTCGCCGGACTTCATCGACAGGCTGAAGCCGAACGGGCGCGACAGCTCCTCGGTGCCGGAAAAGCTCTCGACCAGCAGCTTGTCCTTGCCGAAGGCCGTACTGACCGAAATCAGCTGCGCGTCCTGCGTGAAGCCGGTCCTCATGCGGCCGTCCCTTCATTTGCCAGCGTGAACTGCAGGCCGCCGCGCTCATCCGCTGCCAGCCGGACGGCGTCAAACGGCGCCTGCGCGGCGATGCGCGCCAGCACCTGCGAGGCCAGCTCCGGCAGCAGCGACTGGGTCAGGATGTGGTCAATGTTGCGTGCGCCGCTCTCGACTTCATGGCAGCGCGCCGCGATCGCCGCCACGGCTGCCGCGTCCCAGCTGAAGCGCGCGCCGTGCGACTGGCGGATCCGTTCGCCCACCTGCGCCAGCTTCAGCGCGACGATGCGCTGCAGCTGCGCATCCTGCACCGGACGGTAGGGCACGATGATCACGCGGCCGAGGAAGGCGGGCGGGAACTGCTTGAGCAGCGCCGGCCGCAGCTCGGCGTTGATCTCGTCGATGCCTGCGTCCGGATGGCGCGCGCAGACGCCGGAGACGATGTCCTGTGCGGCGTTCGAGGTCAGCAGGATCAGCGTGTTGCGGAAATCGATCGCGGTGCCTTCGGCGTCGTCCATGGTGCCCTTGTCGAACACCTGATAGAACAGCTCGAGCACGTCCGGATGCGCCTTTTCCATTTCGTCGAGCAGCACCAGGCTGTACGGCTGGCGGCGCACCGCCTCGGTCAGCACGCCGCCGCGGCCGTAGCCGACATAGCCGGGCGGCGCGCCTTTCAGCCCGGACACCGAGTGCGCCTCCTGGAATTCCGACATGTTCACCGTGACCATGTTCTGCGTGCCGCCGTACAGCAGCTCGGCCAGCTGGCAGGCGGTCTCGGTCTTGCCGACGCCGCTCGGGCCGACCAGCAGGAACACGCCGACCGGCTTGGACGGATCGTCGAGGCCGGCGCGGTGGCTGCGGATGCGCCGCGCGATGGCGTCCAGCGCGGCGTCCTGCCCGACGATCTTTTCCTTCAGCTTGTCGTGCAGCTGCAGCACCGCCTGCTGCTCGTCGGCCAGCATGCGGCCCAGCGGGATGCCGGTCCAGCTCGACAGCACGCCGGCGATCGCGCTGGCGTCCACCACGGGGCGCGACGACGGCTCGGCCTGCTGTGCCGCTTCATTCGCCACGCGCGCGCAGGCGGTGTCGAGCACGCTGATCGCCTTGTCCGGCAGCTGGCGCGCGCGCAGGTAGCGGTGCGACAGGTGGACGGCATCGCGCACCGCATCGGCAGCGATCTGCACGCGGTGGTGGTCTTCCAGCCGGCGCACGATGCCTTGCACCATGTCGATGGCGACCGGCTCGTCCGGCTCGTCGACGCGCACGACCTGGAAGCGGCGCGTAAGCGCCGGGTCGCGCTCGATGTACTGCTTGTATTCGGACCAGGTGGTGGCCGCGATCGTGCGCAGCTCGCCGCGCGCCAGCGCCGGCTTGAGCAGGTTGGCCGCGTCGGCCACGCCCTCGTTGCCGCCGGCGCCGATCAGCTGGTGCGCCTCGTCGATGAACAGCACCACCGGCGGCACGGCTGCCTTCACCTCGATGATCACGTCCTTCAGCCGCCGCTCGAACTCGCCGCGCATGCCGGCGCCGGCCTGCAGCAGCCCGAGGTCGAGCGCGCGCACCGACACGCCGCGCAGGGCCGGCGGCACCTTGCCGGCGACCACCTGCTGGGCGAAGCCCTCGACGACCGCGGTCTTGCCGACGCCGGCCTCGCCGGTCAGGATGGGATTGTTCTGCCGGCGCCGCATCAGCACCTCGATCAGCTGCCGTATCTCTTCGTCACGGCCGACCACCGGGTCAAGTGCGCCGCTGGCTGCCTGTGCGGTCAGGTCGACCGTGTACTGGTCGAGCGCCGGGGTCTTGCTGCGGGCGGTCGTGCCGGCCGGCGCCGCGTCGGCGGCGGGCGCCAGCCCGGACGAGCGGCGCAGTTCGTCGCGCAGCGATTCGCGCGCGACCTGCAGCAGGTTCGGCGCCGATTCGAGCAGCAGCCCGCGCATGGAGCCGGACTCGAGCGCGGCCAGCAGCACGCAGCCGGCGCCGATCTGGCTCTCGCCGAGCTGCATCGACGCGATCACCCATGCCTGCTCCAGCAGCGGCGGCAAGTGTTCGGACAGCACCGGCGTGCGGCCATTGCCGCGCTTGAGCTTGTCGAGTGCCTGTTGCAATTGCTCCTGCGTGCGCGGCAGCGACAGGCGGAAATGGCCGAGCAGGCGAGCCAGCGTGCCTTGCGCATCGCGCAGCAGCTCGGCCAGCAGGTGCTCGGGATCGACGCTGAAGTGCGTCTGCTGCGCGCACAGCTCGGCCGCGCGTTCCATCGCGGCGCGCGTCTCGGGGTCGAGCCGCAGGATCAGGGTACGAAGTTCAGTGCTCATGGCCAGCGCATTCGAAAGTGAAGCGCGCCGCTTGCGGCGGCGCGGCGGATTCGCCCATCCATGCGTTCCAGCCGAGCCGCGGGGCGCTGCCGGCGGACAGCCGGCCCTGCGGCACGTCGCCGGACGCCGGCGTCAGTGCGACCTCGACGCGCAATGCCGACGGTATGAAACCGCGCACGGACGCCTTGAAGTCTTCGTGCAATTCGCCGCCGGGCAGCAAGCGCAACACGCGCTCGTGCGGCTGCCGGGTGGCCGACAGCCGGATCGCTGCAGCCTGATCCCAGACACGCCGGCCGAGGAAGGCACTGCGGCCGAGCGCCGGTGCGCGGCGCGCTGACCCCAGTACGGTGATCTCGTCATCTTCCAGCCGTTGCCAACCGCCAACAAATTGCTCGCCGGCAAAGCTTATCCCATAGCGGTCGGACAGGAGCGCGCACAGGGCCGCCATCGAGCGCGGCGCGCCGCCCAGCAGGCCCGCATGGCGCAGCCAGGGCGCGTGCCGCTGGCCGGCGTCGGCGCCGAGGCCGCACAGGCGCTCGGTCGTGCGTGCGACGGTCGATGCCTGCGGCGACGCCCAGCCCAGCCCGATGCGGCGGCGCTTGCGGTTCAGGTACAGCAGCGACAGCAGCCGGTGGTGCAGGATGTCGAGGAAATCCGAGGTCGCGAAATCTTTGGCCGCGCGCCGCTGCAGCAGCAGCTCGGTGAATGCGGCCGGCAGCGGGCCGCCTTGCCCGGCCAGCGACAGCGCCGGCGTGGACAGCGTGAAGGGCTCGCCGGTCGGCGCATTGCGGCCGGCTTCGCTGACGTCGCTGGCCTGGAAGCCGAGCGACACGTGGCTTTTCAGGCGGACCGCCTCGACGCCGTCGGCGCCGATCTCGGCATGGCCGGCGGCCACGCCCTCGCGCTCGAGCAGGCTGATGGCCTGGAACAGGTCGAAGCCCTGCGGCTGCTCGAGCAGCCGCTGCAGCAGCGGACGGTCGGCGGCGCTCATTTACAGCAGCTCCTGCTCGCCGGCGCGCGGCGCCCATTGCACCAGGCATTCGTCACCGCGCCAGACGCCGAGCTCGACGAAGGAATTGACGGTGGTGTACAGCGCGAAGAAGCGCGCGAGCACGGCCGAGAACAGCAGGGCGGAGCCGCCGACGAAGGCTTCCGGGTCAAGCTCGACGCGCACGCCGGTGCCGCGGCAATGGCCGCGCCATGCGTCGCGACCGACCTGCCGCGTGACCGGATGCGCATCGAGGCCGGTGATGCCGCGGATCTGCTCGAGGTCACGGTGATGATCGGAGGCGAACAGCGCGAGCATTTCGCGCAGCCGGTCGCGGCCGGTGTCGCCGCTGACCAGCGAGCCGTGGTTCAGCGTCAGCAGCGAGGCCAGCCGCCAGACGGTGTCGGCGTCGAGCGGCGGATTGCGCTGCCGCGACGGCTCGACCAGGCAGCGGATGTCGAGCCCGCCGGAAATGCCTTCGCCGCGCAGCCGCGTTTCCGGCGTCACCTGCTCGGCGAGGCCGCGGTTGGTGCACAGGGTGCGCGCATAGATCACCGGCGCGGCGGGCGCGCGGCGCGTGCTGCGCTGGTCGACGAAGGACAGGAACACGTCGGTGCCGGTGATGTCGCGGCGCATGCTGCGCTCGCGTCGCGCGGCCCAGAACACGCCGTCCGCCGGCGGGCTGAAATGGTCGAGCGACGAGAACTGCGGTATCGGCAGCGGCCGGTCGGAACCGGGGTCGGACGCGGTGACCTGCTCGATCGAGTGGATCTCGGTATAGGCCTCGCGCGCGCGGTCGCCCGCCAGCAGGATCTCGTGCTGCGTGTGGTCAAGCTGCACCGGCTCGGAGGTGCGCGGGAACAGGTTCACCGCCACCACGCAGCCGAGGCGGACGTTGGCCGCCGACAGCTGGCGCAGCTTGCGCGACACGCCGCCGACGTCGATGCGCAGCGTGAAGCCGTCACCGGACAGGCGCAGCGCGCGCAGTCCGTGCAGGTCGAAGAAATGGAATTTCTGCGGGAACGCGAAATATTCCTGCAGCAGCCCGTAGGCCGGATGCGCGCCGGGCGCCTGCGGCAGCACCGCGTGTTCGGCGTCGAAGCCGACCGGCCGGCAGGCCGACGGCGGCAGCCGCTGCGCGCGGCCATCGGCAGTCTCGATGCGCAGGCTGCGCACGCGTGCGGACAGGCATTCGTACAGCGTGGCCACGGTGCCCCAGTCGCCGGCGATGTGCAGGCGCAGGTTGTCGATCTCAAGCTCGGACAAGTCGGTGCCGGGCTGGGTGGCGATGCGCACCGCGATGCAGCCGTCGTCATCGACCTGCGCATCGGCGACCTGCAGCGGCCACAGCGTGCTCTCCCATGCGGTGCGAAAGCGCACTTCCTCGCCGCCGACGGCATTCGCCACCAGCGCCGCATGGCGCGGTATGCGCAGCCCGGCGGTGACCTTGCCCTGCGCGCCGAGTGCCATCTGCACCACCGTCATCGACGGCACCGGCGCGAGCAGGGAAGGGCAGAGGTTTTCCAGCAGGGCGGTGGCGACCTGCGGGAATTCGGCGTCGATGTCGCGCCGCACGCGCGCGGTGAGGAAGGCGACCGACTCGACCAGCCGCTCGGTGTGCGGGTCGCGCGATTCGCCGCCGTGCAGGTCGAGCCGTGCGGCGACCTTCGGGTAGCGGTGCGCGAATTCGCGCCCCTGCTCGCGCAGCCAGCCAAGCTCGCGCAGGTAGAAGTCGAGCAGTTCGTTGTCGGAGGCCTGCATCAGATGGCCTCCGGCGCCGGCTCGGGCGCGAGGTATTCGCCGGTGGCGAGCGTAAAGTTGATGCGGCGCACGGTCTGCGCGACGCGCACGCTGGCGGCGATGCGGAACAGGGCGATGGTCTTGCCGGAGGTGCCGTTGACCAGCGTGACCGCCACGTCGGCCGCGCGCGGCTCGAAGATGTCGATCGCGTGCGTGATGGCGGCGGCGATCAGCTGGCGGTCGGATTCGCTCTGCGCGGAGCGCGCGCTGTAGTCGGGGATGCCGTAATCCAGCACGGTCAGCGGCGCGGCCATGAACTCGTCCAGCGACAGCCGCGAGCGCGAGTTCAGCAGGCGCTGCAGCTCGCGCAGCACCGAGGCCTCGACGCCGTCGGCCGACAGCACGTCGCCGGCCTCAGCGTCGTCGGCGCCGGACTGCCCCAGCTTGTCGAACAGCGGCAGGGCGCCGCCGGGGATCAGGCGCGACATGGGTGTTCACCGCGCGGCAAGCTGTCGGGCGCGCCGGTTTATCAGGCGGCCGTGTTGGTGGTGAGATCCCAGCCGAACGCGGTCTTGCCGCCGGTGGCGTTTTCCGGGTCCTGCGCGGTGTATTCCATCGCGCACTTGGTGAAGTTGATGGTGAAGGTGTCCATCGGCACCTTGCCCTCGCCATAACCGCCGGTCGAGATCTGCGAGATGATCGGATTGGTCAGCGTGATCGACATGACCTCCTTGTACTCGCCGCCGGAAATGCGGCCGACCTGCAGCTTGGCTTCGCCGAGACTGGTGCCGGCCGAGCAGTTCGCGTACAGCGTCGGCGTGGCGGCGTCGACGGCCTTGGTAAATTCCATTTCCTGGAAGCGTGCACGACCGGTCGCGCGCTTCGAGTTCGCCACGTTCACGTCCAGCGGCAGGTCGACGGCGAAGGTCCAGGTGGCGACCATCATCGCGCCCGCATCCGGGCCGGTGATCAGGTTTTCGCCGGCGACATCCTTGATCGTCAGCGTGTAGATGTCACCGGACAGCGGCATCGACGACAGTCCGTCGTTGAAGGTGTTGCTGCGGGCGAAGGTAGGAATGTTCAGTGCGGGCATGGTTCACTCCGGTATGGGTTCTCGGCTCGGGCGCGTCGGTGGGTCGGATCAGGCTGCCGGTGCGGGCAGCTCGGCGACCATGCGGATCGACGCAGTCAGCTCTTCCATCTGGAAGTGCGGGCGCACGAAGACCACGGCGTTGTAGGCACCGGGCTTGCCGGGCACCTCGCTGACGTCGATGCGGGCGGACGCCAGCGGCAGCTTGGCCTTGGTCGCCTGCGGCGCGGACTCGTTGAGGCAGATGTAGTCCGAGATCCAGGTGTTCAGGTAGTTCTGCAGCGTCGAGCGGGTCTGGAAGCTGCCGATCTTGTCGCGCACGATCACTTTCACGTAGTGCGCGAAGCGCGACGCGGCCAGCATGTAGGGCAGGCGCGCGGACAGCTGCGCGTTCGCATTCGCGTTGTCCTTGTTGTAGACCTTCGGCTTGTTGACCGTCTGGCCGCCAAAGAACGCGGCGAAGTTCGAACCCTTCGAGTTCACCACGGCGATGAAGCCGAGGTCGTTGAGTTCCTTCTCGCGGCGGTCCGTGATCGTCACTTCGGTCGGGCATTTCAGCGCGATGTCGCCTTCGTCGGTCTGGAAGGTATGCGCCGGCATGCCCTCGACCTTGCCGCCACCCTCGACGCCGCGGATGGCCGTAGTCCAGCCGTACTTCGCGAAGGCGTCGGTGATGCGCAGGCCGAGCTGGTAGGCGGCATTGGCCCACAGGTATTTGTCGTGTTCCTTGCCGTTGCAGTCTTCCTCGAACGCGAACTGGTCGACCGGCACCGTCTTGGCGCCATACGGCAGGCGCGACAGGTAGCGCGGCAAGGTCAGCGCGACGTAGCGCGAATCTTCCGACTCGCGGAACGCTTTCCACGTCACCAGCTCGGCGCTCTCGAAAATCTTGGCCATGTCGCGCGGGCCGCCGAGTTCGGTGAAGCTCTTCATGTCGAACAGCGCGGGGCCGGCAGCGGCGATGAACGGCGCATGCGCGGCAGCGGCGACTTTCGACATGCGCTCCATCAGCGCGACGTCTTGCGGATGGCGGCCGAAATAGTAGTCGCCGATCAGCACCGAGTAGGGGAAGCCGCCGAAGGTGCCGTACTCTTCCTCGTAGATCTTCTTGAACAGCACGCTGGTGTCGTAGTCGACCGCGGTCTCGAGGTCGTTCAGCAGTTCCTTCTTGCTGGCGGCCATCAGGCGGATCTTCAGGCGGGTGCTGGTCTCGCTGCCGAACACGAAGTCATGCAGGCCGCGCCACGACGCTTCGAGCGCCTGGAACTCCGGGTGGTGCAGGATCGCATTCACCTGGCTGGTCAGCAGCGCGTCGATTTCGGCGATGCGCTCGTTGATCATTGCGACCACGCCCTTGTCCGGGCTGAACTTCATGTCCTCGTCGAGGATCTGGGCGGCGAACTGGCCGATCAGTTTCTTCGCGTAGGTTTCCTGCGACGGCTCATTGGCCATCTTGCCGTTCTGGACGATCTGGTCGAGCAGGCTGCCGGAGCCTGCGGCGCCGGTGCCGGATGCGGAGGATTGGGTGTCTGCCATGTCAATCACCTGTGAGGTTCAGTGCGCGGGGCGCCGTCATTCGGCGGCCGGAGCGTCGTCGGCCTTGGTTTCTGCCGGCGGGCTGTCTTCGGGCTTGGCCTCGGCCACTGCGGGCGCCGGGCTGGCGGCCACTGCCGCCGGTTGCGGAGCGGCGTCGCCTTCGGTGGCGGCGCGGATCTGCTTGAGGCCATCGGTGTTGCTGATGACGGAGGCGAGAACGCCGTCGAGGTCGTCATTGCCGTCGAGCTTGGCGAGCAGGTCGCGCAGTTCGAGGCGGGCCTGCAGCAGCTTCTGCAGACGCGGCACCTGCTGCACGACAGCTTCCGGATGGAAGTCGGCAAACTGTTTGAAGTTCAGCTCGACCTTCAGGTTGCCGGTGCCCTTCATCGTGTCCGGCACGCTCATGTCGAGGCGCGGACCGATCTTGGTCATGATCTCGTCGAAGTTGTCGCGATCGATCTCGACGAAACGGCGATCCTTCATCTTCGGCGGCGCCGAGGCCGGCTTGCCCATCAGGTCAGCCAGCACGCCGACCACGAGCGGCAGCTCGCGCTTCTCGATCGCGTCGCCGATCTCGACGTCGTAGGTGATTTGAACGCGGGGCGGACGGTTGCGTCCCACCCATTTCTGCAAACTGTCAGCCATAGATCCTTACCCCTTCCAGGAAACCCGCGCTTATCCGGCGGTGTGCATCGTTTCGCCTGATGTCGCTTCGTGTTGCGTTGAATTGCCTCGCAATTGCCTCGCACTACGAGCCATGATCTGTTTCTTCACGGCAATACTAAATCATACTTTAGTATTAGTGCAAGGAAAAATCACGATCTCGGAAAATTTTTTCAGCGCAGCTTGTTCAGCAGCTTGTCGGCCATCACGGCGGCCAGCCGGCTGCGCATCCGCGTCAGCGACAATCGTTCCTGTTCGATACGCGCGGCTTCCTGGATCTGGTCGATCAGCCGCGACTTCGCTTTGTCTATCGAGTGCTGGGTCATCTGCAATTCGGCGCGCAGCTGCTCGCGCCGGTCGATCTTGGCCGACAGGTCGCGCAGGGATTCGGTAAGCGCGTGCCACGGGCCGGACGCGTCGCCGGCGCCGCTTTCGTCGAGCTGGGAAAACAGCAGGCTGATGTTTTCGCCCAGCTCAGACAGGGTTTCGGCCGATTGCGGCTGGCCCTGTTCGGCGGAAATGGACGAGATGGCGCGGTCGACCAGCAGGTTGGTCTCGGCGACGCGGCGCGCGAGATCGCTGAAGCCCGGCGGCAGGCGCCCGGGAAAGTCCTCGTCGCCGAGCGGCGGTTCATGATCCAATCGGGAGCTGCTGGGCGTCGCGCCACGCGGGGCGGCGCCCGCCATGCCCTGGAAGGCGCGGCCAAACGGATGCTCGGGCGTGCGCTCGGATCGCGCTCCCGTGAGGTCCGGCTCTTCCCTCGGCCAAGCTCCGCCTTGTGAAAACGGTGGCTTTTGCATGGATTGGACTGCTCCTGTTATGCCGCACGCGCCGCCTCGGGTGACGGCGCCAATTGAGACTAAAGTATAATACGCGATGTATCCGCAGAGAAACATTTTGCGTTCAAATTTTTTCAGGGGCGGTCGCGCCCGTCAGGATTAGCCGTGCAAGAGACCTTCTCCCCGGGCGTGGCGGCGGGACTGCTGGCCGCGCTGTTGCTGGCGCTGCTGGCGGTCTTCGTCGTGCTGGCGCTGCGGCGGCGTGCGCGTGACGGGCAGACGGCGGTGCGCATTGATGCGCTGCTGCAGGAACTGGCGCGGCGGCGCGCCGAAATTCGCGAGGCAGAGCTGGAGCGTTCGCGTTTCCTGGCCGCGTTCAGCCACGACCTGAAGCAGCCGATGCAGGCGATCAACCTGTACCTGGCCGGCGTTGAGCGCGGGCTGGCCGCCGGTGCAGCCGATCATGACGACCGCGAGCGTGCCGGTGAAAGCCTGTTGCGGCTGCGGCAAGGCATCGCCTACATGAACGAGGTATTCGAGTCGGTGCTCGACATCAGCCGGCTCGACAGCGGCGCAATGGCGGTGGGCGCGGAGCGGGTGGAGATGCTGCCTTTCTGCGAGCGATTGCTGCGGCAGCACCAGCGGATGGCGGACGACCTCGGGCTGCGGCTGGAACTGCGCGCTGACGGATTGGCGCGCGCCGCCGTGCAGACGGACCCGAAGCTGCTCGAGCGCATCCTGCGCAATTTCATCAGCAATGCGATGCGCTACACACGGCGCGGCGGCATCCGGCTGCGGCTGCGCGTCGACGGCGCGCGCTGCCGGATCGCGGTGGTCGATACCGGCGCCGGCATCGCGGCGGGCATGCGCCGCAAGATCTTTGATGAATTCAACCGCGGCGACAATGCGGCGATGGCGGTGCAGGGCGTCGGTCTCGGACTGTCGATCGCGCGCCGGCTCGCGGGCCGCATTGGCGCGCGCATCTCGCTGCAAAGCCACAGCGGGCTGGGTTCAATTTTTGCGATCGACCTGCCGTTGGCGGCTCCTGTGGCGTCCGGGTCCGAGCGGCTGCAACGGCAGGAGGATCAGCTGCTGCGCGAGGTGCTGCCGCAGCTGGTGGTGAACGCGCCGGCCAACACGCTGCTGGTCAGCATCGACGGCGATCCGGAGGTCGGCCATGCGCTGCAGCTGCTCGCGCCGGGACTGGGGGTGGACGTGCTCGCAGTCGCATCGGCGGACGAGGCGATACTCCAGCTCGCGCAAATGAACCGCGTGCCTTCGTTGCTGATGGTCGATGCGCAGCTGCCGTCGGAGCCGGCGCTGCAGGCGGTGGCGCGGGTGAGTGATGAATTCAATACCGATTTCCCGCTGATTCTCTGCAGTGACGAACCGCTGCTGGCCACGCCCGACACGGGCGGGGCGACGCGCAGCTGCGTGCTGACGCGGCCGTTCAGCGCCGAGCGGCTGCGCGATGCGATCAACCAGTGTCTGTCCAGTCTGGGATAGGCCTCCAGCAGCACGCGCCCTGCATGCGGTATCCGACATGAATGCGGCGACGGATAACGATGCGCGTACTTCGCCATGTCGATATTCGGCTCTTGCAAAGGGCGCTGATCGCCGTCTGGCTGCGCCTGTTCATACGGCATGTGCAGGTCTTGAGTGAAGCGCTGAAACGTTCAACGGACGCTTTGACGTTCGGTAGAAATCAGCGCTCGACATGTTCGCAACACTTTGCCTCGCAAGCAGAAACAGGGAAGCCCCGTCCGCCATCGAGATCGCCAATTTCTCCCGTTGTGAATTCGTGCAATGAACAATCGCATCGCTTCCTTCTGCTGACGAGGTGATTGCGGCATCGGCGGGAAGCATCCTATTCATGCTTGCCCGGATGTTCGATGCGACGGATTCTGATTTCCTGCAGCGCTTTACTGCCCTTCTGCTTTGCGCTCGGCGCGGCGGCGCAAGTCCCGTCTGTTACCGATCCCGGCGACCAGCAACTGCTGCGGCAGCAGGAGCGCGAGGCGCAGTTGCGCAATCGGCTGGAGCCTGCGGCGGACGTGCGGCTGCGGCCGGCGGAGACCGCACAGGTTCCGCGCGTGCCTGCGAACGAATCGCCTTGTTTTGTGATCAGGCGCATCGTGCTGACCGGAGAGATGGCGGATCGTTTCGCGGGCCTGGTCGACAGCGCGCATCGCGCCGGTGACGGCGGTGATGACCAGCTTGTCGGCCGCTGCATCGGCAGCACCGGCATTGGCATCGCGATACGCCGGATGCAGAACGAACTGGTACGGCAGGGCTATGTCACTACGCGCGTGCTGGCCGGTCCGCAGGATCTGGGCACCGGTGTACTGACGCTGACGCTGGTGCCCGGGCGCGTACGGGCGATTCGCTTTGCCGACGGCACTGCGTCGCGCGCAACGATGTGGAATGCGGCGCCGCTGCAGCCGGGCGAACTGCTGAACCTGCGTGCGATAGAGCAGGCGCTGGAGAACTTCAAGCGCGTACCGAGCGCCGACGCCGACATCCGTATCGAGCCTTCCGCCGGCAGCGACGCCCGACCCGGCGACAGCGATGTCGTCATCGTGTGGCGGCAGGGCTTTCCGCTGCGGGTCAACCTGTCGGTCGACAACGCGGGCCTGAAGTCCACCGGTCGCTATCTGGGCGCATTGACCTTGTCGTGGGATCACGCGCTCACCCTGAATGATCTCCTGTATGTCAGCGTCAATCGCAGCCTGTTCGAATCCTCGCCCGGCCCGCGCGGCACCGAGGGCCACACCGTCCACTATTCGCTGCCTTTCGGCTACTGGCTGCTCGGTGCGACGGCCAGCAGCAATGAATACCGGCAGCCGGTTGCCAACCCGCAGGGCACGACCGTCTACAGCGGCGAGAGCGCGAACCAGGAACTGAAACTGTCGCGGGTGCTGGCGCGCGACGCGACCCGCAAGACCATCGGCCACCTGAGCGCGTGGGCGCGGCAGTCGGACAACGATGTCGGCGGGCTGCAAATCCAGGTGCAGCATCGACAGACCGCCGGTTGGGAAGCCGGTCTGACGCATCGGGAAATCCTTGGCGATGCCACCCTCGACCTGAACGCCGCTTACCGGCGCGGCACGGGCGCGTTCGGCGCCACGCGGCTGGACAGCGAGGCTTCGGAAGGCAGTACCCGGCTTGAACTGATGCAAGTCGGTGCGCTGTACAACCTGCCGTTTGCACTGGCAGGGCAACGCTTGCGCTACACGCTGGCGCTGCGTGCGCAGCAGGCATGGACCTCGTTGCTGCCGCAGGACCGATTCAGCCTCGGCAGCCGATTCTCGGTGCGTGGCTTCGATGAGCAGCGCGTGTTGTCGGCAGATCGCGGCTGGCTGGTGCGCAACGACCTCGGCTTTTCGCTGGGCGGCTCGGGGCTGGAGGCGTATGCCGGTCTCGATTATGGCGAAGTGCGCGGGCGCCACAGCGAATCGCTGGCCGGCACGCATCTGGCCGGCATGGTGGTCGGCCTGCGTGGTGGTGTGCTCGGCGTCGCCTGCGACGTGTTCGCCGGCCGCTCGTTGTCTGGTCCTGATGGCTTTGCCGGCGATGCAATGCACGTCGGGTTCAGCCTCAGCTGGTCTCATTGACGGAGGCGGCGATGCAATTCCAGTCGGCCCCCGGCTTTGACGTGATCGCCCCCGGACTGTTGCAGCAGGACTGGTGCGAGACCGAGGCCTTCGGCGCAGCCACCTGGCTGTGGATGCAGGCCGCCACACGGCGCGAGATACCGGTGAAGTGGTTGTCGACCTTGCTGTTGCCGCCGATTGCCCGACGCCAGTTCGTGATTGCCAGCGAAGGCGGTCGCCCGGTGTTTTACCTGTCCTGGGCACGCTTTTCGGCAACGGCGGAGCATCGCTATGTCAACGCGCCACATGCGGAAATGACTGCCGACGACTGGCACAGCGGCGACCGGATGTGGATCGTCGACTGGATCGCGCCGTTCGGCCATACAAGCATGATGCGCCGCCTGCTGAAGGCCCAGCTGTGCGCATCGCTGTGGGCGCGATCCCTGTACCACCACGGCGCCGAGCGCGGCCTGAAGGTCAAGACCTTCCGTGGCGACGCGGTCGATCCGGCCGAGGCGAGCGCCTGGTTCGCCGCCCATCCTGTCTGCCTGTGCGCAGAAGACCTGTCATCCGTTTGCCTATCCCCTGTTAAAGGAGTGTCGACATGAACCAGCTCTGCTATCGCCTGGTGTTCAACCGTGCCCGCGGCTTGCTGATGGCCGTGGCCGAGACGACGCGCAGTCATGGCGGATCCGGCAGCGGCACGCGGCTGTTTGCCGGGGTGCCTGTCGCCGGCCTGCTGATGTCGGCACTGCTGCCCGCGGTGGCGACAGCGCAGATCATCCCCGATCGCAGTGCCGCGCCCGATCGGCAGCCGATCGTCGGAGCGGCACCGAATGGCGTGCCTCTGGTGAACATCCAGACGCCAAATGGCGCCGGCGTCTCGCGTAATGCGTACAGCCAGTTCGATGTGCAACGTGATGGCGCGATCCTCAACAACGCCACGCAATCGGTGCAGACCGCACTCGGCGGCTGGGTGCAGGCCAACCCGTTGCTTAACCGATCGGCGTCGGTGATTGTCAACGAGGTCAATTCCAGCGACCCCAGCCTGCTGCGCGGCCATGTTGAGGTGGCCGGACAGCGCGCACAGCTGATCATTGCGAACCCGTCCGGCATCAGCTGTGATGGCTGCGGCTTCATCAACGCATACCGCACCACCCTGACCACCGGCGTGCCGCACTATGGCGCGAATGGCAATCTCGACAGCTATATCGTTCGGCGGGGCACCGTGAGCTTTGCCGGTGACGGGCTGGATGCGAGCAGCGCCGACTTTACCGACGTGATCGCGCGTGCGGTGCAGGTCAACGCGGCGCTGCGCGCACAGCAGCTGACGATGGTGGCCGGCAGCAACGACGTCGATGCTGCCACCCTGCAGCCGACGGCAGTCGCCACCAGTGAAACACGACCGGAATTTGCGGTCGATGTCGGCGCGCTCGGCGGCATGTATGCGCGCAAGATCTGGCTGGTCGGCACCGAGGGCGGTGTCGGCGTTCGCAACGCCGGCACGATCGGCGGCGGTACAGACGAGATCCGGATGACGGCGGCGGGGCGGCTCGAGATCACGGGAATCATCAACAGCACACGCGTGCTCGATGTTCAGGCGGCGCAGGGGCTGTCCAACAGCGGTATCGTCTACGCGGGACAACGCGCCTTCCTGCAGGTGGCCGGTGATCTCGACAACCGTGGCGGGGTCATCGCTTCCGCCGGGGACCTGTCGGTACAAGATGCCGCCGCCGGCGAGCTCACGCTGCGCATCACCAATACCGGCGGCACGCTGGTCGCCGGTGGCAATGTGCTGTCTGTGGATGCCGCAAGCCTGTCCGGCGATGGCAAGGTGCTGGGCGCGACCGACGTGAACATTCGGTTGACCGCCGACTACGACCATGCCGGTGAGCTCGCCGCCAATCGTCATCTGAGCCTGATGACCGCGGGGACGATCAATAATCACTCGGCCATCAGCGCCGGCGAGTCGCTCCACGTGACGGCCGACAAGATCAACAACGAAGCCGGCGGCAGCTTCGTCGCCCAACGGCTGTTGATCAACGCCACCGCGCCGCACGCGCTGATCAACCGCGGACTGATCGACGGCGGCGAGGTTCAGCTGCGGAGCACGACCATCAAGAATCTCGGCACCGGCCGCATCTATGGCGACCACGTGATGATCGACGGCGAGATCGTGCTGAATGAGGCTGAGGCCGGCGCCGCGCCGGTGATTGCGGCGCGAACGCGGCTCGACATCGCCGCCGATCGGATCACCAACCGCGAAGGTGCGTTGCTGTACAGCGAGGGTGACCTTGCCATCGGCCGCTATCTTGACGAGCAGGGACGGGTGGCGGGGCAGGCGCGACTGCTTGAGAATACGAGCGCGACCGTTGAGGCGAAGGGTGATGTCGACATCGCAGCCGACGAGATCCGCAACACCAATGCGCATCACAGCACGCGCACCGAAACCCGTCCGAGCGAAACCGTCGTGGAGGTGGCGGGATCGGGCTCGACCACTCGCTACCGGCCGGACGCGCCGGGGGTGTACCCCTACGACGACGAGTCCGTTCACCTGCATACGCCGGAGGGCAATTACGAGCGCTGGGAGCGCTACGACTACCAGCGCAGCGTGACCGACGAGGTGACCGCCACCTCGTCGCCGGCGCAGATCCTTGCCGGCGGCAACCTGCGCGTGCGCGGGAAGACGCTGACCAATGACAAGAGCCGGATGCTGGCCGGTGCCGACCTCGATGTGCAGGCGGTGACTGTCCACAACATCGATGCAGTCGGCACACGGACGATCACGGACAGGGGCACTGTGACGTCCTTCTGGCGTGACCATGACAAAGGCACCGACAGTACCGGCATCACCCGCGCCGCCCATGAGCCGTCGGCAGATGTGCAGGCCATTTCGCTGGGTGTGGTCGCCTACAAGGACCACACGAAGCCGGAGCCGACCGGCATGGTGGACGTCGGCAGCAGCACCGGAGAATCCGTTCGCACCGTCAATCTTGCGGCGACCGTACCTGAGAGCAGCCTGTATCGTCCCGCGCCGGCCACGCTGGGCTACCTGGTCGAGACCGATCCTCGCTTTGCCAACTACCGGCAGTGGCTCGCGTCCGATTACCTGCTGGAACGCCTGGCGCTCGATCCGCAGCAGATGAACAAGCGACTCGGCGACGGCTTCTACGAACAGAAACTGGTGCGCGAGCAGGTCGCGCAGCTGACCGGTCGGCGCTTCCTGCCCGGCTATGCAAACGACGAGGCGCAGTTCCAGTCGCTGATGGACAACGGCGTGACCTTTGCGCAAGCGCACCAGCTGCGCCCGGGCGTGGCCTTGTCCGCCGAGCAGATGGCGGCGCTGACCAGCGACATCGTGTGGCTGGTGGAGAAGGACGTCACGCTGCCGGACGGGCAGGTGACGCGCGCGCTGGTGCCCCAAGTGTATGTGCAGGTGCGCGAAGGCGACCTGAAGCCGGATGGCACGCTGCTGGGCGGCGAACAGGTGAGATTGAGCCTGACCGGCGACCTGAACAACGGCGGCAGCATCGCCGGTCGACAGGTCGTGAACGTGAATGCGGCGAATGTGAGGAACCTCGGCGGCACGGTTGCCGGTGGCAGCGTGATCGTCAATGCAACGACGGATATCAACAGCACCGGTGGCCAGATCAGGGCGGACAAGGCACTGGTACTCACGGCCGGCAATGACATCACGGTGGCATCGACTACGCGCAGCCAGTCGAATGCGCAAGGCAACCGCACCAACGTCGAGCGGGTTGCCGG
>CAYZXP010000017.1:0-2102 GCA_964482415.1 uncultured Bifidobacterium sp. | reverse complement strand
ACCCCGGCCACCGGCCGCGTGGTGCTTGCCGCCGGTAACGATATCCGGCTCGACACGGTGACTGAGGCACGCAGCGAGCGCGTGGACTGGGGCGGCGGCAACCATCGCAGCGAGTCCAGCCGGACTGAGGTCGCGTCAACGATTACCGCCACCGGCGCGGTCGACCTCGTCGCCGGTCGCGATGTTGCCGCGCGCGGAGCGCAGGTCGTCACGCGCGATGGCGCAATCAGCGTCAATGCGGGACGCGACGTTGCGCTGACCACGTCCGAATCGCAGGCCAGCGTCGACGAATCGCACCGGCATACCAGCAGCGGCTTCCTGTCGAGCACGACCTACAGCTATCGCGACAAGCTCGACCAGACCACGCAGCAGGGCACCCTGTTGTCCGGCAACCAGGTCGGCGTGCAGGCCGGGCAGGACATCCGCATCATCGGCAGCAACGTCGCCAGCACCTACGGAACTGCGCTTGACGCGGCACGTAACGTGACGATCGAGGCAGCCACCGATTCCCGCCATGAGACTCACATGAGCCAGAAGAAGACCTCCGGGCTGATGGGCTCGGGCGGATTCGGCGTGACGATCGGCACCCGTAGCCTGAAGACCAACAGCGACACGACCGTAGCTACGGCGGTGGCATCCACCGTGGGCAGCACGCAGGGCGATGTGAGCATTGTTGCCGGCGAGACGGCCCGACAGGCAGGCAGCGCCGTGCTCGCCCCGAACGGCGATGTGCGCATCGCGGCGCGCAAGGTCGACATCGTCGAAGCCCGCAGTACCCAGACCACCGTCACCGACACGCAGTTCAGGCAAAGCGGCGTGACGGTGGCGGTAACAAGTCCGGTGATTTCGGCTGTCCAGACTGCGCAGCAAATGAGTGAGGCAGCGTCGAACACGAAGGACGACCGGATGAAGATGCTGGCCGGTGCCAACACCGCGATGGCGGCAGCCAATGCCTATGACGCGGTCAAGGCCGGTCAGGGCACGACCATCAACGGCAAGGCGGACCAGATCAGCACAGGCAAAGATGCGGCAGGCAATGAAACTTCGCGTGATGCGAATGCCGCAGACAAGATGGGCGGCATTCAGGTGTCCATCAGCGTGGGTAGCTCAAAGAGCGACAGCCATACCGTCGTCACACGCAGCGACGCAGTGGCATCGAACGTGGGCGCAGGCCATAACGTGACGATCAAGGCTGCCGGCGACCGGCAGCTGAGCGACGTGACCGTGCAGGGAAGCCAGATTGCGGCCGGCAAGCAGGTCAGCATGATGGCCGACCATGCGCTGAATTTGCAGGCCGCAGCCAACGCGCAAACGCAGGTGAGCGACAACAGCAGCTCAAGCGCGAGCGTAGGCGTGGTACTGAGCGTGGGCAGTAATACCGGCTTCGGGGTGAACGTGTCGGGCAGCCTCGGTCGCGGCAATGCCGATGGCAGCGACCTTGCGTGGAGCAATTCGCGGGTGGCCGGCGGCGAGCAAGTGAGCTTGCAGTCCGGAGCCGACACCACAATCAAGGGGGCGGTGGTGTCCGCGCCGCAGGTGACCTTGGCCAGCGCCGGGCAGCTGAACATCGAGAGCCTGCAGGACAGCAGCACCTACAAGTCACGGCAGGAGCAGGTAGGCGGCAGCGTGACCTTCGGGGCCGGCGCGAGCGCGAACCTGAATTACGGAAAAGGAAAGATCGACAGCACGTACACGAGTGTCATCGAGCAGTCGGGCGTCCGCGCGGGTGATGGTGGTTTCGATGTGGCGGTCGCCGGCGACACCAACCTGAAGGGCGGCGCAATCACCAGCACGCAGGCGGCCGGTGATGCGCAGCGCAACACGTTCGTCACCGGCGGCACGCTCAAGACGTCCGACATCGAGAACCGCGCCCGGTATGAAGCCGAGTCCGTCAGCGTGAACGTCGGCACCGGTTTCTCGCCGCAAGGCAGTCTGGCACCAGCCGGTACGGGTGTCGGCTTCGGCAAGGACAGCGACCGGGCATCGAGCACCACGCGCAGCGGCATCAGCGGCGTGGCCGGGGATGCGGCACAGCGCACCGGCGACAAGGAAACGGGGATTGCAAAGATCTTCGACGCTGACTCCGTGCAGAAGGAAGTGAC